>CAYLOW010000047.1:0-18184 GCA_964385315.1 uncultured Anaerolinea sp.
TTTCCTGATCCAACGATACTTCCCATGGTAACATTTTCCGTGATGCAATTCGCGTTTTTAAGATGATACAATTTTAGGATATAATCGGGAAAATTTGACGATAAATATGAAAAAAAATAACCCCAAATTACCCAGTATTGATGAGAAGAATACACTGTCCCCCTTTCTCAAAGGATTCAGTTCCAAGGATATTTCCTGGACGCCCTTTGTTGTTATGGGAATCGTTTTATCCGTTTCAATTGCAATCGCGATTAATTCCTCGTCGAGCATCTCTGCTACCTACATCGTTGCTGGCATCCTTGGTATTATATTGGCAATTCTGGTCGTTCAGCATCCCGAACTAGGAGCTTACCTACTTATAATCTCGGTGTTCAGTAACTTCTCAGATATTCTCACCGAAAAAGGACTGCCAGGCGTTAATCGTCCATTGATTGCACTCACTGGCTTAAGTCTGCTGATAAACTACTCCTTAAAAACAGGTAAATTCTCCCGACTCCCCTCAATAACACGCACAGAATGGATGTTGCTATGCCTCTATCTTGCAATCGTTGCTTCAACCTTCGTTTCATTTAATGAAACCAATTCGTTTAGTATCCTGATTGATATTACAAAAGATATACTAACGGGCATTATGGTATTTGCCTGCTTAGATACAAGAGAAAAATGGGAAAAAGGGGCGTGGAGTTTGATGTCGGTTATTATAGTTCTTTCGATTCATGGTGTGATTAGGATGGCTACCGGTATCGGACAGGCTTCAGATTTTGCGCAACTAAGTGCATATGGACAAGTCGGTGAGTCAGGTGAACTACGATATGCGGGTCCCCTTGGTGAAGCAAATATTTGGGGACAGGTTCTGGTAGCCACGATTCCACTACTACTCTATAGAATCAACTTCACAAACGACACCATAAAAAAACTATTGCTTGGAGGAGGGGCGGCAATCATCTTTTTGGCTGCCGTTTACACAGGTAGCCGAGGTGCCATTGTAGCGCTTGGGGCAGTCGCACCATTTATTCTCCGCGATTTACGGGTGAAGCCCCCTACCATAGTGGCAGGATTAGGGGTATTAGTTCTTTTGCTTATCATACTGCCATCAAGTTACACGCAACGATACCTGACTTTGGAGGTATTTTTTAATAAGGAGGATAGTGGCGCCACGGAGGATGAATCTGTGAATGCCCGCCAGTCATCAATGCTGGCTGGACTGGGTATGTTCCAGCAGAATCCGTTCCTTGGCGTTGGGTTTGGCAACTATAGTGAGAATTATTGGCACTATGCAGGCAAACTTGGGTTAACAGGAAATAAAATGACGATCGGAGGAGACACCAAAGTTTCTGCGCATTCATTATATGTGGAAATTCTGTCAGAAATGGGCATCATTGGCTTCATCGCGTTTTCTGCATTTTTCTACAGCCTCTTCAAAAGTCTTCTTGATTCTAAAAAGAGATTTCTGGGGTTTTCATATTCACTTGACTGGTCATCCTGGATGTCAGCCATTCTCATGTCTCTGCTCACCTTTCTGGTGGGCGCCATTTTCCTTCACGGCATATTTTTCCGTTTTATTTGGGTGCTG
The DNA here is from genome assembly GCA_964385315.1 of uncultured Anaerolinea sp. Classification (GTDB taxonomy): domain Bacteria; phylum Chloroflexota; class Anaerolineae; order Anaerolineales; family Villigracilaceae; genus Villigracilis. The sequence continues at coordinate 1,574 of CAYLOW010000047.1, forward strand.
ATCGGCATGGCTCAAGCGGGAATTGCCATCTCCAATAACACACCCAAACCCATTCTCTATCCACGCCAAGGCAATAATATTATATGAATGAAGAAAATAACCAAGACAAGGCATATCACGCGATCGCCCAAAAGGCAACGCGAAGCATGGGCTGGAACTATTTATCCTTCGGCTTGAGTAGGGGGCTCAGCCTGATAACCACCTCTGTTTTGGCGCGTATCCTGATACCTGAGCATTTCGGGATTGTCACACTCGCCACCCTGGCAACCGACTACATTGCCATTGTTAATGACCTGGGCATGGGCGCAGCCTTGATACAGCGCAAGAAAGATGTGGAAGAAGCCTCCAATTTGGCTTTTACCCTAAATCTGTGTTTAGGCGCCATACTTACCGCCATCGCTTTTTTTGTGGCACCATATGCCGCGGAATTCTTTCGTGAACCCCTAGTCGCACCCATTATCCGGGTGCTTGGATTCATCTTTATCATCAACGCATTCGGTTCGACTCATAATATCCGAATACAACGGGAACTTAATTTTCGAAAAAAACTGGTGCCAGACATTGGGAACTCCATCGTCAAAGCATTCGTTGCCATAGGATTTGCCCTCGCAGGATTCGGTCCATGGTCGCTTATATTTGGGCAACTTGCCGGTGCCGGGACTTCTTCAATACTATTGTGGGTGGTATCCACCTGGCGACCCAAATTGCTGTGGAATTTCGACATTGCCAGGGATATGATTAAATACGGGTTCTCGGTCATGAGCAATAACGCGATATCCATCTTCGAGGACAGTTTCGACTACGTATTAATTGGCCGCTTCTACAATACGGCAGCCTTGGGAATTTATAGTATCGCATTCAGACTCCCCGAACTGCTTGTTATCAACATACTTTGGACGATGACAGCTGTGCTTTTCCCAACCTTTTCCTCCCTGCAGGATCAAATGGATGCCCTGAAAAGAAGCTTCCTGTCTACAGTACGATATGTTGAGTTATTGGTCATGCCAGTTTCACTCGGCATGATCATAACCGCAGATCCTTTGGTCAGGGTTGCTTTTGGGGAACAGTGGCTGGACTCCATTCCCATCATGCAGGTTCTAAGTATTTATGCTTTGATATATTCTGTTGGTTTTCACGCAGGAGATGTATACAAGGCAATTGGACGTCCGGATATTTTGCTCAAGATCACCATTCCGGTCTTCTTCTTGAGGATATTGGGACTTTGGATAGGCGCTCAATACAGCTTGCTGGGGGTGGCAATTGGGCACTTGGTAGCTGGGTTTCTCGGAATTGTTATTCAACTTGTCGTGGCATCTCGCATAATGAATATAACAGCGCAAGACTTCATCGAAGCATTAACACCGTCCATCCTTGGGGGGATGGTTCTCAGTGTTTTGGCTGTCCCAGTTCTTTTTCTAACCGAAAATCTTACACCGATCTTCCGTTTGGCAGCAGTGACAGCAGCGGGAGCAAGTGGATATATCGGATTCCTTTGGTTCGGTGAAAAGGAATTGCTCGTGAGAGCCTTCCATATGATTGGTTTTCCACTTCCGGGGAAAGACCAAAATGAAACCGAGGTTTTGTGAAAACTCCAATCACTTGGATCATTGACAGCCTGGGTCCAGGGGGTGCCGAACGCATTACAATGTCTCTCTTGGAACAATTCGATAGAGGGATTTTTGACATAAGAGTGTGCGTCCTGCAAATTAAACAGGGAAACCCTGTGGCACACGAAATCGAGCGCATCGGAATTCCAGTTGACTTCGTTCCAGTTCCATATCTCCGTCACCCGGCAAATTTGCCTCGCTTGTTAAGATATCTTCACAAATGGCAGCCAAAGCTCATCCATACACAATTGGAGTTTTCAGATGTCTTGGGTTGCACAGCCGGAAAAATACTCGGAATACCCTGTGTCTCAACACAGCACACAGTGGGGGTTCCAGAAGGCGGCTCGGAATTCTGGCGCAATGAGTTGATGTGGACCTGCTTGAGATATTGTTGCAATAAAGTAATCGCGGTATCCGAATCCACAAGGCAGTTCCATCAAAAAATGGGCAGGCTTGGAAGCGATAAAATCATAACAATATACAACGGCATAAATTTATCCCCCTACAGGGCGCTATCACCAACCACAAAAAACGAAAAGCGGAGATCGCTTAATATACCCATAGACGGCATGCTTATCACAACTGTAGCTGTTTTGCGTGAATTAAAAGGCATACAATACATGATTGAAGCAATGCCCAAACTGCTGGATGCCGCCCCGGATGTTTACTACCTAATCGTTGGAGATGGCGAATACGGGCAATCATTAAGGGAGCTTGTTGCATCACGCCAGCTTGGCAATCGGGTTTTCTTTGCCGGGCAAAGGTCTGATATCCCCGAAATTCTTGCTGCCAGCGACTTATTCGTCCTGCCATCACTTACCGAAGCTTTACCAACAGTTCTCATGGAAGCAATGGCGGCAATGAAGCCCATCGTTGCATCAAGCGTTGGCGGAATTCCCGAGATGATTAATAACCGAATAAACGGAATGCTTGTTAGCCCAGAGAACTCCCCAGAACTGGCGGATGCCTGCCTGCAGGTATTACTTGATAAAAACATGGCAGAAACAATGGGAAGAAATGGTTTTGATGTCGCCAGCAAAAAATTCGACATCCAAGATCAAGTACGCAAACTAACCAACTTGTACCAGGAACTGATAACCAATGCATCATAAAGAATCAACAATGAATATATTCGTCGTTGAACAGCGCGGATTTGGCGGAATGATCCATTACGCCTACCAGATGTGCACAGCTATGGCAAACGAAGGTGCCAAAGTAACCTTGATCACTGCCCAGGATTATGAACTTGAAAATTTTCCACACAACTTTGAAGTTCTGAAATTGTTAAAATTATGGTCTCATACAGATAGTCTGGCATCCAGAATCCCGCGTAATGCGTTGGAATCATGGATGATCAAAGCATTTAGAGGTATCCGACGGATTTTTCGTGGATTCCGCTGGTTCGTTGAATGGACCAGATTAACAAGTTATTTGAGCCGCGCCAAGCCCGATATAGTCCAGTATGGAAGCATCGAATTCCCATTCGAAGCCTTTTTTTTGTGGTGGCTAAGATTGCGGGGATTGCACCTAGGTCAAATTTGCCACGAGTATATAAAGCGGGGAGAACATCATGAACTGCTTTCATCAATTATTCTTCAGATTAACTATCAAGTCTATAAGAATTTTTCCGCTATCTTCCTGCACAGCGAGAACATCAGGGATGACTTCCTGCATACGTACGAAATTCCTCTCGAGCGCTTGCACTTGATAGTGCATGGAAATGAAATGATTTTTCCAAAATCAACCAACCAGAACTCTCCCACAGACGTCCTGCGACAACAGTATCAGTTAGGTATGGATCAGCGGATCATATTATTCTTTGGCTCCATCACGCCGGACAAAGGCGTAGCGGATCTGGTCAAGGCATTTGCGCGCGTGCATGCGGCTCAAGAACAAACAAGGTTGGTGATAGCCGGCATGCCCTCAAAAGAAATGGATATGAAACCTGTTGCGCAGTTGGTAGACGAATTGTCCATTAATCACGCAGTTACCTTTGATCTTCGATATCTGCCCATAAACGAAATTGAGTCACTCATGAAACTGGCGGATGTCGTTGTTTTTCCATACACCTATAGCACCCAAAGCGGAGCGATCCATGTCGCCTACGCTTTTGGGAAACCTGTGGTTGCAACAAGTGTGGGTGAATTTCCGGAAGTGGTGGAAGACGGAAAAAGCGGGTATTTGGTTCCGCCTGAAGCGCCAGAAGTGTTAGCTGATGCCATCCTTAAAATCATAAACGACCCCGCGCAGGCAGAAACAATGGGCGCTTACGCAAAACATCTTTCCGAAACCAAATTTTCATGGAAGCCGATTGCCCAAAAAATTCTAAAGGCGTATGCCAATACTTTACAGGACTCAAACCGTGAATTCAAACTTTAAATTGGAACATATTGATACTGAAGAGAAATTTCATGCTTTGGAAGCTGAATGGAACCCGTTGCTTGAAAAAAGCCAGGCAAATAACATATACCTAACCTGGGAGTGGATTTCAACGTGGTGGCAATGTTTTGGAAAAGATAACCGACTGTGGGTGCTGGTTGTTCGTGACACTGCAAAAGGGGAAATCCTCGGTATAGCCCCGCTTTACTTACATAGACCTTCACTCATTCCTGGTTTTCCCATTCACCATAGCGAACTTTCCTTTTTGGGAACAAACGCGGCTGCTCCCGATCACCTTGACTTTATTGCCCGAAAAGGGTATGAAGAAACTGTAATACCCGCCTTGCTCAATTATGTCAACTCACATGTGGAGTGGGATATTCTGCGTCTGGATGGGGTTCCAGAAACAGCGTTGACCGCAAAAATGCTAACCAGTCAGGATTATTCCTGGGGAAATCATGTATCCGCAAAGCAGATATCCATCGCCCGCCTGCCTGAAACATGGGAAATCTTCTTCTCCAATCTAAGAAGATTGAAAAAAAACCTGCGTCGGTTTACTCGTTTTCTAGAAGAAGATCATGCCGGTCAAGTCAAATATACCAGGTCGATAAACGAAACCCAAATTATGGCGGCATTAACGACAATGCTGCAACAGGCAAATCAGGTTAGAGAGTCGCACCAGGACAAGTACTCACTTAACGACCTTGGCATACAGGAATTTCATCAACAGATAGCCATGAGATTCCATGAGAGAAACTGGCTGAGAATTTACTGTTTAAATGTGAGGGAAAAAGACGTTGCCGTTTCGTTAAGCTATTACTACAATAATATTGCTTCGTTTTATCAGGGGGGGTATGACATGTCGTGGAGTAAATACGGACTCGGGCACCTTCTCCAGGCATATGATATTCAACAAGCGATTAAGGAGGGAATCAAGGAGGGCGATTTTTCGCGTGGAAGACAAACATACAAGAAGGAGTGGACGGATTCCACTCGAACAGATCTATTTTTAAAATTTGGTTACTCTGCAAAAGGAAAAATCCTAATTCTGCTTTATTCAATTCTGCGTTCGATACGCAATTTATTACGCCAGGAAATAGACTAACAACGAGGAGCCAACAAGATGACCATAATATCATACGACCTAAGCGACAAGGCTTGGGATTCATACGAGGAATTACTAAAGAAACTAGTGGACAAGCATGAACTTCGAAATATTTGCGATGTTGGCGGAGGAGCCAACCCGCTATTCTCAATAGAGTATATCAAACGCGCCGGTATCAATTATACGGTTTTTGACATATCCGATGAGGAATTACAGAAAATACCGTCAGAGTATAACAAGCGTCTTGTAGATATTTCTTCTCCAAACATCGGCGCTGGCGGGCAATTCGATCTGATTTTCTCGAAAATGGTCTGCGAGCACGTAAGAGACGGAAAACAACTACATAAAAATGTTTTTTCTCTGCTAAAGAAGGGGGGGATTGCGGCACATTTCTTTCCGACGCTGTATGCGCTCCCATTCGTTGCCAATAAGCTAATACCCGAGAATCTGACATCGCAACTGCTTGAAATTTTCGCGCCGCGCGACAATTTCCAAAATAAAAAATTCCCCGCGTACTATGATTGGTGCAAAGGTCCTACAAAAAACATGCTCAGCATGTTCAGAGAAATCGGGTATGAAATTCTGGAGTTTAGAGCGTTTTTTGGGCACGACTACTATGATAAGATTCCCCTATTGAACAGCCTTGAGGAAAGATATTCCAAATACCTGGTCTCACACCCCAATCCATATTTAACCAGTTACACCCAGATCATCCTTCAGAAACCTCTTTAAGCCCCTGATCGCGGAAGAATACCCGCTCACCTGCCAAGTAAGCGGTTGACACCAGCCACCTTGGCAACAAACCGGGGAAAGGTGTCATGGTAACCCAGGAAAATACGTCGAATTTGTAGCGGATTCTTCCTGACCGTTGAATAACGAGTCGGACCCGGCAACAGCGAGAATGCCACCTTGATCCCCGCTTTACTCACAGCATCAATCACCTGTGGCGAAAAATCACCTCCCTGCCCATTTGGATATGCAAAGCTTATCACAGGTTTTTTAATTTCCTCCTCAATTCGTTTTTTTGATTTTTCCAATTCTTCCCGGACTTGCTCAATCGAGATCCTAGTCAAGATTGGGTGACTTGCTGTGTGCGCCCCAAACTCGACTCCGCTCTGGCTCAATTCGCGCACCTGATCCCACGTGAGATACAAATCGAAAAATGCCTTCGCTGGAACTGACACATCAAGGATATCAGCAATATCTTGAATGGCTTGTTGTTTTTCAGCCTCGGGAAGTATTTTGACCGACTCAATCCACCTATGCATAACGGCGTCTCGAGTCGATTCGTCATTCCAAGATTGGAGTCCCATGGCAGGAAGATCTGCATGATCCCTCCTGGTAAAAAGAAAGCAATAGGCTACAAAATCCCAATAAAACGGGGCGCTTGCTCCCATAAAATCTGTTGTCAGGAAAATAACCGACGGAAGGTTGTTTGCTTTTAATACGGGAAGGGCATGCGCCAAATTGTCGTAATACCCATCGTCAAAGGTAATTATAAGTGCCCGTGGCGGTAAATCAATCTTCCCGTCCAACCATGCCGCCAAATGCTCGCATGTGATCGCATTGTAGTTTTTTTTCACGTATGCCATTTGTTGCGAAAAGCTTTCCGGTGTGGCACTCACATTTAACTTAAACGTGTTAAAACCTGGTCGGAATGGATCATCGATACGATGGTAGTTCAAAACTGTCAAAGCCTTTGGATTAAGTAGGCGAGCACCGTCGAAAATTCTCCCTCTAATCATAAGTTCGAGGGCAATATCCAATATTCGCGCACGAGATAAATTATTAGCCATCAATAAGTTCCGCCAAAATGAAGAATCACTGACACGTTACCTGCTAACCCGCTTCCAAATATGTTGTTGCTTGTTGGTCAAATAACTATATAGCCCTTTGGCAGTCGCCAAATTGGAGTTTACAAGAAATGTCGGTAGGTAGAGAATCTTTCCCAAATAACCCCCAGCCTGAAGAAGGTTTCCAAGAAGGGCGGTTAGATAAAAAGTGACTTGCATGGCAAGAATTACGACTCCGACCGTGGAAGACAACATCCAGGATGAAGAGGATGGCGTTTGAAAAAGAATCAGGGCAATATTTGAAACGAATGCCAAAATCATGGCAAATGGGACAAATGCCCTAAAAAACTTATGGGAGACGATCTGCCAAACAACAAATGGCTTATCAAATGGGAGGAATCTGCGGGACATAAAAATCGTCTGGAATAAGCCGGCATTCATACGGGTACGGCGCGCCACCTCATCCATCGCGGTCTTGGAAACATGCTCAAAGGAGCGTGCCTCAGGAGTGTACACGATCCTGTATCCTCGGTGAATAAAATCAAGCACCAGATAGTGATCGTCGTTTATTATTTTTTCTGTGGGGGGAATAAACTGTTCCCGTCGTATGGCAAGAATTTCGCCAACTGCTATCGTACAAGTTCCAAGAATGGTCTCATTCCTCTTAATCGAGGATTCGTAACGCCAGTAAAGTCCCTCGGATGAACTCAAGTGCCTGCCATCCTCAATAATTAGTTTAGCGCCTGTAGTTACACCAACTGTTGGGTCGGCAAACGGCGCTGCCAGGATTTTTACCGCCTGCCTGTCATAATAGTTGTTGGCATCGGAAATAATCACAACTTCGCCGCGCGCTGCTGACGACATAGCCCGGGTAATTGCCGCCATCTTTCCGCCGCGTTCTGGAATAAAACTCAGTTCAACCCCCCTGGTTTCGTAGCTTTTGACAATTTCAGGAGTGCGGTCTGACGACCCATCGGCTGCAACCAGAATCTGGAACTTATCCGGCGGATAGTCAAGCGCCAGTGTGTTTTCAATCTTTTCGGCTATGGCATCTTCCTCATTGTAGGCAGCAATCAGGAATGTGACCGTTGGAAAATAATCCGGGTAAGGGATGGGAGGCGGCTTTAACCGGGCAAGCAAAGACATAATAAGAGGGTAGCCAAGATATGTATAGAAAACAAAAAACACCGATACCCAGAATATTAGGGCAAGAATACCTAGTAACATTGAAACCATCATCTCATCTCAGGGTGATTTAGGCTCGTCATCATCAGCAGGTTTATTTTCTTGTTTTTGCCTGACCAGCCCCTTTAATAGGCGAAAACCAGCCAGAATGACAATAATTACTGTGATTACCAAAAAAGCTGGCATAATCCAGGTTGGCCGCCCCTGAATCTCAGACGTCTGAAAAGGCGTTTGACCGGAGTCCGTTGGCACAGCAGTCACAGAAACCGGCAGGCTGCCAATCAACCCCTGGCTGGCTTGCCCAAGGCGCGTATCAGTTGTCAAAATTTGAGTTCCATATACGACTGCAAAATTTCCGTTCAGTTTGGCCAAGAGTGTTTCATTTGTCAATGCATCTGCAGCCATTGGAATTCCAAGTTCGCTGTTCCCCATTACAGCCAGAATGATCATCTCTGGATTCCACGGAGATTCCAAAATCTGAAGATATCCCACGTTTACCCCTGGTAACAAGCGATAATCCACCAACATCGAGGGTTGTTGTGCTTCATCACTACCTGGTGCAAAAGGCGCCGGAAGAGCTTCGTTCAACTGACTGACAAGCGGGAGGGTACTGGAAAGTCCAAACAAAAGCAAACTTCGTTCCTTCAATATTTCTTCCGCCACGTCATTGGCAAACAAGGCGCGAAAATCCACAAAAGTCGTACTACTCCTGGAACCCAGGAAATATGCAACTTTAGCCGCCTGCAGCCAGGCTACCGGATCATTCTGAGGCAGAATAAACGCCAAATCGCCAAGATCCTCGGCTGACATAAGATTGATCGGGTACTCTAGCAGGTTTGCCCTTTTGCCAAGCGCAAATGTTTGCGCTGTCTTTGGAAGATGAAAAAGGGAGGAAGAACTCACGGTCACCCACGCCCTCTCCAGATTTTGCGATTCGCAATCAGTGATAATACCCAAATCGGCGATTATCGTAAGTTGATTCTTCCCTCGTCGCAGAGCACTGGGCAGCAGTTTTACCCGTGTTGTTGTAATCTGATCCGCTTCCTTGTCATACTTAAGACTGCCAACAATTTCGTCGTTCAACAAAAAAGTCATTCCACTCGTATCATAATCCAACAAGTCAGAATGCACTGTCACCAAATCGATATATGCATCCGATGATAATGCCTGTTCAGCTGAGACGAAAAAATTAATAAAGGAGAACTGTTCTGCCACGCCGCTTATCGTTAGATTCGTATATCCCATATCCGCAAACGTCCGGTCCTCTTTTATTTCAGGTTCTGCAACTGGATTTACATCCCTAACCAGTGAAACATCGGGACGAACAGAAGGAACAAGCATACCTGTTGCAAGTGCCCGCCCTGCTTTTACCACCGCGGCATCCGTGTTACCGCTGACCAGGAGAATCACATTCAGTTCATTCCAGGGAGATCGCGCCAGCTGAATTATTCCATCGTCCTCATTGGCGTTACTTACCGAAAAACGCCCCCCAGTAACGGGATACGGAAATACAATATCCTGAAGTATTGGAAACTTGGAAGGATTGCCGATCAGAATAAGGTTTTGGGTTGTTCGAGACTCCACTGGAAGACTGCTCAAAGTGGAGAATGCATACTTCAATTCACCACCGGAAATGGCGCCAAGACTGGTAACCACCGAAAGAGCAGATTCGAGGTCTGCCGCAGAAGGGTTGTCTGGAATCACAATGGAAACCCCTACCGGACCAAATACCCTTTCTTGATAAATTGGGCTGGGATATTTTGATAAATCCAAGGGAGGAGGAACCACAAAGTATGAAAACCTTATCTCCGATGTAGATAGTATTGAGAGTACAGATTGAGTGTTGGGAAAGTCGCACATCGAGCTGGCATCAAAAAGTATCGAAATACTCTGAGTCTCGTTTGGCACTGCTGATTTCAGGGCTTCTGCCGGAATGAGTATTGATCTTGTAAACTCGCCCTGCTCTGAAAGAAAAATCGTGTCAATCAGGATACCGTTATAGTAAACAAAAACCGTGCCGCCAACCCAATTCGTTGCACTGGTTCCAGCAGAAGCAGTGGAACCCAGTGAATGGTTGTACCTCAATAAAACTTCAGTGCCCTCTCCAATCTGCCAGGATGGCGGTAGATTAAACGAAAGCGCCGTCGAACCAAATGGACTGATCATCAACTGGTCTTGAAAACCGAATTGTTTGAATGTATAAACGTTTCCAGCCTGTTGGTCTTGCAAGTCGTACGAATTCCCAATAAGACCAGTATGCGCAGCAACAGGCAAAACAGCGCCGAAGGCTAAAAACAATAATTCACAGACCAGCGAAAAAACAACAAAAACTCGCATGATATTTAATCTCCTAACAGTCGCAATAATAAAATAAAGCACTTTCACTGTATCTATTTAATCAACTCGCTTGAGTCTATAAAAAGAAATGGTTTGGTCAGAAAAACAACAGCGGCGCTCTTCAAGGCAGAGGCTTTTTCCATGGCAAGTTCAGCCCTGTGTATAAACTCATCTCCTGACTCAAGTGGATCCCGGGCGGTGGCTCCAATACAGGGGTTGGGCAATACAACAATCTCGCCAGAATTATCGATTGAAATTGATTCTGCAAGATACAATTGGATGCGCTTAAAAGTCGCCTCGACCGCCGACGAAGGAGTGGATGGCAACAAAACAGCCAGTTTTGAAGTATCCCACCTCCCCACAATGTCGCGCCCTCTAAGTTCATTCTTCAGTGTTTGGGTAACAGCGTTCAATAGGCGATCCAGAATCGGTTGAGGAATGATGTTTGAAACCTCTTCCAAGCCGCGTAAATTTATCAAGCCCAGTGAAATATTTGACTCAGGGTGTTGTGTGATTTCCTCGAGAAGGCGTCGCTCAAAATACGCTCGAGTATAAGCAGAAGTGACAGTGTCAAAGATAGATCGCTCGCGCAACTTCTCGACCGTATTCTGTAGTTGCTCTCTAAAAAATGCCAGTACAACGCCAATGATTCCACCAAATAGAGCCGCCAAGGCAGCATTCTGAATGGGTAGTGGTCGAACGGGTTCTGTTGGTATTTCTGGTTTCTCAAGCACGCTAAAGTTATAATACGGGTACATTTTGTTCATATAAAGCACACCGTTTGTGCCAATTGCATCGGCAATAATTGCAACCTGTCTCGGGTCAGGCCCCTCAACCATCAAATTGAGGATATTGGTCTCCGGCAATACAACAACCGATAGCGTGTAATCCGTTGCCATAACCTCCGGATCGATAGTTTGAAATACCGGGTTGCTCCCATACACGGACGGACTGATAAGCAACTCTTTATAAGTAGTAATAATTGACCTTTTGTCCAATGTATCAATACTGGAGACAATATCCCAGGTGTTCTCGTATATTCCGGCGTTTGGGCTGACAATAAACTTGGAATTCGACTGATATATAGGGGTTGAAAAATACGATACAACCAATGACATGTTGGTGCTCACCAATACAGTGAGTACAATAATCCACCAGCCGCGCTTGAATACTTGCAAATACAACGTAGTTTCCATAAGTGATACCTTTTTAGGTTTTCATCCTTTTTAAAATAAAAGTCACGGGAAAATTGACAAACAATGAACTAGACTGTTCCGGGAGGTTTGATGACAGCTGATACCGTCTTGAATAATATGATGATATCCAGCCATATGCTTGCCCGTTCAATATATGCAATATCCAATCTCGAACGATCATCCACATCAACAGCTCCTCGTGCTGTAACCTGCCACAAACCGGTGAGTCCTGGCAGGACGTCCAGACGCTCCGTCTGCCATAATTTAAAGGTTTCGGGTCCGTAATCTGCCGGTCTTGGTCCAACCAGACTCATCTCTCCACGCAAGACATTAAACAACTGAGGCAGTTCGTCGATACTGGTGCGGCGCAAAATACGCCCAACCTTGGTAACACGAGGATCATTCTTAATCTTGAATTCGGGCCACTGCAATTCATTAAGGTGCGCATACTTTACCTTCAGTTCCTCTGCATTAGGCACCATTGACCGGAACTTGTACATTGAATAAAGCTTTCCGCCTCTCCCAGTGCGGATTTGAGTAAAAAAGACCGGCGCCCCGGGCGACTCCAGCCAGATGGCAAGCGCCGCAACACCAATTACAAACAGCCAGATGGGCAAAGAGCCGACAACCAGGGCAAGATCCATGGCGCGTTTGACAAATAGATAGGATGAGCCCTTCAAAATTCTCTTGTCTGGATTGAATCGCCTGATCCAGGTATAGTCGATTTGTGTTGACATAATTCCCAATCACTACTCCCTTAGATTTTGACTAGCAGGTATTTCAAAATTCTTTTTATCGAAAGCATACTCCCGCATCAGTCGGGATTTCGCCACATCCAACAAGTCGGTAAAACTTAGCGCATCATCGGGAAAAACAGCCGCTCCCCAGGAAATCGTTAAGTCCAAACGTAAAAGCACTTCCGCACGAATTCGCTCGGCAAAAATGGGTATATTCTCATGATTGGTTTCCGTACAAAGGATCACAAATTGTCCATTGCGATCCCTCAAAATAAGATCTGACTGGCGGGAAAGTTCACTGATGATTTGACCAAGCTTGGCATTGGTAAAACGCTTGAGCATATCACGCTGTAAAGGATCATAGTGTCCGTGAACATCGGCGACGACACTGGACTCCAACTCTAGAATAAGCACAGGCAGGGAATGATGGTATCGCCGGCTACGCGTCAACTCATCATTAATGCGCTCTTCCGCATCTCCAATTTCGATTGCCCGGTTGGGATAAGTAGTCGACGATAATCCGTCCAAGGTTTTATCAAGTTGACCGACATTCCTACCAACAACATACGCCAGACCAGCCGCCAATTCAACCAGGATGAATTGCAGTACCAATGTTTGTATATCCAATTGTTGATTCACACGCCAATAACTTACCCAAACCGCAAAATAAGCTGTCGCCCAAAATCCAACAAAGAAATAAATTGAAATCCGTACCCCCAACTTGATCAGGTTCCCCACGACAAGCAATTCTGATAATATGGCAAGAGCGAACATAATAAAAAATAACGGCTCAAAGTCCAGGAAATTTTCTTCGAAATACTGCACTTGTGAAATCCCCATCACAAGCATCGTATAGAAAAATAGAATAGTAATCGAATTCTTAAAATCACTCATACAAGTTCACCTGTTTTATCCATAATAGCACCAACTCCAAGCAAGCCCAGGCAGAGTATGTCAAGCGCCCCACCAAAATCATGATAGTTATTATACCAAGCAAGATTACAATTTGCAGGGTTTTACTCTCAGGGCAATCATATCTAAAATAGGAACCTGAGTGAATTGAAGTGTAGGGATGTCGGAGTACCTCCAATCTTGCATGCCTGAATCTGATCCGCCGAGTGAAAGTTGGACAGGATTACGAAGTATCAGCATGATCATGCTTACGCACATCGTCAGAGAAAATGTAACCATAATAGCCGCATAGCCGATAATTAAGATGTGATTCCATACGGCTTTTGTAATATTAAATAGTATTATAACAAAAACTATCCAATTTTCGTGTAAGTTATTTGAAAAAGGGGGGGGACAAAAGTACGGTCTTCTCAGAATCGTTCGACACTCTGTCAATTCTGCGACAGGGTTTAGCACGAAAGACGCGAACAAGGTGAACTTTTTCACGTCACACCCTTACCCCCGAAAGGCATACGGCGCACATTTGCCCTGACTGACTGCGCCAGGGCGTGTCGGGATGATGTGGCGTGCGAAGTAATTTGCTCTCCCATTCTCATAGTGGCGGGCAGCGCCAGAATGAAAAAGGTATTACCCTGCAATCTATTTCATGTAATAATATGGGCGACTCCACTACAAAAAGGCTTTTCTCACCGCGAAGAGGCGAAGTCCACGAAGATGTTCAAGAAATTAAAGACTTTTGAGATTTCTTTTGTTTTTCTCCATGAGCATTAAAATTTCTTCGCGTTCTTCGCACCTCACCTGCACTGCACCAAACGCAGTGCGGCGCAAGTGTCGCGGTAAAAGGGAGGTTTTTGCAGTAGACTCATAGTATCAAAAAAAAATCGGGAGGGCATATGACTGCCAACGATCTCTACACACTCCAGCCAAACCAAATCGTCATGTATTCCGTGGACTGGTGTCCGGATTGCAAGCGCGCCAAATTTTTCTTTCAACGCAACAATATTCCTGTTGTTGAAATCAATGTGGACAACGATGAACAAGGCGCATTATTTGTTCGTAACATCAATTCCGGCAACCGCATTGTTCCCACCATTATTTTCCCCGGTGGCGATATTTTGGTGGAGCCGTCCAACTCACGATTGGCTGAAAAACTTGGTTTGTGAGCTAACAGCATTACCGACAGTAAAAAACGCAAGGGTATAATTAAACCATGAAAAAAATATCCGCTTTATTTGTTCTTATATTTTTTCTTGGTGCGTGCGATACATATGGAGTTTCACCCCAGCCATTTCCGGTTTGGACGGTCATTCCTTCGCAACTGCCAAACATTGTCACCGCCACGCCGATCATCCTTGCCCCACTTTCAACTGATATCACCATTCCAGGAGTGACGGAGATCGTGCCTGTTACTCCCACCAATACCGAGATTCCCTCGCCCACAGCAACCAGCACACCAATCCCACCGACCGAAACACCCACACCCATTCCAACATCCACAGCAGTGCAATCGGTGGCAGTGGACATTCTTGGTTGTAATACAAGTATTGACATCACCCACGGCATGGGCGAAGTGACAAATTCCTATGTGACGATAAAAAATACTGGCACGGTGGATTTACCAAATACCTGCGCCCTGCTGCGCGCCATTGACGAAGACCGTGAACATCCCGATAAACAGGTATGCGTTAACAACCTGCCAGCCCAATATCAGGTGACACTCAAACTGACAGTGGATTCCGTCTACCAACAAAATACTGTCATTCAGGTGGATGCGACATCAAACGGTGTGATTTTGCTGCGCGTGGATAAACCCTCCTGCACAGACATCGGTCTCTTCGGCGGCGCGCCTTCAGATGTGGGAGTGGTGAAGCCGATTGAGTAACTATTCGTCCTGAGCGTAGTCGAAGGACAAGATTTTCCACTTCACGTTTCGACTACGCTCAAC
Source organism: uncultured Anaerolinea sp. (assembly GCA_964385315.1). GTDB lineage: Bacteria > Chloroflexota > Anaerolineae > Anaerolineales > Villigracilaceae > Villigracilis. The sequence continues at coordinate 16,770 of CAYLOW010000047.1, forward strand.
GCGAAGCAGGTTTGGAAACCAGAGGCAGTGTAAACATAAATACACTGCCTTTATTTTCGCCTGCGCTCTCCGCCCAGATTTTCCCGCCGTGCGCTTCAACGAGATGTTTGGCAATGGTCAAGCCGATGCCAGATCCGCCGTGCGCGCGGGAGCGGGATTTGTCCACACGATAGAAACGATCAAAGATGTGCTTGAGATGGTCGGCTGGAATTCCAAAGCCGGTATCACGCACAGAAATACGCGCCTCGTTTTTATCGCGCTCAATCGAAACCGTTACCGTTCCGCTTGACGGTGTGTATTGCAAAGCGTTGCCGATCAAATTGGTGAGAACCTGGATCATGCGGTCGTCATCAGCGAGGACAAGGATTGGGTCGTGTGGCAGGCTCAAAGTCAGAGTGACTTGCTTTTCATCGAACTGATGTCGAAGCCGTTTGGACACCGTCTGAATCAGGGCAGTCGAATCCGCTGGGTGAATATTCAACTGCGTGGCGCGGGATTCGACGCGGCTCAGTTCCTGCAAATCATCCACGAGACGGCTCAAGCGTTCCGCCTCGGCATGGATCTGCAAATAGGTTTCGGCAGACGCTGGAAGCACGCCATCCATAAGAGCTTCGGCGGAACCTTTGATGGCGGTCAGCGGGGTGCGGAGTTCGTGCGCCACATCACCGATCAGGCGTCGGCGCATGGTTTCGACCTGTTCCAGTTGTTCCGCCATTTGATTGAAACTTCCAGCGAGTTGATTTAATTCATCATTACCCCGCAGCTCCACACGTTCATCGTAGTGACCTTCGGCAATGCGCCGGCTTGCGCCGGTCATCACACGCACGGGCGCAAGGATGTTCCTGCTGAAAACAAAACTTACAACCAATGCCACAACAGAAGCCGCAACCACTGCAATCACCAGCGATTCATTAAACGATTGCTGAAAACTCTGATAAAAATCCGACATCATTCCACCGCCCTGTCCTTGTCCCTGTCCTTGTCCCTGACCTTGACCAAATCCCTGCCCCTGTCCTTGTCCCATCCCCATCGTTGTTCCGCCCATGCCCAACTGTTGTTCCATAAACAATAAATGGCGCGCAAATGCGCGCGGCGTTGTAAGGTTGGTGATAATTCCGATCACAGACATGCCGACGAGAATAACAACAAAATAGGAAAGAAATAATTTAATACCGAAGTGAGAACGAATGATTTTCATAATTCACCAATTTTATAAAGGCTCGTCGTCAAAACGATAGCCGACGCCGCGCACGGTCGTAATAAAGTCGGGGTTGCCCAATTTCTGGCGGATATGCCCAAGGTGAACATCCACCACGCGCATTTCACCAAAATATGACCCGCCCCAGACACGCTCCAAAAGTTGCTCACGCGAAAGCACACGCCCGCGGTTTTCGGCAAGCACATGCAGGAGGTCG
>CAYLOW010000048.1:0-12339 GCA_964385315.1 uncultured Anaerolinea sp.
TTACGAAAGCATTTCCGAATCTACCCTTGTATTTACCCAAAACGGGAATTGCTGATCGAAAACCTGAATAATGTTGGGGTGTCTCATCCCTGCCACAACCCGGGCTTCGCGTTCGAACCGCGCATGGTTTTCAGGTTCGGCTTCAATATGGTCGCGCATGATCTTGACCGCTACTTTTCGGGCGAGGGTGAGATGTTCCCCAAGATAAACCTCCGCCATGCCGCCGCGTGCGATGAAATCCCCTATTTTGACTTTCCCTAATGTTTTGTCAGTCCAGTTGGCCATTTGCATATTATACACGCAGTATAATTTGATGATATTTTAGGAGATCGCAATGACCATCATGCTTGAAGAACGGCTGCGCGAAATAATGCATGCGCGCGGCTTGACCCTCGCCGCCGCTGAATCCTGCACCGGCGGACTGATCGCGGATCGGATTACAAACATTTCAGGGTCGTCCGAATACTTTCCAGGCGGCGTTGTGGCGTATGCCTATGAAGCCAAGGTCAATTTGCTGGGTGTCTCATGGGATACCCTCAATACATATGGCGCGGTGAGTGCGGAGACAGTGCTTGAAATGGCACGCGGCGCGCGAAAAATATTCAATTCTGACATCGGTGTTTCGGTCAGCGGTATCGCAGGGCCAGCCGGGGGCTTGCCCGAAAAACCTGTGGGAACCGCCTGGTTTGGGCTGGCGACAAGCACGGGGGAATGGTCCCGTCACTTTGTTTGGGATGGTGACCGCCTGCAGAATAAGCACGCATCTTCCGAAGCTGCGCTGCAATTTGTGGTGGATTACCTCGAAGGGAAATTAGGATGAACACGGTTGTCATAATTTCAGCCGGGGCCGAGTGGCGGGCTGTGAAAGAGCTGGTTCCGGGTCTTGAAATTCAACATTCCCCTTATGGGGAATTCGCCAGGGTGACAACCGGCTTTTTGACATCCCTCGATCCGGATATTAAACCGTTAACCCTGTTTCACGGAGGCTGGGGAAAAATTTCAGCAGCCGCAACAGCTCAATATGTAATTGACCATTTTCAACCTGACTTGCTTGTCAACCTGGGTACCTGCGGTGGATTCGATGGGCGAATCGAAGCAGGCGCGATCATGCTTGTGGAGCGGACGCTGGTTTACGATATCATCGAGCAGATGGGCGACAGTGCTGAGGCGATCGATCACTACACAACGGATATCGACCTTTCCTGGTTGAATGTTAGGCAAAGGATCCTGGACATTGCGGGTGAATGGAACCGACCCATTTTGCGTGGCCAGTTGATCTCTGCCGACCGTGATATCGTGGCGCAGGATATCCCCATGCTGATTGAAAAATACAACGCGGTCGCCGCCGATTGGGAATCAGGCGCGATTGCCTGGGTTGCCAGCAGGAATAACATCCGTTTGTTGATCCTGCGGGGCGTCACTGATCTGGTCGGTCGTGATGGTGGCGAAGCCTACGGGAAAGTTGAAATTTTTCATGAACGCACAAAAAATGTTATGCGAGAATTATTCCAACACCTCCCTTTCTGGTTGGCAGGAATTAAATAAGGGCGTAATTGCCTTTGATCTTTGGAATTAATATAAGTCGGCGAAACCCTTGTCCGGAAATGCCGCACAGTCCTATGCAAAATCTCTCAGAACCTGAAATCCAAAAACGTAATTTTCGTTATGTACAAATTGATGCCATCGGGGTGAGCATCTCTAATGTTGCGGCACCATTCCTCCCTGTATTTCTCACACGCCTGGGCGCGAGCAATTTTCAAGTCGGATTGCTTACATCCATGCCGGGCATGACTGGATTGCTGCTTGCCATCCTGGTTGGGCGCTTTCTGCAAACACGTAAAAATATAATTCCCTGGTACAGCCTTTCGCGCCTGTTGGTGATCTCCTGTTATGCATTGACCGGCATACTAACCTTTATGCTCGCAAGTAAATTCACGGTCATTGCAACCCTGGTCATTTGGGCGTTTGCCACCCTGCCGCAAACTGCGCTGGCGGTTGCCTTTTCGGTAGTAATGAACGCGGTCGCAGGTCCGGAAGGACGCTACCACCTTCTCAGCCGGCGCTGGGCGATCTTCGGCTTCACCACGGTGTTGGGAACATTTTTTGTGACCCGAATGATCGACCTGATCCGGTTTCCCTACAACTACGCGGTAATGTTTTTGGGGTTGTCCCTGGGTGGATTGATCAGTTTTTATTTTTCACAGCAGATAAAACTCCCTGACCAGCCTCATCTCACGTTGGGCCCTTCCTCATCGGTTTTGGGCACTGCCCGGCACTATTTAACCTTGATCCGCGGCATGCCGGATTTCACATCGTTTGCATTGAAAAAGTTTGTTTATTATTCTGCGCTGGTAATAAGTCAACCGCTCATTCCGTTGTTTCTTGTGCGCGAAGTCAAGGCGACAGATTCTCAGATCGGTATCATAACCATGTCAATGACCATTGTCATGCTGCTGGGATATTTCCTCTGGCCTCTTTCTTCAAGAAAATACGGCGGACGCTTCGTTCTTCTCGCAACGACCTTTGGCATGGTCTTCTATCCAGCCCTTATTGCCGCCACGCCGCAAGTTCCGCTGATCATTTTATACGCAGCCATTAACGGGCTGTTTGCGGCCGGGCTTGATCTGGTTTTCTTTGATGAGATGATGAAAACAGTTCCGCAGGAATACAGCGCAACATTTGTATCGCTTGTTCAATCCATGCAATATTTTTCCGCCATTGTCGCCCCTTTGCTCGGTACATGGCTTGCAGATTGGATCGGCCTTGGCGGTGCCTTGTGGGTGAGCGCGGGTTTGCGCCTCCTGGGATTTTTACTCTTCCTCAAAAAGGATACCAGGCGGCCGCATGGAGTTTCCAGCACAGTGAATTCGTAATAAAATATCTTAATCTTCCCACAGGAGCAGTGACCATGGAACTCAAAACCGTCAGGATCGAAAAGCCTGAAGAGATCAACTTCATTCTGGGACAATCCCACTTCATCAAAACAGTGGAGGATATTCATGAAACCCTGGTTGGATGTGTGCCGGGGATCAAATTTGGCCTTGCGTTTTGTGAGGCTTCCGGAAAGTGTCTTGTGCGCTGGTCGGGCACGGACGATGAAATGATCGAACTGGCAAAGAGGAATGCCCTGGCAATTGGCGCGGGTCATTCCTTCATTCTATTTCTTGGGGAAGGCTTTTTCCCGATCAACGTTCTGAACCCCATCAAGACCGTACCCGAGGTTGCCCGCATTTTTTGCGCCACAGCCAACCCTGCTGAAGTGGTGGTTGTTGAAACCGAACAGGGGCGTGGCATCCTTGGCGTGGTGGATGGGTTCTCTCCCAAGGGCATCGAAGACGAGGAAGGCATTCGGTGGCGAAAAGGCTTCTTGAGGATGATCGGCTATAAATCGTGAATCTTTTCAACCTGGGCGCAGCGTTTTTGCAAAGAATCTTGATCAAGGCAAAAAGGATAAACCAGGTCCGGAGAGCGCTTTTTGCTTTTTAAGTTTGTTTATCCGCATTCGTACTCGTGCTTTCAACCCGGTTGCGACCGGCAGCCTTGGCGTGATAAAGCGCTGAATCCGCCCTCTTTACCAGGGTTTCGATACTATCACCTGGTTGAAACGAGGCAACCCCGAAGCTGGCAGTAATGATTTCGTCTTTGAGAATTGGCTGGGCTGCGATTTTTAAACGGACCCGCTCCGCGATCTGCAGGGTGGTGTCAAGGTCAGATTCAGGTGAAATGATCATAAACTCCTCACCGCCCCATCTTCCAAATATGTCTGAGGAACGCAGTTCCTCAGACGCAGTCCGTGCAATCATAATCAGAACGGTATCGCCAATTGAATGGCCATAGGTGTCATTAATACGTTTGAAGCGGTCAATATCGAACATAATTATCGACAGGGGGCGCTGGTGGCGCTGAACCAGCGCGAATGAGCGGCTGAATTCCTGGTCCAGAGCACGACGGTTGGCGATGTTGGTAAGTGAATCGATTTCGGCGTCCCTTGAAAGTTTTGTTGCGCGTAATGAGACCATCTGGTATGTCCTTCGAAGAACATTAATCCCATAAAGTATAGGAATGTATATGCCGATGGCGATATAAAATGTCATCAAATATATGTTGACAGGTTTGTTCCAAAAATCGATCCCATTGTTAGCCATACTGTGGATGCCCGGTATGACAATCAGTATATATATTATGAGCGCGTTAATAACTGCACTTCGCTGGGGCATCATTGAAAATGTAATCACAAAAATAAACGGGAACCACAACCCAAAAATTGCCAGATCGGCGATATCGGGCTCTGTAACCCGCAAAGTGAAATACATTCCGAGGATGATGTAAACAGTAAAGGTGTAAAAGCCAATCGTTTCGAGCCAATTGATGGATCTCGGATAGATAAATAGTAGTGTGGTGGCGCTCCCAAAAATGGCAAGTATCACCGGGTAACTGATCATTGTGAAAGGATCTGTTTCACCGGTTAGGCAGCTTATGTACCAATAAATCGCGATCGCAACGGTCGCAATCGGCACGATAATCCGATAGGCAAGAAGCTTATAGTTGCCGAGCTGTCCATCAATATCTTTGGTAGGTATGTACATGGAAGATTTCCTTTGCAAACAATCGGCGCCTGCCTGCCTGAGATTCCAGATCAACTGATCGAACAAGATAAAACGGTTATATCACGGTTGATGGATGGCCGATGCTCTTTGTATTAAAATAAATGATATTAGGGATTTTATGGTTTTGAACCCGGTGGGTGAAGGATTTCCTAAGTTATTTCAAAACAGAACAATGATAAAGGCGGAGCCTTGCATTACTTTATTCAGACAAAAATGGTAGTAAATTGGCCCCTGCTGGAGTAAAATAGAGAAAAAGAAACGTCGTAATATGGGGTGTATTCATCACGTTGGGTGTACAGATAATATCTCACCAAGATCAACTCGAGGTTGCGATGGCAAAAAAAGTAGAACTGAAAAAAGCGGGAATAAATAAAAAGGCGATAGCAAAGAATCCGGGTTTTATAAAGCCTGAAAAAAAAATAAAAGCAGTATTGGCAAACGCATCAACCATCATCAAGCACGCCCATGAAATGGCGTGGATCGGTGACCATGCCCGGGCGATCGAACTCGTGTCACTTGAGTTGAGCGGGGGTGGGGCGCGTCCTTCCAACTTCCTGATGGATCTCCTTGACCTGCGCGCCGAGTCTTACATCGCCCAGGGAAAACTTGATCTCGCTGCCAAAGATGCGAAAGCGATGATGAAGTTGGCCAGTACCGGGAAGAAACCCGCACTCAAAGCCCAGGCTTTGAATCGCCAAGCGCTTGTCCAAATGCGGGCAGGAGACTTAAAAGCCGCACTCAGATCTGCCTCTACGGCTGTGAGGACCAGGCACAATACGCCCTTGCTTCTGGCGCAGAGCCTGTTCCGATTAAGTGAAGTGCAGTGGCGCATGCAGGAAAATAAGCCTTCTTTAAATAACGCCAGGCAGGCTGTTGATCTGTTTCTCTCCATGGGAGAAATTCCCGGCGCCGGGCGGGCGTACTGGTCACTTGGAAATGCCTATTACAACCTTAATCAAGTGGATGAAATGCTGCGCTGCGCGCAGACAGGATTGGAACTTTGCCTTCAGGCGGGTGATCAGTATGGCATTGGCAATATAAACAATTTGTTGTCCCTGGTGGATGTTGATATCGTTGAGCGTATTGACCATACCCAAAAAGCATATCGGGCTTTTGAAAAAGCGGGTTATGAAGATCGCAGGGGAATTGCACTGGGGAATTTATCCGTGGCTTATTTTGAACTGGGTTTGTACCCGCATTCCCGCCGTTTGCAAAACGAATTGGTGGGAATGGCGCGCAATATGGGCGCAAAATTAAGCCTGGCTATTGGGTTGGGGAATTTGACGGATGTGGAAATTGCCCTCGGCCTGCTTGATTCTGCGCGTGCTCATCTACAGGAACTCGCCGAGCTTACTCCTGGAATTGGTGACCCGTATCTGGATTTGAATCTTGCCTCAGGACGGGGAAGCTTTGCGCTGGCTGAAGGGGATGTTAAATCAGCCGTGCGCCATAACAAATTCGCAGCGGAAATTTCCCGCCAGGCTGTTTCCGAAAGGGAAGATATTTACCTGACTGCACTTGGGCAGATGTACCTTGCGGGCGACAACTCAAAAGCGGCGTTGCGGGCAACGACCAGGGCGACTGACCTGCATCGTGCCCGGGCGTTTGCCATACACGATGGATTTTCCTCACAGGAAATCTGGTGGCGGCATACCCAGGCATTACTCGCCAATAAAAAGGACAAAGAAGCGCGCCAGGCTCTTGAACGGGCGCATGACCTCTTACTTGAACGAATCGCCAATCTGCGCGATGAAGGACTTCGCCGGAATTACCTCAACAAGGTCAAGGTAAACCGCGAACTCCTGGGGTTATGGATCAAGGAAGGGGTGAAGTATAAATTACCGAAGGAAAAGCTCTTTGCTCACCTTGCCATCGAATCGAATGTGCGGGAACCTTTCAAACGCCTTCAGGATAAGGGCCTGCGCCTTAACGCGCTAAAAACCGTCCAGGAAATCCAGACCTTTCTGGTCGAAGAGGCAACCGAATTAAGCGGCGGTGAGCGTGTAATGTTGATCCTGGAAAAAGAGGGTAAACGGGAAGTGGTGGAATCGATTCTTCCCTTGTCTACTCATCTACAGGATAAAGAAGCCAATACCGCTGAAGACCGTCATAAGATCCTTCATGGAATAGGTTCCTACCTTGATCAGGTCCGACTCTCACGGACTGTACAACTAACCCTGCCCAAAAAATCCGGGCTGAGCCGGATTGTCGCGCCCCTGATCGTCCAAAACCAGATCCTCGGCTACCTGTATGTCGATATGGACTCCCTTTATGGCAGGTTTGATGAAACCGACCGCGACATGCTTGGCATGCTGGCAAACCAGGCGGCGGTCTCGTTGGATAATGCGCAATGGGCGCAGGGCCTTGAGCAGAAGGTCGAAGAACGAACCGGGGAACTCAACGCGCGCGTGGATGAACTCGCGATCCTCAACAGCGTGGGCGAGGCCATGGCAAAAACCCTGGATGTCAGGACCGTGACAAAATTGGTGGGCGATAAGGTGCTCGATATCTTTCACGTCGAGGGTGTATCAATCATGCTCCTGGATTCAAAAACCAACCTGATCCACACGCATTATGAATATGATAAGGGTGAAGGCGGATACATTGATTTCATCGAACCCTTCCCGTTTGGGAAAGGGCTGACATCCAAAGTGATCACTTCCCGGCTGCCTATCATGATCGGTTCCCAGGAAGATCAAGCTGCACAAGGGGGGTATCTTGCGCCGGAGATTATGGAAAAAGGGTCAGGCGAGGTTGCGCAATCCTCCCTGCTGGTACCGATCATTGCGGGCGAAAAAGTGATCGGTGTGGTCATGATAAGCAGTTACAAACAAAATGCGTTTAATGAGGATCATAAACGCCTGCTGCAGACCCTGTCTGCGAACATGGGCGTTGCCATCCAGAACGCGCGGCTCTTTGAAGCCGAGCAGGAACGTATCGCCGAGCTGCAGATCATTAATTCCATCCAACGCGGTCTGGCTGCCGAGTTGGACTTTCAATCGATCGTCGACCTGGTCGGCGATAAATTGCGTACCATCTTTAACACGCCCGACCTGATGATCAGTTGGTATGACGCCAAAACCAACCTTATGCACTATCTTTACCTGTGTGAGCACGGTGAGCAGATCACCGTACCTTCCATCCCGCCGCTGCCCGGTGGAAAATTTGAAATGATGCAGAAAACGCATCAGCCGATCGTTTTCAACTCCCCGGCGGATTATGGAAAACTCAATAACGCCATACTTCCCGGCACAGACCTGAGCAAATCGCTGGTCGCCGTCCCGATCATCAGCAGCGACCGCGTTCTCGGATTGATCCAACTTGAGAATTTCGAGCGTGAGCATGCCTACGGCGAATCAGAATTGAGATTGCTGACAACCATCGCTGGTTCGCTGGGGGCCGCCCTGGAAAACGCCCGCCTCTTCGATGAGACCCAGCGCCTGCTCAAGATCACTGAAGAGCGGAATGCCGAACTGGCGATTATCAACAGTGTGCAGGCTGCCCTCGCCGATGAGCTGAATATTCAGGGCATTTATAATGCCGTCGGAGATAAGATCCGTGAGATCTTCAATAATACCGATATGAATATCCGGATCTACGATCCAAAGACAAACCTGATCCACTTCCCGTATATGTACGAAAATGGAGAGCGGATCTCAGTGGATCCGGTGGAACGAACGGAGAAGGGTTTTGCATCCCACGTTTTGCGTACACGCGAAACACTGGTGATCAACGAGACTCTGCTGGTTGAAGAACTGAAGTATGGAAGTTATACGCTGCCGGGCACCGAGTCTGAAAAATCTGTTCTATTTGTCCCATTGGTAACTGGTGAACAGGCACGCGGATTGATCAATCTCTCGAGCTTTGAGGAACACGCCTTTAACGAATCAGATGTGCGCCTCCTGCAAACCCTGGCCAACAGCATGAGCGTGGCGCTTGAGAATGCGCGCCTCTTCGATGAGACCCAGCGCCTGCTTAAGATCACCGAAGACCGTGCCGCGGAACTGGCGGTCATCAGCAGCATTCAGCAGGGTCTTGCTGCCGAATTGAACTTCCAGTCCATTATTGATATGGTGGGTGATAAATTGCGCGAAGTATTACAGACCGATGAGATCGGCATACGCTGGTATGACGAACAGCAAAAACTTGTTCACTACTTATATGAATACGAGCATGGGAAACGGCTGACCATCCCTCCCACGCCGTCCACAGTAACGACCTGGGAAGAATTGACCTCCAGGCGTGAACCACGCATCATTAATACCGTCGCCGAAATGGCAACGGTAGGGCTGATCCCTGGAACAGAAGTAGGTAAATCAAGTGTGAATGTGGATATTGTGGGCAGTGACAGGGCAATTGGCTCGATCATCGTGGAAAATTACGAGAGGGAATATGCCTTCAACGAATCCGATATCCGCCTGTTGAGCACGGTCGCCTCCAGTATGGGCGTGGCACTTGAGAACGCGCGCCTCTTCGACGAGACCCAGCGCCTGCTCAAGATCACTGAAGAGCGGAATGCCGAACTGGCGATCATCAACAGTGTGCAGGCCGCCCTCGCCGATGAGCTGAATATTCAGGGGATTTATAATGCCGTCGGGGACAAGATCCGTGAGATCTTCCATAATACCGACATGGATATCCGGATCTACGACCCAAAGACAAACCTGATCCACTTCCCGTATGTGTACGAAAATGGAGAACGGATCTCTGTTGATTCGATCGAACGGACGGAGAAGGGTTTTGCACCCCACGTTTTGCGTACACGCGAAACAGTGGTGATCAACGAGAATCTGCTGGTTGAAGCGCAGAAGTATGGAAGCTATACGCTGCCGGGCACCGAGGTTGAAAAATCAGTTCTATTTGTCCCATTGGTAACCGGTGAACAGGCACGCGGATTGATCAATCTCTCGAGCTTTAAGGAACACGCCTTTAGCGAATCGGATGTGCGCCTCCTGCAAACCCTGGCCAACAGCATGAGCGTGGCGCTTGAGAACGCGCGCCTCTTCGATGAGACCCAGCGCCTGCTCAAGATCACCGAAGACCGTGCGGCAGAGCTTGCCATCATCAACAGCGTGCAAGCTGCGCTCGCCGCTGAATTGAACATTCAGGGCATTTACGACGCGGTCGGGGACAAGATCCGCGAGATCTTCAATAAAGCGGATGTGGCTATCCGCGTCTTTGAACCTAAAACAAATATGGAACACTTCCCATATGCGTATGAAAATGGAAAACGCATCCTGGTCGATTCTGAACCGGTTGAAGATAAGGGATTTGGTCCTCACATTTATCACACCCGTGAAACGGTGGTGATAAACGAAAATATAGTGCAGGAGATGGCGAAGTATGGCAGTTACATCCTGCCGGGTACAGAGGCCGAAAAATCACTGGTCATGGTGCCATTGGTATCCGGGGACCAGGCGCGCGGGTTGATCAGCCTGGCCGACATGGAACGCGAGCACGCCTTCAGTGAATCGGATGTACGCCTGCTGCAAACTCTTGCCAATGCCATGAGCGTGGCGCTCGAGAATGCCCGTTTGTTTGACGAAACCCAGCGCCTGCTCAAAGAGACGGAGGAACGCAACGCGGAACTGGCGGTCATCAACAGCGTGCAGCAGGGATTGGCATCCAAACTGGAATTTCAATCCATCATCGACCTGATCGGTGACAAGGTCACTGAAATATTCGACGCGCAGGCCACCCTGGTCTCGCTGTATAACCCAGCCAAAAATGAAATTCATCATCGCTATTTGATCGAGCGCGGCGAACGACTCCGCTTTGAAAAGCCCGTACCGATCGACAAATTCCGCCAGCGTGTGGTGGAAACAAAACAGCCATGGTTGATCAACCGTGATTACCCTAAAGTTACGGTCGAGATCGGGGAAGAGCCTATCCTTGAGGGTGAAGAACCCAAATCCCTTCTTTTTGTGCCAATGATCGTAGGCAATGAAGTGACCGGTATTATCAGCCTTCAAAACCTGGATATCGAGGATGCCTTTAGCAATTCAGATGTGCGTTTACTCTCGACAATTGCCAACAGCATGAGCGTGGCGCTCGAAAATGCGCGGCTCTTTGAAGAAACCCAGCGCCTGCTCAAAGAGACCGAGCAGCGCAACCGTGAACTGGCGATCATCAACAATGTCCAGCAAGGTTTGGTGTCCAAACTCGATATTCAATCCATGATCGAACTGTTTGGCGATGAACTTGTACGGATCTATCCTCCCCATGAAAGAAAAGCGCATAACTATACGGTATTTATCGCCCTGTACGACCCGCAAACCAGCATCATCCAATACCCCTACCTGGTTGACGGTGCGGGCAATCACTTTATGGAACCTCCCACTGATCTTGGCCCTGGGCTCACTTCAAGCGTAATCCGATCCGGGGAGGCGCTGGTATTGAAGAACCTGGATGAACAGGTCTCTCATGGAGTGATCACCTTTACCAGGAACAAAGTACACATCGACTCCCAATCCTGGCTGGGTGTGCCAATAAAAAGCGGCAGCCGGGTGATCGGCGTGATCTCGATGCAGGACCAGCGGCCGAACCTGTTCAGCGAATCGGATGTGCGCCTCTTGAGCACGCTTTCATCCAGTCTGGGTGTGGCGCTTGAAAACGCACGGCTCTTTGAAGAGACCCAGCGGCTGCTTAAGGAGACCGAGCAGCGTGCCTCCGAACTTGCCATTATCAACAGCGTGCAAAAGGGGTTGGCTTCGAAGTTGGATATGCAGGCGATCTATGACCTCGTCGGCGATAAGATCCAAAATATGTTCAATGCCCAGATGGTTGTCATCTGTTCATTTGATCACGAAAAGCAGCTCTCCCGTTTGGAGTACACCTATGAAAATGGCGAACATATAATCGACGAAGAATTATTGCCATTCAGCCCGATGAACAAATACATTATTTCCACCTTCCAGCCGTTGGTGATCAATGAAAATAGCGTGGAAGTCATGCAGCAATATGGCTTGAAGGTCATTGAAGGCACGAAAGTCCCAAAGTCTTTGATGTATGTGCCCTTTGGAACGGGGATGCAGGTAAACGGATATTTCAGCCTGCAAAATCTTGATCGTGAGGACGCCTTTTCCGACTCTGATGTGCGCTTGCTGCAGACGCTGGCAGGCAGTATGGGCATTGCGCTGGAGAACGCGCGTTTGTTCAACGCCGAACAACAACGCGCAGCGGAACTTGGCGCCATTAGCACTGTGACCCAGGCCCTGGTGGCAGAGACCGAGTTGGATGCCATGATCCAACTCATTGGCAGCCAGGCGCGGGATATTTTCCATGCCGATATCGTCTATCTGGCTTTGCTTGATCCACAGACCAATTTTATTCGCTTCCCGTATGAGTATGGCGAAGTATTCGCTCCACTTAAGTTGGGTGAGGGGCTTACCAGTAAGATCATCCAGTCTGGGGAGCCTTTGCTCATAAATCAGAATGTGGATGAACGACGCAAACAGATCGGGGCGACATTGGTGGGCAGGGAGTCGCTTTCATACCTGGGGGTGCCGATCAAAGCGGGCAGGGATATTCTTGGCGTGCTTAGTGTGCAAAGCACACAGCGCGAAGGGGTATTCGATAATAACTCTCTGCGCCTGCTGACAACGATCGCGGCGAACGCGGGTTCAGCCATTCACACAGCCCAGCTGCATACTGAAACCCAGCGCCGCGCACGTGAAATGTCCACCCTGGCCGAGATCGGGAATGATATTGCCGCCACGCGCGAGTTGGAACC
>CAYLOW010000048.1:12439-15810 GCA_964385315.1 uncultured Anaerolinea sp.
CGCCTGTATCTTGAAACCCAGCGCAACGCCTTCCAAATGGCTACCATTGCCAGCGTGGGACGTGATCTTTCCGCCACGCTCGACTTGAACATTGTCACAAAGACCGTTGTGGAAAATGTGCATACCCTTTTTGCGGCACGCGATACCATTTTGCGGCTTGTGGAACCGGATTGGAAAACGATCAAGACAGTTCTTGCGCTGGGCATGTATGCAGAAGAGAATGCGGCAGACTCGATCACGCTCGGCGAAGGGATAACCGGCAGTATTGCCCTGTCTGGTGTTGCAGAAGTGATAGATGATGTGGAACTCGACCCGCGCGGCGTGCATGTGGCCGGCACACCTGATCAGGAGGAGACGCCCGAGACCATGATGGTGGCGCCTCTGATCGCCAGCAACAGGACCATCGGCGTGTTGTCGGTGTACAAAGACCGTACCGCAGGCACTTTCTCTCAGGTGGATCTGGATTTTCTGATCGGCCTCGGCCGTCAGGCTGCCATTGCCATTGAAAATTCACGGTTGTTTGATGAAGCCCAAACCGCCAAGGCATTGGCTGAACAGGCCAATGAAGCGAAAAGTTCCTTCCTTGCCACCATGAGCCACGAGATCCGCACGCCCATGAACGCGGTGATCGGTATGAGCGGGCTTCTGATGGATACAGAACTCAACAAGGAGCAGCGCGATTACGCCGAGACAATCCGCAACTCGGGCGATGCCCTGCTTGCCATCATCAATGACATTCTCGACTTCAGCAAGATCGAAGCTGGAAAGATGGATGTGGAATCCCAACCCTTCGACTTGCGCGAATGTGTCGAATCAGCGCTGGATTTGACAGCGGGGCGTGCCATCGAAAAAGGGCTCGATATCGCCTATATTATGGATGATGATGTGCCGAATGGGATCAAGGGGGATGTCACCCGCCTGCGGCAGATCATGATCAATCTGCTCAGCAATGCGGTCAAATTCACCGGGAAAGGTGAAGTGGTTCTCACTGTTAAATCGGGCTCGGTAAAAAATGAATTGATATTTGCGGTCCGCGATACCGGTATTGGTTTATCGAACGAGGGCATGGGGCGTCTGTTCCAGTCCTTTTCACAGGCTGATTCGTCCACTACCCGCAAATTTGGCGGCACGGGACTTGGTCTTGTCATCAGTAAGCGTCTTGCTGAAATGATGGGCGGTGAAATGCATGCTGAAAGTGCGGGTGTCGGCACAGGGTCAACCTTTTTCTTTACGATCAGGGCTGAGCCTGTCAAAATAGCCGAACGCAAGACCACCCGTGATGTCAGGGGGATACAAACTTCCCTTCAAAACAAACGTGTGCTCATCGTGGATGACAATGCCACCAACCGCCGCATCCTGAAAACGCAAACCGGTAAATGGGGCATGGCATCGCAGGACACGGAACATCCCCTTGAAGCCGTTCGATGGATCCAGGATGGCGAGCATTTTGACCTCGTCATCACGGATATGCACATGCCCGAACTCGATGGTCTCATGTTCACTCATGAGATCCGCAAGCTGCAGGATGAAAAAGCGCTGCCGATCATTCTTTTGACCTCATTGGGCAGGCGTGAACTTGGCGCGGACGAATTGAATTTTTCTGCATATTTAACCAAACCGCTCAAACCCTCCGCCCTTTATGACGCCCTGGCCGGCATCTTCGCGAGGAACCTCATTGCTCCCAAATCTGAACCGGTCAAGGCATTAATGGATAAGGAAATGGGAAAAGAGCATCCATTGCGCATTCTGCTCGCCGAGGATAACCAGGTTAACCAAAAACTTGCGCTGCGCATCCTGGAGCAGATGGGGTATCGGGCTGATATTGCTTCAAATGGTATAGAGGCAGTAGAATCTGTTCAACGACAGACCTACGATGTGGTCCTGATGGATGTGCAAATGCCCGAAATGGATGGGCTCGTTGCAACACGCAATATCCGTAAACTGTCAGCGTTGAGCCAGCCGCATATCATCGCCATGACAGCAAATGCCATGGAAGGCGATCGCGAGATGTGTATATCCGCAGGGATGAATGATTATGTCAGCAAACCGATTCGTGTGCATGAATTGGTGGAAGCTTTGTTGAAAGCGGAAAGGAAGAATTAAACCCTCTCGGGAACGGGTTTTACATTTCCCGTTCCTACCCGGTTCCCTTTTTTGGATGGTAAGTGACTACTGAAAAACAAATGGAGATTCTATGCCTGAAATTGACAAAACCACCTTTAACGATCTAAAAGAAATGTCCGGTGATGACTTTATCATTGAACTGATCGATACCTTTTTGGAGGATTCACCGAAAATGATCGCCGAGATCAAATCTGCATATGCATCTGGCGATGTTGAAGCATTCCGGCGTGCTGCGCACTCATTGAAGTCCAATGCAGCAACTTTTGGGGCACATCACCTGGCGGCGCTGGCGAAGGAATTGGAAATGCTTGGGAAGGAAAATAAACTTAATGAAACCGGAGATCGGCTCAAGACCCTGGATGATGTATATGAGGCGGTGCGCATTGAACTGGCAGGCTTAAAATCATGAAATCCAGGCATGATCCCGGGCAGATGCTTATCGTGGATGACAACCGCGTCAATCGGTTGTTATTGACACGCGCACTGGAACAGAATGGTCATCAGGTTTGGAATGCCGAGAATGGCAAATTGGCAATGGAAATGCTGCGCGCAAAGTCGTATGATGTCCTTTTGCTCGACATCGATATGCCGGTGATGAATGGGTTTGAGGTGCTCGAAGCCCTGCTGGAAGATGAGGAGCTGCGTAACCTGCCGGTGATCATGACCTCGGCCTCTGACGAGCTCGACCGGGTGGTGAAGTGCATAGAAATGGGCGCGGAAGATTACCTTGTCAAGCCGTTGAATCCGGTTCTACTGCGGGCACGGGTCAATGCCAGTCTCGAAAAGAAACGCTTGCGGGATGAACAGCGCAAGCTCTTTCGCACTTTTGTCACAGACCAGGTGGCGGAACAATTGCTGCGTGATGGTTTTTCCCTTGGCGGTAAATATGTGAACGCCTCGGTCATGTTCGCGGATATCCGCTCGTTCACCACGCTGAGTGAAAAAGCCGCACCTGCCGAGGTGATTGAATTCCTGAATGATTACTTTGCATTGATGTTCGATGCAATTACTGCGAATCGTGGGACGGTCAATCAAATGCTGGGTGATGGGTTGATGGCTATTTTTGGCGCCCCGGGAAATGATGACGACCATCGCGCCCACGCTGTTAATGCCGCCCTTGATATGATCGAATTGCTAAAAACCTTTAATGAACAAAGGCTCATTCAAAAAAAGGACGTGGTAAGGATCGGGATTGGGATAGCAACCGGTACAGTCATCGCGGGGTATGCGGGTACGCAGCATCGGGC
>CAYLOW010000048.1:15910-18158 GCA_964385315.1 uncultured Anaerolinea sp.
TTGGGATAGCAACCGGTACAGTCATCGCGGGGTATGCGGGTACGCAGCATCGGGCTACATACACCTGTGTCGGGGATGTTGTTAACCTGAGCGCGCGGTTGGAATCGCACACCAAGGTTATTAATAAACCGATCATAATTGATGAGGCGACCCGTGAGGGTTTGGACGCATCCATTCTCGTGGAATCACTCGGCGAGGTAATTTTTAAGGGAAAGACTGTCCCGGTTCAGGTGTATTCGGTTGTCCCGAATTAAATTCATTTTTTGATCTTGAGTGAATCTGCGATGCCGCTGCTAATGGTGAACGGCATCAACTTTCTTATGGTCAGGGATCGTTACTGCAGCGAAAACCTACATCTGCAAATGATGAGCCCGGAAGTCTTGAACAACGATTATCCATTCGTAATTTCCAATATAGATCTTCATAATCCGCATATGCTCCGCTGCGTATAATCCGTTCATCGTTTCCTGAACCGGGTTCTGGTTGAGATTCCGGCTAAAAAAGACTTTTTATGGGGTACTTGCACCCGGGGAGGGTTGTGTCCGACAACCCCAATACACGGCTTGCCATCCATATAAAAAACCCGACTAAAGTCATAGCGTGAAACAGGGATTTCCAGTACAGTCTTGCTAATCAACAAGGAGACGACATGTCCGAAGTAAATCAAATCTATTTTGTGTAAACAAAATCAAAAGCGGTCTTTGCGCCAGATGGACCCAAGCCGCAGTTTTTGGCGGATACGCCAAAGTTCAAAGTGTTGGTGTTGGGGCTGGAAGCAGACGGGCAAATTCCCGTTCACCCAGGCGAAGCGACGATGTATCATTTTCTGGAAGGGGAGGGACAGATGACGGTGGATGATGAGATTTATTCCATCCAGCCTGGCGTGACTGTAGTCGTGCCGGACGGTGCCCGGCGTGGCATGAAAGCGAATACGCGTGTTGTTTTTTTGGGTGCAAAAGGCGGGGCGTGATCCCATGTTGAATATCGCGGCTGTGCTTGCTCTTGCTTGCTCTTGCTTGCATTTCGTGAGACGGTTGCAATCCAAAACCTGCTAGCCATGACGTTTCGTGTGGTGGTCTGGCTCGGGATCCTCGTGTTGTTGTATTTACATAAGTCCTAATTTATTTCGTATAGTAGAATATTAGTGATTTCCACTCCCATGAAATGAGCGACGGGATATTGCCAAATAACAAGCCGCCGCATACGACAAAAGTCGTACTCAAAGAACAAGTCTGCCTTTACACTGGTAAAGACTGACTTGTTCTTTTTTGCACAATGAATCCACGTTCGTGTGGAATATAAAAAAGGAGAATGAAATGAAAAACAATTCCAAACTTGGACTCGCGCTCGCGATTCTCGGCGTTCTGGCCGGGCTGCTGACGTTTTACCTGATGGCCGGTCAATACAATCTGGTGATCGATGTCAAAACCGCGGCGGGGCGCATCGACGAGGCGACCTCTGTCACCATTACTTACGCCGTGCTCGGCTGGATCGGCATTGCGGCTGGAGCCATCTGGGCGGCCGTTCTGTACGGCTTTGCTCATAACGAAAAATGGGCATGGTTCTGGGGAGTTGTTGCCGCGACCATCCAATTGCTGGTGGGATTCTTCCCCGCCATTCCCGCCATGGATAGCCATCTGTCCGGGCCTACAATGTCTGTTTTTGCGATTGGCGGCATCCTGTGGTTCGGAATGCTGTTCATTGGCGGCGTGGATAAGAAGATCATCACGCTTACTTTCATCGCCGGCCTGGCTTACGTGCTGACTTTTATGGACGGTGTTGCACCGATCTCCAAGTACACCACCTCGCACAATGATCCGTTCTGGAACGGCATGTACGTCATGTCTCAGCAGGTCAGTTGGTGGGGAGCGGCAGCCTGGGCGGTCTTCATCTTTGCCGTTATAAAAAAGAAAAGCTGGGCGATTCCCGTGGCGATCTTTGGGGCGGCCATGTCCATGATGGCAGGATACCCGCTGGGACTGCATAACGCGATCTTTGAAGTCCATCGCTTCTCGATGTTCCTGCCCGCCCCGTTGTTGAGCACCGGATTGCTGATTTACCTTGTACTCCCCTCCACACGGAAAATGATCGAACAGTGGAATAATTCCCAATAGCGCCCGGCCGCGGAGCATTCCCATGCAATTTGTCAAAGACCGTTTCAACTATCTGTTCAACTCCACAAAGGGACTGATCCTCGTGGCAATTGCCATGATCGGGCTGGTGACCGCCGCGTGGGGCATGCTCTCCG
>CAYLOW010000049.1:0-18128 GCA_964385315.1 uncultured Anaerolinea sp.
AGGTTGAAATCAAAATTCAATCTTTAGTTAATAATGGATAGAACTTAAGTTGTCCAGTTTATCCGTACTGTGGATGGCATTGATGCGGCGAATTGTTCCTGTCAAGCCGCGCACCACCAGGCTCTCCGTTGTAATATGATCTCCATAATAACGCACACCCTTTAGAAGTTCGCCGTCCGTGATTCCGGTGGTTGCAAAGAATACATCCTCTGATGAAACAAGGTCATCCATCGTCAGCACCCTGTCGAAATCGTACCCTGCCTCACGGCCCCGCGCCATTTCGCTTTCATCGCGCGCATACAATTTCCCTTGAATTTCACCGCCCATGGCACGCAAAGCACAGGCGGTGATCACCCCCTCAGGGGTGCCCCCAATGCCAAGCAGCACATCCACACCCGAATCGGGCAGCGAAGTCATCAGCGCTGCGGCCACATCCCCGTCGGGAATTTGACGAATACGCGCCCCGGCCAACCGAATTTCAGCAACCATGGCATCATGACGCGGGCGGTCAAGGATGATGGTGGTCAGATCTTCGATATGTTTACCCTTAGCTTTTGCGATCGCTTTAAGATTCTCGGTGATCGATTTCTCAATATTGATCACGCCTTTTGCTTCGGGACCAACAGCCATTTTATTCATATACAGAAACGGACCTGGGTCAAACATCGTCCCCCGCGGGGCAAGAGCCACCATCGCGAGCGAATTGGAACGCCCAAACGCCAGCGGACGTGTGCCATCCACCGGGTCAACAGCAACATCCACTTCGGGCATCGAGCCATTTCCCACCTTTTCCCCATTGAACAACATCGGAGCCTGATCCTTCTCCCCTTCGCCGATAACAATGACGCCGTTCATATCCAGCGTACTAAGGACCAATCGCATCGCATTGACTGCGGCTTGATCAGCGCCATCTTTATCCCCGCGTCCCATGTAGCGGCCCGCCAGCATTGCCGCCGCTTCGGTGACTCGCGCCAGTTCAAGCGCGAGGTTACGAGTGGGTGAAGCTCCAAGGACACTCATATTGCCTCCAGGGTTTTATTTATATGATGAACCAGACAAGAAAATAATAACCGAGTACCGCTCCCCATAACCATGAGTCAATCCGATCAAAGAATCCGCCATGACCCGGAATGATATCGCTGGAATCCTTGATTCCGGATTGTCGTTTCAACATACTCTCACCGAGGTCGCCCAACGGCGGGAATGTGCCCAGAATAAAGCCAAGGATCGCCCCCTGCCAGATGGTAATTTGGCCGGTCAGGTTTCCATAGGTGGTAAACGCGTATACAAAAAATATCCCCCCCAGTGTGCCGGTAAATACACTGGCGGCATATCCTTCCCAGCTTTTCTTGGGGCTCAGGCGGGGAGCCATTTTATGCCTGCCATACGCCCTGCCTATTGAATATGCGCCGGAATCACCAAGCCAGACGCAGAACATGACCAGCATAAACCACCAACCGCCATCCGCCAGATTGCGCAGATCAAAAAGATATGAACCGATCCAGCCAATGTAAACAAGCCCGCCAACCGTGATACAAAAATCAAGCGCGGATTGGTCACGTCCGCGCTCATAAACAACAAGATGATATGCCAACGCAGCAAGGATGGTGAAAACAAATGCAGGGTCTGCATATTCAGGAAAGAACATGCGCATAAATGTAATCAGGGCAACCCCGCCCACAGAAATATAGATCTGCGGTTCGTATTTCGCTGCGCGGAATAGATGGATATATTCCCAGGAGGCGCCGACTAAAAAGGTACCCATTAGTAAATAATAAAAGATGCCGCCAAATAATATGGCGGGCAATCCGATTGCAGCAAGTCCTAAAGTTGTGATCAGTCTTTTACGCATTGGAATCCTGGAGCTCCCCCGAAGATACTTTCCCATACCGCCTATCGCGATGAGCAAAAGCCTCCAACGCGCGGCGATATTCACCCTTGTCAAAATCAGGCCAGAAGGTCGGCGTGATATACCACTCAGAGTAAGCGGCTTGCCAGATCAGGAAATTGCTTACACGCAGCTCGCCTGACGTCCGGATAATGAGATCCGGATCCGGTACGCCAACCGTGTAAAGATACTGGCTCACCAATTCGTCAGTCACATTTTCGGGTGGTACACCATCTTTCATCATTCGCTGGATGGCTTGAATTATTTCATCACGCCCACCGTAGTTAAAGGCAATATTCAAGATAAGGCGGTCGTTATTTTTTGTCACGTCGATCGCGTCCAGGACCTTTTCCTGAAGTGAGGGAGCAAGCCGTTCCAAACGCCCAATATGACGCAATTGAACACCTTCTTTATGGAGTTCGTTCAATTCCCGATCTATTACATCTTCAAGAATATACATCAAGCCCTTTACTTCTTCGGGTGGGCGTCCCCAATTTTCGGTTGAAAATGCATAAATGGTCAGGTATTTGACGCCAAACTCAACAGTGGATCGGATCACACGGCGCAGGTTCTCTGTCCCCGCCTTGTGCCCTGCCAGGCGAGGTAAACCGCGTTGAAGCGCCCAACGCCCATTGCCATCCATGATGATGGCAACATGTTGGGGAATTTTCTCAAGAGGAACAGCAAAGGTGGCTTCAGTCATAAAGGAAATGCTCATTCAATGCGTTGGCGCATCCATCGGAAAACTATACTTCCATGATCTCTTTTTCTTTTGCATTACCGTGTCTGGCGATATCCTCAATAAATTTATCAGTTACTTTTTGCAGGTCATCCTCGCCGCTTATTCGGTCATCTTCAGTGATCAGTTTTTCTTTTTCATATTCGCGGATGTCGTTGTGGATATCACGTCGAATATTTCGCACAGCGACGCGTGCTTCCTCAAGACGGTGGTGCATCTGTTTCACCAGGTCGCGCCGGCGCTCTTCATCCAGTGGAGGCAGGTTCAGGTGAATTACTTTTCCATCAGAGTTGGGGTTCAAGCCAATATTTGAGGCACGAATTGCCCGTTCTATATCTTTGATCGAAGCGGCATCGAACGGTTTGATCAGCAGGGAACGCGGCTCCGGAACGCTGATCGAGGCGAGTTGTTTTAGGTGTGTTGGAGTGCCATAATATTCAACAGAAAGTCTTTCTATCAGGGCCGGACTGGCACGCCCTGTGCGAATTCCAGCGAGATCATCAGAAAGGGATTGAATCGCACCGTGCATACGTCCTTCAGCATCTTTCAACAAATCTTTGATTTCGTCAGTACTCACGATCTTCCTCCTAAATAATAATTACGCTACAAGCAATACGGTCGCCAAAATTCAGAACTGGTCCCAAAGCCCCTATATATGGGGGTGAATAAAATGTGAAAACCACCATATATGGCGGCTCAAGAACGTTATTTCAAAATTGGCGAAGGTATTGTACAAGGATACCTTAAAATAAGAATTTATGCTATGGGAGCATAAATAACTGGAGTGGAAATGAAAAAAAATGAGAGTCTCTCAGGATAATTACAATCGGATAATATGCTTTCATCCTTCTCGTGCTGAAGGATGAAAGCATTAAGTCCAAATTAAGGTCAGTCCCCGTTTACCAGCGTACCAACAACCTCACCGCGCAGGGCGCCAAGCAATGCGTCTGAATCCCACAAATTGAGCACAAGGATCGGCAGATTGTTTTCCATGCACAGGGTTATGGCGGTGCTGTCCATAACCTCCAACCGGCGATTGAGTACTTCAATATAGTTTAGCTGTGTAAATTTTTTTGCATTGGGGTTTTTCTTGGGATCCGAGTCATAGACCCCATCCACTTTGGTCGCCTTAATTACGACCTGGGCATCCACTTCTGTCGCGCGCAGAGCCGCAGCGGTATCTGTAGAGAAAAACGGATTTCCGGTTCCCGCCCCAAAGATCACGACGCGCCCCTTTTCCAGATGGCGCACTGCGCGCCGGCGGATATAAGGCTCGGCAATGGCCCGCATTTCGATCGCAGACATCACGCGTGTTAACACACCCTGGCGCTCAAGCGCGTCCATCAGTGACATCGCGTTCATTACGGTGGCAAGCATGCCCATGTAATCTGCCGTTGAGCGATCCATGCCATGCTCCAGGCCCTGCTTGCCGCGCCATAAGTTGCCTGCGCCGATCACAACCGCCACATCCACGCCCATTTCATGAACCTGCTTGATCCGGCTGGCAATGGATTCGGCTTCATTTACATCGATGCCAAATCCCGCCTCACCCCCAAGCGCTTCACCGCTCAATTTAAGAAGAATACGTTTATATTTTAACTCTGTCATTCATACCTCCATGGTAAATTTTACGGTGCCGCCCTTTATTCACAGGGCGATCTAAAATATTTTCTCAATTATAAAAAAAGCCAACCCGAAGGCTGGCTTTAAAACATTAATCTTTCGTGCTTTCGCCCAATTCCCATCTCTGGAAACGACGGACGATCACACTTTCGCCAATTGCTGCAACGTTTTGCAGGACCAGCTTTTCAATCGTCAGAGATTCATCACGGATATAGGTTTGGCGCATCAAACAGACCTCATCTTTATACTTCTCGACGCGTCCTTCTACAATTTTCGCCATAACATTCTCGGGCTTGCCTTCTTCAACGGCACGCGCACGGGCAATGGCAGCTTCATGCTCGAGTTCAGCAGCCGGGATTTCCTCTGCTTTCACGTATTTGGGGGCGCTTGCGGCGATCTGTAAAGCGATCTCATGAGCCAGGTTGCGGAACTGCTCAGCGCGGGCGACAAAATCTGTTTCACAATTAACTTCAACCATCACGCCCACCCGTCCGCCGCCGTGGGAATACATTTCCACAACGCCGTTCGATGCATCACGATCAGAACGTTTGGCGGCAGTCGCCATGCCTTTTTCACGCAGCCAGTCAACTGCCTTCTGGTAATCTCCATCTGCTTCCTGCAAGGCTTTGCGGCAGTCCAACATTGGCGCATTGGTCGCGCCGCGCAGTTCCTTGATCATCTGTGTTGTTATTTCCATTTCAATATCCTTGGGTATGTCTAATAAACGGTCTACGCGGCAGAACCATCTTCTGCTTTTACCGCGGGAGTGTCACTCACGACTGGGGCATCATCCACCATACGGCTGACATTCAACTTCGCAAGTGTGGATTCGCCGAGCAAAATATCTTCGCTGCTATCTTCCTGTTCAGATTCGACAACAGGCTTGCGCGGTCCTCGGACCCTTGGCTTGCCGTCAGATTTGGCATCTTCAGGCTGTTCGGGTTCTTCTTCCTTGCGCATGGCTTTGCCTTCAAGAACGGCATCAGCGATCTTGGCGACCAGCAGTTTAATTGCGCGGATTGCATCGTCATTCGAAGGAATGACATAATCCACATTCTGCGGGTTGCAATTGGTATCTACCATGGCAACGATCGGGATCTTGAGCAAATTTGCTTCACGTACAGCGGCTTCTTCACGGCCGACATCAATGATAAAGAGGAGGTCGGGGCGGCGTTTCATGATCCTGGCGCCCGAAAGGCGGGTCGAAAGGCGGGTGATCTCACGCTCGATCAGCAAGCCTTCCTTTTTTGTCAGACGGTTAATTTCTTCGGAATCCCGAACCTTTTCAAGGCGTTCCAATTCCTGGATACGTTTGTACATGGTATCCCAGTTGGTAAGCATGCCGCCCATCCAGCGCTCAGTGACATAGGGCATACCACAGCGGATCGCCTCTTCAGCCACGGTTTCCTGCGCCTGCCTCTTGGTGCCAACAAACAAAACATTCCCGCCGGCGGCGGCAACGTCACGCACCGTGTTATACCCCTGGTTCAACAATTTGACGGTCTGTTGCAGGTCGATAATATGAATGCCGTTCCGTTCTG
Source organism: uncultured Anaerolinea sp. (assembly GCA_964385315.1). Taxonomy (GTDB): domain Bacteria; phylum Chloroflexota; class Anaerolineae; order Anaerolineales; family Villigracilaceae; genus Villigracilis. The sequence continues at coordinate 5,792 of CAYLOW010000049.1, forward strand.
TGAAAATATAAGGCTTCATACGGGGGTCCCACTTGTTGGTGCGATGTCCAAAATGGACGCCGCTCTCAAGCAGGGCTTTCATGGAAATAACTGCCATTTATTACTCCTTAACTTGTGCTGTTCCCAAACGCGCAAATTGGCGTGGAACAGAATGAGTTTAGCGGGGATTAGAACCCGCTCAGGGACGCTTATTGCCCGTCCCGGGCAAGATGTGCCTTTTTCAAGGCGCCACGATTATATCACAGGATTTTTCACTCAATGCTTCTTCTATATTTGTAAATTTGTCAAGTGGGTGGCCTTCCAGAACGTCCTGTAAAGGTCGTATGTTTTTGACCCACGGATAAATTTCAAAGCTTCCGTGTCTGATTTTTAATTTTTGTTTCAGACACATTCAAATAACACCATCTGAATTCATTTGGCCCAACTTTGGTAATTTACGTGGCAGCTTCCAGAAGCGTTTAGGAATTCTCCTCAGACAAGCTTCTATCCGTGCCGATCAAAGAGACCGGACACCCAATAATTTATTCGCATGAAGCGACAAAGAAGCTTTTCAAGAGCGGCCCCATCTATACTTCGGTTCCCAAAAGGAGACCCGCACGGAGAACGGGCCGCTCACACCACACCAGAAGAAAGATCTGAAATCAGAACAGCGTTAACCTCAAACTGTTTTGAATTGAGCTCCCTCGGGTACAATGCCAAATTCCAAATAGCGCCAGAGCGCAATCAAAAGTTTACGCGCCACCGCCACGATGCCAATCCTGCGCATACGGCTGCTGCCCTTGCCAAATCGATTTTGATACCAAAGGCTGAGTTGGCTACTGGGTTGATTGCGTAACCAGATCCAGGCAATCTCAATAGCCAGGGCACGTACTGGACGATTGCCAGCCTTGCTAATACCCCGTTCTCTCGAATTCTCCCCGCTTTGGTATGGTGTTGGTGTCAATCCGGCCAGTGACCCTAATTCACGTCGATTGCGAAACCCACGCCAGGAGAAAAACTCCATCACATCGACCCAGGCTGAACTCATACCTATTCCTTTCAAGCGCAGTAATCGGCGTACCTGCTCTATCGCCGGATCGTTGGATGTCCGCAACAGCTCCTTCCGTCTGAATTCGATTTGATGAATTTGGTCTCGCACCAGATAAAGACATTCGTGCTCGCGGATCAGCAATGTCCGCACCATTTCAGAGTCTCAAGGAATTTAAATCCTCTGGAAAATTCTTCTTCACATCCATGGTGATGCCTTGACCAGACAATAACCCCTTGATCCGGTTGATATGGCGGGTTTGCTCGTGCTTTAGGACCATCAACTCTCGATGCATTTGTCGTTGATCCTCCACTTCTACACTGGGCACATGCACTACACTCCACACTTTTTGCTCGCCTTGATGGTAACGAACCAGCATGTTTAGTAACTTGCCCACATCCAGACGATCTGTCTTTGCCCGTCGAAAGCGACGATTAACTTCGATACTGGCTGAGTCCACCACCAGGTTGCTCACACGATTCGCCTCTAAATAGCGGTGCAACCAAAAGCCGTCCCGTCCTGCTTCATAGCAAGTCAAAACCTTTGTGTCCGTAGAAAGCCCAAAGCGAGTTTTGGCTTCTTTGATCTCCTGCTGCAATCCCGCTAAGTCGCGTGCCTTTATCGTTCGTAGGCGTGGGGCCTGTCCTAATCCAATTGTGAAACCTAATTTCCATTCCATCTGACTTAGTTCGAATGCAAGGTAGAGTTCTGGCAAAAGCGTGGAATCATTTTCTCGTATGGTCGTGTTTGGGATCATAATTATCTCCTTTCTCTAAATATTAGAGTAGCACATCTTTTCATTTGGTTTTCAGGAGAATCTACACCTTGTTCATTTCAACCATATTATCTATACTAGGTAAAAATTTTCAGGCGGCACATGTGAAACCAATCATAAAACAACTTATCTTCCTGTTCCTTTTAAATCTGATTCTGGCTTTCCTTGCCAAGGGCATCACGAATTACTATGGAATAAAAAACAATAAAATGGCTCTGGATCACGCGATCTGGGTTTTTACCGACGAGATCGGAAATGATTCCTGGCGCCCAATGAAACTGGCTTATGACTACTGGGCGGAATCGAAAGGCCAAAGTCTGATTTACACTGACCTGCTTCTCCCCGTAAAAGTAAAATTCCTATACCCTCCCACAGCATTGTTGATCACCCAGTTCATAGAAACCAATAACATAAACCTGCTTGTTTTTTCAACATCTGCAACGATCATGTTCCTGTTTTTGACGACCTTCGGCGTAATAGCGGCGACATTATATTCCTACAAGGAATACAAAGCGCCGCCCCTCAGCATCAAGGAACAGATCGCAGTCGGCATTTTCCTGGCACTCCTGCTTTTCACTTTTTACCCGGTTGTAAGGGCAGGGACGCTCGGGCAAATGCAGGTATGGCTGAACGCTTTTTTTGCAATCGCCATCCTGTGTTACATCACCGGGTATGATGTTCTTGCCGGGATCATGTTGGGTTTGATGGCATCCATCAAACCGCATTATGCGGTATTCATTCTCTGGGGTTTGCTGCGCGGCAACAAAAGACTCGTCATTGCCATAACCATCACTGGGCTATTGGGGGTCCTGTTGGGAATGCACGAGTTCGGTTTCTCCATGTACCTCGATTACCTGCGTGGATTAAGCTTTGTCACGCAGCATGGCGAATCATATTACACCAACCAATCATTTAACGCGCTGGCGGGAAGAATATTCAGTGTCAAATACCCTGACCTATTTAACAATCTGAAATGGAACGGATACCGCTACCCCCCCTACAATATCTGGGTTTTTTCATTTACTCAAATCATGTCCTTGGCGGTCCTTTTGATCGCCTTGATAAAGACAAAAAGTACGAAAACTGAATCGAGGCTCGCTGATTTCCTTTTGATGGGGCTCGGCGCGACACTTGCCTCTCCCATAGCCTGGGAACATCATTATGGGATTCTCTTCCCGATATTTATATGCGTGTGGTTGATCTTATGGTTTGGCGATGTCCCGCATGGGAATAATTGGGCGAAGATCGGTTTTGTGCTGTTATATTTGATCGCGGCGAATGTTTTCCCATTCACAAAATTCGTAGCGGGAAGCTATCTCAACATCCTGCAATCCTATCTTCTCATCGCGGCATGTGGTTTATTCGTCATCCTGGTTTTTATAAAACATAGACCCGATACAAAGCCTGGCGCCTGATTTATCCAATAAAAAAAGGTCAGCCCAAAAACAGGCTGACCTTTTTTATTGGATAAATATTTTTTACACTGCCACAGCTTGATTTAATAAGTTGTTCCAAATACTCTCAGCCCGTCTCTTAAGCTTTTCATCGCCGGCAACTTTCTTGATGCCATACAATACCGTTGTATGGTCACGTCCTCCGAGCAGGTCGCCAATTTGGGGGGAGGAAACTTTATTGAACTCACTAAGGATATACATCACCAACTGACGGGGGATTGCAACCTTTGCTGCGCGGTTTTGCCCCAGCAGGTCTCCCACGGCAATTCCTTCATAGGCGGCAACCACAGCCTCCATGACTTTATCGGGCTGAACATTGCGTTTTTGGGGTAAAAGATCCGCCAATGCAACTTCCACCAGGTTTGGGGTCAGGGAAGAGCCACTCAGATCTGCGAAAGCGATTATGCGGTTCAACGCTCCCTCCAATTCACGAATATTGGACTGAACCTGTCTGGCGACACTCTCCAAAATTTCGTCCGAAACATGCCGCCCGGTACGCTCAGCTTTGGAACGCAGGATAGCCAGGCGGGTCTCAAAATCAGGCGCTTGAATATCGGCAGTTAAACCCCACTCAAAACGGGAGCGCAGACGCTCTTCCAAGGTGACCAGCGACTTTGGCGGGCGGTCTGAAGAAACGATGATCTGTTTATCCTGCCCATGCAGGGTGTTAAATGTATGGAAGAATTCCTCCTGGGTTGATTCCTTGCCTGCAATGAACTGGATATCATCCACCAAAAGGACATCAGCCGAGCGGTATTTCTCACGGAATGCCTGCGTGGTATGTGTTCGAATGGCATTGATCATGTCATTCGTAAATTCTTCGGAGGAAACATATAATACATTTAAGCCGTCAGCGTGACAGGCATTGCCGATGGCATGCAATAAGTGGGTCTTCCCCAACCCGACACCACCATAAAGAAATAACGGATTGTAAGCACGAGCGGGTTTTTCAGCCACAGCCTGGCAGGCCGCATGAGCAAGGCGGTTTCCAGAACCAACGACATAGGTATCAAATGTGTACCGGGGATTTAACGTTACATGGCGGGGCTTTGGCTCAAGCGGGGCTGCCACAATTGAGGCGGGAATCCGCTCAGGATCAGGATCAGTATGTGAATCAGTCTCACTTGCCTGGGATACAACGAATTCAACGGTCACGTTTGAATCAAATAGCCCAACCAGCAAACGATCGACGGTTGCAGACATGCGGTTTTCCAGCCAGTCACGCGCATAAGCATTGCGGACACCAACAGTCATGACCCCATTATCATAAGAAGTTGGACGGGTATCACGCACCCAGGTATCATAGGATGCACGGGGCATTTCCATTTGAAGTTGGGCGAGTACAGATTGCCAAGCCTGCTCTGCTTTCATAAACATTCCTCAGTATTAATGGAGTACATTGAATAACCCGCCACTTATTGCGGTTCGGTGATAATTGGTATGTTTTTTGTAAAGTAACTTACAGGAAGTTGGATGTGTTCGACAGACATCCGCCATATCAGCGTGCAGTCATTCTAGCAGATAGTGGCCCCAGATATCAAGGCGGCAGACCTACGTTATGTTAAAAAGATTTGTTTTGTTAAGGTTTGTCTATCTTAAAATAACTATCTGCGTTCAATCAAAACTATGGCAATGAGTAGAACAGTTGTTTCAGCCAGCAGGGCGGGTTTTCCCCACCCTGACCCCATATATGGGCATTAATGACCATATATGGGCAGGGCTGTCAATTTAACCTTAAAAAATTGCGTTGGAAAACTTTTTTACTTCATATCAAATGAGACTCGAGTTCCTGTGACTCATTTTGCAATAATTCATTGATTCGGGTGCTTTAGTGTTTTATGGTGCGGGGAACCCATACGAGTATGGTCGTTCCATCTTTAATGGTCGATGAAATATCCACTTCACCACCCACTGCATGCGCACGCGTTTGCATATTTGCGAGTCCATGCCCGATCGAGGTCTTGATTTGTTCAACATCAAAGCCCTTACCGTCATCCGTGATCTCCAAAAGAGCGCGCTCCGGGGTCCCCCAAACAGCAACTTGCACATTTTTTGCCTTTGCATGCTTGGCAACATTGGCTAATGCTTCCTGACATATATGAAATAAAGCCAATGCCTGCGCTTGGGAAAGGTCTTTCAACTCATCAGAGCCGGTAAAGTTCACTTCAGAGAACGTATTGGCCCGATATTCTGAGATCAATCGTTTTATCCCGTTCAGTAAGCCTTCATTGCCAAGCTGCCGGGGTCTAAGGTCGAGGATATAGGCACGAATATCACGAATTGCCTGGTTCAATCTATCGATCGCATGCAAAATTCGTTCCTTGGCAGCTTGTGGGTCTTCATCTAATGTAAGTTGAGCCCCTTCCAACCCCAACCCAACTCCGTAAATGGACTGAATGATGCCATCATGCAGATCCATGCCGATGCGGTCACGTTCTTCAAGCACCGCCAGCCGGCGCGCATTGGAATGTAAACGGGCGTTTTCTATTGCAAGCCCGGCCCAGGTCCCAACAGCCGTGAGAAGCTGCACGCTTCTTTGATCGAATGGTTCGGTATCCCGCGTGGCAACACTCATCACCCCAATGAGATTTTCCCCTGAAAGCAGCGGTATACAGGCAATTTGCTGAAATCCGGCCTGAACAACGGCGTCCCGCAGGAAGTTCGTATCACTTGCCAGGTGTACCCCGATCATTGATTTGCGGCTCTGGGCAACCAACCCCGGATACCCTTCGCCAACCTGAAACATGTTACGCGTCCAGAATGCCTCTGCTGCCTGCCCGCGATGGAGTACCATGCGAAGTGTGGTCTTATCATCTTCGAGGAGAAATATATCTCCCGCCTCCACTTTCATATAGTTCATGATCAACCCGAGGGTTTTGTTTAGGATCTCGTCCAGCTCCAGACTGGAAGTCAGGGCTGAGGCAATTCCGTTCAATAAGCCCATGTCCACATTTCGGCGGGTCAGGGTCAGATCACGCTGCTTCATATCCTCATATAATCGTGCATTCGTGATTGCCGTGGCGGCATAATTTGCCAGCATCTGAATGATCATTTCGTCATCTGCGGTAAATTCAGAGCCGTCAATTTTTTCGGTAAGATAGATCTGCCCAAGCTGTATATCCCCGGCACGGATGGGTACGCCCAGAAAAGAAGTCATTTGCGGGTGATGCAGCGGAAATCCGACTGAACTCGGGTGCTCGCTGATCTCCGGCAGGCGGATGGGATCTTCCGCATTCATCAATGCGCCAAGCAAGCCCAAACCAACCGGGGGGTGCGCAATTTTCCGTTTCTCGTTTTCGGTCATTCCAATGGATACGAATTGTTTGAGTTTGCCGGCGGTATCCAACACCCCCAACGCGGCATATCGTGCGCCAGCCTGTTCACACGCTGTAGACGCAATTCGTTCAAGCAGGGTTTCAAGCGAAATATCCTGCACCAGTTCCAAACTTGCACGATGCAGGGCAAAAAGCCTCCCCTGTAATTGTTCACGCGTTAATAGCATACACAGACACCTCATAGCCATTATAATCAATTCGTTCCATTTTGATAGGATTTGGAAGAAGGCCAACACTAAACTTGGGATCATAAAATGACAAACTCTCGCATATCTGGATTTTACAATCTAACCTTGGAAGAGCGGCGCGCCAGACTGGCTGAGGCGGCAAACCAGACTCCCGAAGAGTTGACCCCGTTTACAACAGGCGGGCTCTCAGCTGAATCCGCTAACCACATGATCGAAAATGTGATCGGCATGTTCAGTCTGCCGGTTGGAATTGGTCTGAATTTTAAGGTTAATGGGCGCGATGTCTTGATCCCGTTTGTGGTGGAAGAACCATCCGTTGTTGCGGGTGCGTCCTTCATGGCAAAACTTGCCCGTGCGGGCGGCGGATTTACAGCCACCACCACCGAACCGTTGATGATCGGTCAAATGCAGCTGATCAACATCATCAACATGAACGAAGCGCGGATGAAGATCTACGAACACAAGGCGGAATTGCTCGCCACCGCCGATGCGATCGACCCCACCTTGAAAAAATTCGGCGGAGGTGCGCGAGATCTTGAGGTCCGCATGATCGAAGATTCTCCCATCGGACCATTCATTGTCATCCATCTTATCTATGATGTGCGCGATGCCATGGGTGCCAACGCCGTTAATACCGCCTGCGAAAAACTTGCACCGCAGATCGAGGGCATTACGGGCGGAAAAGTACATTTGCGGATCTTATCCAACCTGGCAGACCGTAGAATTGCGCGCGTGCGCTGTACAATTCCCGTCAACGAATTAACTGTCGGGTTTGAAACCTTCAAGGGCGAGACCGTACGCGATGGTATCATCGCCGCCTGGGCTTTTGCCGCAACCGATCCGTACCGGGCCGCGACTCACAATAAAGGCATCATGAACGGCGTGGATGCTGTGGTCCTCGCAACCGGTAATGATTGGCGGGCAATTGAAGCCGGCGCGCACGCCTACGCGGCACGCTCCGGCAGATACACCTCCCTATCAACCTGGGGCAGGGACAAGGATGGCAATCTCGTTGGCACGCTCGAAATGCCAATGGCCGTGGGCATCGTCGGCGGCGCGACCAAAGTCCACCCTGCTGCACAAGCGGCAGTAAAATTAATGGGCGTGAAAACCGCGTCTGAGCTGGCTGAAATTATTGTTTCCGTTGGGTTGGCTCAAAACATGGCCGCGTTAAGAGCCCTTGCAACTGAAGGTATCCAGCGGGGTCATATGTCGCTACACGCGAGACAGGTCGCACTTGCCGCTGGTGCTGCCAGTGACATGATCGATAAGATCGCTGCGCAAATGGTCGCAGAGAAAGCAATCCGCGTCAGTAGGGCAGAAGAGATCTTAAAGGAAATGCAGACAGCTGCCCCGAAAAACAAGTGAAATGGATTTTGGTTAGGTCTGCTGATATTTTGTTACAAACAAGGTTTCCACATTGGTGCAATCAACCTGAATGAAAAAAAAATAAGGTATAAAACATGACAACTCCACAACCTCGCACTCCCACCCTCCTCAAACCCGTCAAGCCGGTTGGCATTGTCGGCTACGGCGCTTATGTGCCCCGCTATCGCATCCCTGCAAAGGAGATCGCCCGTGTCTGGACAGGCAAGACCAGTGGTCTGCCCATCAAAGAGAAAGCCGTACCTGGGCTTGATGAAGACGTGATCACCATGTCCATCGAAGCGGCGCGTAATGCCATGCTTCGTGCCCAAATTGACCCGGCGGAAATCCGGGCAGTCTGGGTTGGTTCCGAGTCGCATCCATACGCGGTTAAGCCCACTTCCACCATCGTCGCTGAAGCGATCGGTGCCGTGCCAAGCACGCAGGGCGCCGATTTTGAATTCGCATGCAAGGCAGGAACAGAAGCAATGGTCGCAGCCATGGGCATGGTCGGCTCGGGGATGGGACACTATGCACTGGCGATCGGCATGGACACTGCGCAGGGCAAACCCGGCGACGCGCTCGAATATACAGCCGCCGCGGGCGGAGGCGCGTACCTCCTCGGTCCCGCTGAAGAGTCCCTGGCAGTCATTAATTCCGCTTATTCCTACGTCACTGACACACCTGATTTCTGGCGGCGGGAATATCAAAAGTACCCTGAACATGGTATGCGCTTCACGGGCGAACCGGCCTACTTCAAACATATCACCGAGGCCGCGACTCACCTCATGGAAGCCAGCGGCACAACCGCCAAAGATTATAAGTGGGCGGTCTTTCACCAGCCGAACGTGAAATTCCCCCAAAAAGTCGCCGGGCAGTTGGGTTTCTCGCTCGAGCAGATCACACCTGGCCTCCTGGTCAATGTGATCGGGAACACCTACGCAGGCGCCGCTGTCATCGGATTAACCGCGACCCTTGACATTGCCAAGCCCGAAGACAGGATCCTTTGTGTCTCCTTCGGTTCTGGGGCGGGTTCCGATGCGTTTGACATAACCGTCACGGACAAGATCACCTCCCGGCAGGGGCTTGCCACCAAAACCCAGGAATACATCGCCCGCCGCACAGAGATAGATTATGCAACGTATGCAAGGTATCGTGGAAAGATCACGATGAAATAAAAAATGGGGATCAGTGAAAGGGAAGTTCCTCTTTCTCACTCCCCACCCTCATCAGTCAAAACCAGGAAATCATTTATGACAGAAGTCGTAATCGCAGGTGTCGGACAAACCCCCGTAGGCGAGCATTGGGGACTCAGCTTACGTAATCTCGCGGTGGACGCCACTCAAGCCGCTGTAAAAGATAGCGGCGGCCTCAGCCCCCAGGCGTTATTTGTCGGCAACATGCTCGCGCCGAACCTTTCAAACCAGGCGCATCTCGGCGCGCTCATCGCTGAATATGCAGGTTTCACCGGGATCGAAGCCGTTACAGTTGAAGCCTCAGGGGCATCTGGTGGAGCCGCATTGAGACAGGCCTGCCTGGCAATTGCCAGTGGCATGGTGGATATCGCGCTCGTGGTCGGGGTCGAAAAATTCACTGACAAAATAGGCTCGGATGTGGAAGAAGCCACAGCCACCGAAAATGACGCGGATTTTGAATCGATCCATGGTATGACCATCACATCCCAGGCCGCCCTGTTGATGAAACGGTATATGTTCGAAAACAACGTTCCTGAAAACGGGTTCGCCGGTTTCGCTCTCACGGCCCACGTTAACGGGGTCGGGAATCAATATGCGGCTTTTCGCAAGGCCATCAAATTCGAGACGTATGCAAAAGGTGAGATGGTCAGCGACCCGCTCAAAATATTTGACATGGCCCCCCATCTGGATGGGGCTGCCGCTCTCGTCCTGACGCGTCGTGATTTGATTACCCCTTCGGCAAAGAGTCAGCCGGTTAAGATCGCCGGCTCGGCGGCATCAACAGACACCCTCGCCCTCCATGACCGGAAAGACCTGCTGTATTTCGATACCGCTCAACTCTCCGCCGGCAAGGCCATGAAACAAGCCGGGATCGTGTTGGACCAGATCAACTTTTTTGAATACCATGATGTTTTCAGTATGTACGCCGCCCTGCAGCTTGAAGCGGTCGGATTCGCGATCAAGGGCCAGGGTTGGAAACTCGCCGAAGACGGATCCATTGGACTAAAGGGAAAAATTCCCTGCGCCACAATGGGCGGCATGAAAGCCCGCGGATTTGCAGGCGGGGCCTCCGGCGTGTACCAGGCTGTCGACGCAGTCACCCAGCTTCGGGGGCAGGCGGGAGCAAATCAGATCGCGGGAGCAAAGTTCGGGTTGATCCAATCCCTCGGCGGCCCTGCATCCACAGCCGTATCACACGTATTGGCAAGGATCGAATCAAATTGAAATCCCATAAACTGTTTACCGTTTTGGTGCTGCTCTCTTTTCTTGCAGCAAGCTGCGGATTTTTCGGCAGCCCGGTCAGCAAAGTCAACCCGCCAAATATCGTCTTCATCCTTACCGATGATATGGATATGCCGTTATTGGAATACATGCCCAAGACACAGGAGCTGATCGGAAAACAGGGAGTTTCTTTCAACCAGTATTTCGTATCGATGGCGACCTGCTGCCCATCCCGCACGAGCCTTCTTCGCGGGCAATATTCCCACAATACACAGATCTTTGAGACCACCCTGCCTGATGGAGGGTTTGAAAAATTTTACACGTTGAAATCCGAAAAATCCACCATTGCCGTCTGGCTGGAAGACGCAGGTTACAAAACAGGCTTATTCGGCAAATATTTAAATGGCTACCCGGCGACCGCCTCACAAACTTATATTCCCCCTGGCTGGACGGAATGGTACAGCCCGGCGGATGGCGATCCATACTCGCAATTTAACTACACCCTGAATGAGAACGGTAAGCTGGTGAAGTATGGAGAAAATGGATCGAATTACGGCACAGACGTTTATGCTGCCAAGTCGATCGATTTCATCAAACGCAGCGTAAAAAGCGGCGATCCCTTCTTTGCCCAAATTTCGGTCTATGCCCCCCATAGTCCTTATGCGCCAGCCCCGCGCCACACCAATCTTTTTACAGACCTTCCCTTGCCGCAATCGCCATCCTTTAACGAAGCAGACAACAGCGATAAGCCCTGGATCTACAGCGCCGAACCGCCCTTGGGAACCGACCAGATCGCAAAAATGGAGCGGATCAACCCAAAGCGGATTCAATCCATGCAGGCCGTGGACGAGATGGTGGAAAACATTGTTAAAACACTCAACTCGCTAGGTGCGCTGGAAAACACATATATTTTCTTCTCCTCGGATAATGGTTTCCATATGGGAGAACACCGCCTGCTGGTTGGCAAGAACACCGCCTTTGAAGAGGATATCCGTGTACCGCTTCTTGTACGGGGGCCGAAAATACCGGCAGGCAGTACGGTTGACGCGCTCTCAGGAAATGTAGATCTGGCTTCCACCTTTGCAGAAATTGCAGGGGCCAAGATTCCTGACTTTGTTGATGGACGGTCCCTGATGCCATTACTAACCGGCGCCGAGCCAACCGATTGGCGGCAGGCATTTCTGCTCGAAAGGGGCATTCTCGATGAAGCCGCCTATGTACCGGATGTATTTATTTCGGCCAATTACATGTCTGGGTTAATGGAGCCGCCGGATTCTCCCTACCGCGAAAAGACCGACCGCGCTTTTCGCGGGCTGCGGACGAATGACTATACCTTTGTAAAGTACGGCGATGGCACCCTGGAACTTTACAACCTGAATTCAGATCCCTACCAGCTCGAAAATATTGCGGAAAATACATCACCTGAATTACTGGAAAAACTTAGTACCTGGCTTGAAGCGCTCCGGCACTGTGCAGGGTCTTCCTGCCGCGAGATCGAAGCAGCGCCTCAATAAGGGTCCATTCCTACCTTCAAAAAGCAGATCATTCGGACTTGGAATTTGTCCCTACCGATAATGATTGTCGCTCAAGCCAGTCTAGACAACAAATCAAAAATCCATCCTGATAGTGTTTGAGAGTCGTACGGGATAGAATTAGGCTAAGGAAAGGAATTAAACAAAATGGAAATCCCAAGACACTGGCGACTGAAAAAACAACGATATGGTTTGGTGGGCGAAGTCTGCCCGCACTGTGACCATAAAATATTCCCCCCGCGCG
>CAYLOW010000050.1:0-18126 GCA_964385315.1 uncultured Anaerolinea sp.
CGTGAGAAAGGAATCAGCCCGTTGGAGGCATCTACATTCGATATTGAGTGGAATGGGGATTAAGATATATGACTTTTTCAGCGCAGCGATGAATTCAGATCAGGATTTGATCTGTTATCACAGCGGTGAGTAAATGCCAACGCATCCATCTGCTTCGGTAACGGTTTGGACTTGTTTTGTGTGATAAAAATCCCCAACCTGGTATGTTGAGGATTTTTTGCGCGCATGTAACCGATGGGTTTTCAACTACGGGTCATCAGGTTGATTGTCCTGGCAGGTGGTGAGGATGCGGAGCGCCTTTCTGATCTAAGAAGTACCGTTAAGGGCTGCTCGGGAAAATTCGACCTGCGAGCAGGGCGTCCAGCGTCTCCTGTGCAAGGCGGAGTTTCCCGGGAGTGAGGATACTGGTATCCACGTCAGCAATTCCCAGCGGGGATTGGACGTTAATCCCACCCTGACCCGCGATCAGATTGGGCCAGGCGAGCTGGATCGCTTTGATCGTGTCAGGGCGGATGGTCATGACCCAGCCGCCGGGACGCGGTTCCGGCATGGATGTCCCGATCAGAAAGACGCCTTGTGTGCCAATATATGAGAGAAAATCAGCATCTGCAAGGGAAGGATAAATATAAAGCGCGTATACGTCGCGATCATTGATCAGCACGTTGGCATACCCGCCATAGCGCGTCGGGGCTTCGTCGGCAGGGATTTCAATATAGGTGGGATACACTGTTTCAGTAAGGTAGAACGTGCGGCACAAACCGCAGTAATAGGCCTTGCCATTGCTGAACGCATTGAAGGCGCGCTGCCCTTCGACATTATCTTTTGGAATGACCATGCCGATATGATATTCATCGCTGATCATTGCAGAGACATAGCCTGCAATGAAAGCGGGAAGTTCCACTTGTGAATCACCGGCAAGCACGCTTAAGTTTCCGCCTGGTGTCAGGCCGGGGATATTGATCGCCAGAAATTGCACATTTGGCGCGGTGGCGGCAATCGAAACAATGCCGGGATCGGGTGGGAGGACAAACACCACTTTCAAAGTTGGGTCGGCGAGGTCTGCCGGCAAAAGGGTGTTACGAACCTGAAAACGAAATCCGGACCCTTGCGTCAGGTCATAGACGGTTTTCTGGTATAGGTCGGATAAGGTCTTATCCATGTCCGCAGGCATGAGCAAAATCGTGAGCGGTGTGGACGGCGTTGGAATCATCGTTGGTGTCGGCAGGGGGGTATTCGTCGGCACTGCGGTGGGCGGCGCAACGGTTTCGGTTGAATTGCCTCCGCAGGCGCTCAGGAAAACGATAATGAGAATCGTAAAAAGTAAATGTTTAACGCGCACAGTACATACTCCAGAATAAAGAATGGACGAATTATACTGCCTGATTTAGGTTGTACAAAAAAGAGACGCACGATGCCGTGCGTCTCGGTGAAAAAGGGGGGAATTAATTTACCGAAATGTTGATCTTCTTCGGTTTGGAAGATTCGGCTTTTGGCAGGGAAAGGGTCAACACGCCGTCGTTGATCTTTGCCTCCACCTTGTCTGCCTGGATGTCCGCGGGAAGGCGCAGGGCACGGCGGAAGGTTCCGCTGGGAATCTCATTCAGCAAATATTCTGTTTGGTCTGCGCGGTATTCACCTTCAATGCTGACCACATTCTCGAGCACCTGGATGTTCAAATCTTCGGCTTTCAAGCCCGGAACAAGTGCAGAGAGCAAATAGGCGTCATCCTGTTCACTAATATTCACGCCAAGTGAGCGGGTTTCGGATTGTTGAGGCTGTTCAGCCCATCTGCGGGCCATACGATGATACTGATAAGGTTGGATATAGAGTGTCATTTTTAATCTCCTTTATTTTTATGAATGAGCCAATCATAAATTCGAAGTATAAGAAAATGAATAACGTTAGATAGAATTCTTATAAGAAAAGGCTCCCGTAAGATCTACGGGAGCCTTTTCTGCTTCAATTGTGCCTAAATATAAATTCTTAAGGTGTTACGCCAAATGTGGCGAGCCATTTAATATTATCTGCCCTGTCCACACGATATACACCGCCGGTACCGGCACACGTATCGTTCCGGCCGAAGGATGTGACGCCGCCAACGATATTAGTGTTGCCAACAAAGTTTGGTCCGCCAGAGTCGCCGAAACATGTACCGCCTGTATTTGCATTATTGGACAATAATAATGATCTGTCACCTGTGAATCCCGTATTGATTTGGAGCAAATGCGGATAGGAAACCATGCGCACCTTCACGTTATGTTCCTTCCAGGCAGCAGCATCGGGGAAACTTTCTTGTAAACCGTATCCCACTGCTGTAAAGATCGTATTTGCACTTGGGCTAAGGCTGTCCAAAGAATTTACTTGAGGTAAAGCACCATACATTTTCATTTTGATCTTTTTGTCCAGTACGACAACACCCAGGTCGTAAAGATAAAAAGCATCGGGGTTAAAACTGGGATGTGTGTAGGGAGTACCGCCAACTTGTCCGTCATAAGGATATCCATTGGCTGGAACACCGGATTGGACGTCGGAGTCAAACCAGATTTCTACATGTGCAGCGGGGGATTCTGTACAATGACCGGCAGTAAGGAAAACTTTCGGCGAGATTAAAGTGCCGCTACAACGCCAAAGCGGATTGCCATCCACGTCCTGGGCTACCATAATGCCAACGTACGGATGGCCATTGCCATCCGGCTCACCATCAGTCACAGCGCTGGCAATCCCAACAGTACTCAAGATCAGGATAAGTGTAAGAAGGATGGAAAAAAATATTTTTTTCATTTTAATAATTCTCCTTTGCCTAAAAAGTGATTGTAGATTGACATCCAAATAACATTGAATTTTCAATAGTTTCCATGAAACCACGCATATGATTGAAAGGTAAGCCTCCTCGTTTTGGTGGTTAATAAAAAAAACCGCCAAAAGTAAAGTTACTTTCAGCAGTCTGGCGGTCTATGGCTTGTGATAGACCCATGACTTTGCGTCCCCATCTCACAACGGGTTTGCTTTTTTAAGCTTGGACTTTCGTAAGCTTTTCTTTATTATCACAAATTTTATCAAAATATGCAAGATGAAATTTCAGGGTTCCTTTGGTGTAAATGGATCTGCAACTTTTTTGAGTTTTTGGCTCACACAAAATGGGTATAATCCTCCGAATGGTGAAAAAAATTTTGATATATGCTATCCCAATGGCGATTGCCGCTGCGGGGATCTATTTGTACTTTACCTATGGAACGGCTTCAAAACGCACTGTGCAGGTCTTTGCGTGGCTTAGGGATCCGTCTTCACGACCTGATTTGATGATGACTGCTGGAACAAGATGCGGCGATGCCCCGTTTATATTTCCTACCAATGGGATGGCTGGATTCATCTGGGATGATTCCTTCCGCCCCGGTCATAGGCACACGGGAATCGATATTTTTGCCGGGACAGATGCGGGCGTTACCCCTGTTGTCGCGGCATACTCCGGCTATCTCACCCGTAAAGCGGATTGGAAGTCGACGGTCATTATTCGTGTGCCGAGTGATCCGCTTGAATTGGGAAGACAGATTTGGGTCTACTATACACACATGGCAGATCCGCAGGGGAATTCTTTCATCTCGCCTGAATTTCCTACGGGTACCGCAGAACTTTATGTGGAGGCTGGCACCATCCTCGGATATCAGGGAAATTTTTCAGGTGACCTCAATGCGCCGGTCGGCGTGCATTTGCATATTTCCATTGTCAAAGATGACGGCTTCGGTAATTTTAAAAATGAACTTGATATAAAAAATACATACGACCCCTCACCGTATTTTGGTTTGCCGTTGAATGCCAACTTGAATCCTGATACGATTCCTGTTTGTCAGTGATGCAGGTTTAAGAAAATTGGTTGAAGATTAGAAGGCAAATATGGATCAATTTAAGGACAAGGTGATCTTAATCACAGGCGCGGGAAAAGGGGCGGGACGCGCACTTGCATTGGCATTTGCAGAACGGGGGGCTGTAGTTGCTGCCAATGATATTTCCCCGGTCAACGTGGACCAGGTTGTGGCAGAGATCCTTTCCAGCGGCGGGCGGGCCAAAGCCTACATTGAGGATGTCGCCAAGAAGGTTGGCGTGCAATATTTAGTAAACAGCGTGGAAGAGGACTTTGGCGGAATAGACATTCTCGTCTCTCATGCAGCTGTGGAGCCCCATTCGTCCCTGATGGAGATGGATGAGTGGGATTGGCATCGCACATTGGATGTCAATCTGACGGCGACATTCCTGATGATTCAATCCACAGCGCGGGTAATGCAAGCGAAAGGCCAAGGGCAGATTCTGATCATTGCTGCGGGATCCGGCAGGGGGGCTGCGTATCTGTCCAGTATGGCGGGCTTGACTGTGCTTTCCCACCAGGCAGCCTTGGAATTAAAGCCGCATGGAGTTCATGTCCACACCATTGAGAATTCAGGAACGGTGGTTATGGATGTATTGTCAATCTTGGAGGATGAATGAAGGAGTTGCTTGAATACCGTGAAAAGATGGTCAAACGGTTTGGCGAAGCCGCACGGGAATTTTGTGCCGCCTGTGAATCGTTCAGCGACCCGTTTACCAAAATTGAAGGCGGGTGGAATTTGCATCAGATTGCTTCGCACACTCGTGATGTGGAGAAATTGGTGTATGGCAGGCGCATTTATCAAACATTACATGAAGAGAAGCCCGAATTTAAGAATTTCGATGCTGATGACTGGATGGCAGCGTACTATGACCCTCAGGAGCCCCTAGCCAGGATTGTAGACGATTTTACGAAGGATGTGGATGCTTTATGCGAAGTTTTAAACAGCCTGCCGCAGGAGGCCTGGTCACGTGATAGCCGTCATGAAACACTGGGCGGTGAGTTGGCTTTGCAGCTGTGGGTGGAGCGCAGTCTGGCGCACATCGAGGAACACCTGAGAACGGTAAAGAAACCGTTGACAGGTTGAAACCCGCCTTATCTTACCAATTTAGAGGTAAAATAGCCCCATGAAAAAGCAACGAATTATCCTGGTTGATGATCATGAGTTGGTGCGTATCGGATTGAAATCCCTGTTGGAGCGACACCCGCAATTTGATGTGGTGGGCGAGGCAGGTTCGGCGCGTGAAGCGCTGGAGCAGGTTGAGTCTCTTAAACCAGACGTGGTGGTAATGGATATTCGTCTGCCGGGCACTTCGGGTATTGACGCCTGTGAGCAGATCGTAAATCAATTTCCTGAGACCAAAGTGTTGATGCTTACGTCCTACGCCGAGGACGAAATGTTGTTCTCCGCCATTCGTGCGGGCGCTTCGGGGTACGTGCTCAAGCAGATCGGCAGCGAAGATTTGATCAAAGCGATCGAATCTGTTGGCCGGGGCGAAGCCCTGCTTGACCCGGCAGTCACCCAACGGGTCTTCCAGGAAGTGCGGCGCGCTGTGAAAGAGGAGGAGGCTTCGGCTTTTTCACATTTGAGTCAGCAGGAAAAACACGTGCTTTTACTGGTTTCCGAAGGAAAAACCAACCGCGAGATCGCCAAGAATTTATTCCTCGGTGAAGGTACAGTTCGCAATTATGTTTCGAGCATCCTCTCGAAGTTGAGCGTAAACAATCGCGCTGAAGCCGCCGCCTATGCTGTACAGCACAGTTTGCGGGAATATATTTCACTGTAACAAATATTTTTCCCTGGCAACGGAGACACACCAAAAACGGGTTGTCTCCGTTTTATTTTGAAAGTTAAACCGAAGTTGACAGTCACTTTTTATTGGCCGGGTCCACCGATTGAAATTGCAAAAATGACCGTTACCCGTTAATCCCGCCCATGTTCCCGTTTATTACACTCACCGATGGCGTTGTCACTCTGCGTCCTTATGAATTTGGCGACGAAAATAATTTATTTAACGCTGTGCAAGAATCGCTTTCCGAGCTCAATCCCTGGATGTCGTGGGCAAACGAAAAATATACACTTGATGTGGCGCTAAATTTTGTCACCCTGACTCGCGCCTATTGGTCGAACAGCTCAATGTACGGTTTTGCCATCACAGATTCACAAACAGGTATGGTACTTGGCGGCTGCAGCCTGAGTCACATCCATCCAATTTATCATTTCTGCAACCTCGGCTATTGGGTGCGCGCTTCGCGGCACAAGGAAGGTATTGCCGGGCGTGCTGCCAGGCTTGCCGCGCAGTTCGCATTCGAAAGGGTAAAATTGATTCGTGCTGAAATTGTCATCGCCTGTGGAAATGAACGGAGCAGACGGGTGGCAGAAAAGATCGGTGCACACTACGAGGGGATGCTGCTCAACAGGATCGTGGTGAGATCGCGCATTTACAACGCCTGGATGTTCTCCCTCCTTCCCTCTGACTTTGATTTGGCTGCACGACTATAATTCCACAAACCCTCTCTCAAAAGAAGAGGGGTGTCCTTATGAAAAACAAATTCACCCTATTATTCCTCGGCAAAGACAACGATCCTGATTGCGCCAGGGCGTTGGAATATTGCCGGGTACATTTTTCGCATGTGACCTTTTGTCTTGGCAAATGGGGGGACCCCTTGTCAGAGGACATTCGCAAATGGGAAGGGGATTACATCATTTCCTACCTTTCGCGATGGATTGTGCCGCAGGAATTATTGGACCAGGCAAGGATTGCCGCCATTAACTTTCATCCTGCGTCACCGGAATATCCGGGCATAGGGTGTAATAACTTTGCCTTGTATGAAGATGCCAAGGAATACGGCGTGACATGCCACCACATGGCAGGCAGGGTGGATACTGGAAGGATCATCAAAGTCAGGCGTTTCCCAGTCTACCCTTCAGATGGTGTGGAAGAGATCCTAAAGCGGACATACGAAAATCAAATCGCGCTGTTTTTTGAGATCGCGCAACTCATGGCTGAGGGCGGAGAACTCCCTGCTTCTGCTGAAACCTGGACACGGCCGCCATTTTCGCGCAAACAATTTGACGAGCTGTTCAGAATCACAGCAGATATGAGTCAACAGGAAATTGCGCGGAGGGTGCGTGCGGTCAGCTATAAAAATTGGCAGCCTTACATCGAATTGGGCGGATTCAAGTTCGAGTACAAACCAGAAAAATTAGACAGCTAAAAACATCCGAATTGACTTGGATTCTTTCGATAATTAGATTATCATATAAGGTGTGTGTGAAAAAATTCACTAATTATTGGCACTCAATGTGTCGGTATAAGTCCTTATAGAGAGAATCATGATCGACATCCAAAAAATCCAGACATTTCTGTGCGCGGCAGAAACCACCAGCCTTTCTGAAGCTGCAAAACACCTGCATC
Source organism: uncultured Anaerolinea sp. (assembly GCA_964385315.1). Lineage (GTDB taxonomy): Bacteria > Chloroflexota > Anaerolineae > Anaerolineales > Villigracilaceae > Villigracilis. The sequence goes on from CAYLOW010000050.1 coordinate 7,279, forward strand.
TCACGCAGCCCGCGGTGAGTCACCAGATAAAATTGCTCGAACAGGAGTTGGCTACCAAACTTTTCGTCCGCTCTAACACCGGGCTTAAGATGACCGCGGCAGGTGAGTTATTGATTCCCTGGGCGCGCCGTCTGTTACATGACATGGACGATTTGGAAGATATTATGTCTTCCACTGAGGAGGTTTTTGTGGGGGAATTGCGTATCATGTGCAGTACTTGTGTCGGGAAATACATCCTGCCGCAGTTGGCCGCCCGCTTTTGCCTGCGTTATCCCAAAATTAAAGCCCGCATTTTGGCTTGCACCCCTGAAAAGGCCACGCCGTGGCTTCTGGAGGGCGAGGCTCACCTTGGCATTGTCAGCAAGGAGGCAGATAATAAGGGGTTGGAATCTCAGGAGTTTTTTCGTGACAAAATTGAACTGATTGTTCCCGCAGAGCATCGCTGGGCAAAAAGGTCGTTCATTGAGCCGGCAGATATTGTTACCGAGCCGCTTCTTCTTCGGGAAGAGGTTTCAGGCACACGCTGGGTCATGCTGACAGAACTTTCGAAGTTCGATATCAGCCTTGAAGATTTGAACATTTTTCTGGAAATCGGCAGTGCCGAGGGAATTATGGAAGCCATAGCAAATGGCTACGGCGTTTCCTTTGTCTCAGAAGTGGCAAGCAGACATCTGAAGGAATTGGGAAGGGTTGTAAGCGTTCCTGTGGAAGGTCTTAATATGCAGCGCACCATCTATATGGTTCGTAAACGGATCAGCTCCACCCATCGTCCCAGGGATGTTTTTTGGAGCTTCATCCATGCCCCGGAAAACTCAGACCTGTTTAGTGTGTAATAAGCTGATTCAAAGTCATTTGAAAAAAAGGATATATACAAAATCCTCCTTCTCAACCAGAAGGATTGAGAAGGAGGATTTTAGGATAGTCAACAAATCAGAACCACTAAGGCATTAGGAAGCTTTAGCGTCTTCGTGGCGCATGAAATTCCGTTCTTTGGTCATTTAAACGAAGTACAGGTTACGACTCCAGCGGGATATCTGACATCATGCTGCTGGTCATGAAGAAGGTGAAAATAAAACTGAGTGCCAGGCAGCCGCCCCAAAGGAACGGTGTTTCACTGATGGCAAAGACCCCGGACAGGGAGAGAAACGGGATTAACACCAATCCAAACAACAGAATCAATCCGATCGATTTCGCCAGAGCGCAGTGCTTTCCAAAAATGTACTGGCAGAGGGGCGTGCTTCTATTTCGGGTTGAAAAGCCGACCAGCGCCCCGAAAAACGCGCCTGTAAAAATAGTGACTGACATGGCCGTCCTCCTTAGAGGTTCTCATCTTTGAACCTCACCTTAATAATAGCCCCCCCCAGCGTGTATTACTAGTGAGAAATGTCACAAACGTCAGTCTTGTAGTTTATAGCCAGATGATACAAAAATTTATACCCGATAAATTCTCCAGTCATTTTGGAACTTATACCGATTCTGTCGTTATTCTTTCTCTCCGCTGATCTTCATCCATGTCTTCTTCATCGTCAGCGCATCCTCTTCCATGATGGGACTTTCGCACATGATGCGCCCCGCGCAGCCAAATTGATCCAAAGTTTTGAATAAGGCCTTCATATCCAGATCTGCATCGGCCAGCGGGAGGTGATTCTTTTCCCCTTTGGCCCCGTACTCAATACCGGAAAGGTGGATGTGTAAATGCTTCAGGGCAGATTCCCCCAGTTCACGGCGATAAATTTCCAAAAGCCGTGACCATTCGTCATAAGTGTTCATCGTGCCGTCTCCTGGACGGGCATGCAAATGGGCGAAGTCCAGGCAGGGTTGTACCCTATCCACGGCTTTGCTCATCGCTACGGCGTCTTCAAAGGAACCCAGCATTGCCGACTTCCCCATGGTCTCGGGACGGAGCGTTACATGGTCGCCATTCTTTTTCAGTTCATCCACACAGCCTTGTAAGCGCGGGATGGCGATCTTCAATACTTCAAGAGGCTCATTCATAAAATATGAACCGGGGTGAAATACAATGTCGGTTGCGCCCGCGAGATATCCATAGTGCGCTGCATCCATCAGGCGTTTGCGTGACTTGACCCACTCTTCATCGTTTGCGTTCAAGTTGATGAAATAAGGCGCGTGAACACTCAAAGCCACACCGTTCCCTTCACCTGCTGATCTGATCAATGCGCAGGTTGCTTCGGTCACACGCACAGATTGTACCCAGCCAAGTTCCAGCGTATCCAATCCGATGGACGCGCTGAATTCGATCGCGCCAACTGATCCGCCCGGCTTTTTTGGTGTGCCGGAGGGTGAGCCAACAGTTCCAAACCTAAATGATAAAGTCATGGGTGCTCCTTAAATCTAAAGTATGATGAAAGAACATTATTTTGCAGCAGTTTATTGACTATGGTCATCTTAACAGGTTCAGTGGTTTAAGAAAAGCCTTGAATACACTGGTTAATATCCTGACCTATTTCCCCCGCCCGGGTTGGGAATAGGTAAATTATAACGAATGACCTTTTTAATGTGTCGTGTACTCTCATTGCTATTTTGGATCTAATCTTTGGAGGACAGAAAACCGTAGGATGGGGCTCCGGGAGATGATCGTTGATCACCGGTTTCGTTGTAGAATAAAACAAAATATTTCAGGAGTAAATACCTGTAAGGAAGAATAAGATGAAAACTGCGGCAGTTCGAAAAATATTGATCATCCTTGAGAGTGTTATATTGACTGCCTCCTGTACTGTTGTCGAGGTAACACAGTCTCCCATTAAAACTCCAACAAAGCATGCCTCGTCAGCTGTAATGCCGACCAGCTTTTCTGAAGTGCGAAGCGATTGTGCCAGTCGTTATCCATCCGCGCCTGTTGACCGGGAGACTTGGCCGACTGGAGATTGGAAGGTATCCAGCCTGGAAGAGCATTGTCTTGACCGTGCGAAAGTTGAAAAAGCGGCCTGGTATTTTGAACAAAACTATTCGACCAGCAGTCTGTTGATCGTCCGCCACGGAGAACTGGTTTATGAGAAATACTTCCTTTCACCTAACAAACTGGAACGTCGTGTGCCGATCTATTCAATTACAAAGAGTTTTCTTTCCGCGTTGGTTGGCATTGCACTGGATCAGAACCGGTTGGATTCGCTCAACCATAAGGTGATCGAATATTTTCCTGAGTACTTCTATCCCGACACCGACCCGCGCATGAAGGAGGTTAAACTTCGCGACCTGTTGACCATGTCCGGGGGATTCGTTTGGCTGGAGGATGGTGAGATTGAAGAACGCTGGATGGAGAGCGGGAATCTTGTGGAGGCATCGATCAACCTCAAATTTCAGGATATGCCCGGTGAGGGGTTTAACTATAGTAGTGCCAATACCCAACTGCTATCCGCGATTCTGACTGAAATCGTTGATGAACCGCTCCGCGATTACGCCCAGAGCAGCCTGTTTTCTCCGTTGGGGATAAAACCAAAAGATTGGAGTTGGGGTGTGGATGACCAGGGGTATTACCTTGGGGGGTGGGGAATGAATTTTCGCCCCCGTGATATTGCCCGCTTTGGATACCTTTACCTGAATGAAGGCTATTGGGATGGAAAACAGGTGGTTTCCAGGGATTGGGTTTTGCAGTCGACGAGTAAACAGATCGAAGCCTATCCCGGGATGAACTATGGTTACCTGTGGTGGGTTCACCCCGGGGAAGCCCCGTCAATTTTTGAGGCAATTGGTTATGGCGGGCAAAGTTTGTATGTAATTCCAAGTCTTGATTTGGTGGTTGTTGTCACAGGAAATGTCGATCGCGGTGACGCGGGCGCTCCGAATCCGGCTCCCATTATTTACGAATGGATCGTAAAAGCGGTGGCGGACAAATAATTTCATTTTGTCGATTCAGTTGCGGGGAATTTAACTTATCTTTCCCGGGGTCGAACGCGATCGGGCATTGCTGGTATTCAAACGCATCTGTACTGAGGATACCTGATGTAAAGCCTTCAAACAAACGAGCCGTTCCAATTAAGGAACGGCTCGTTTGTTTTGTGCTCATTTGTTATCGGGCTTATTATTTCTCGAGTGCCCCTGCGTCGATCCACTGTTTGATCAAACCCAGTTCTGCATCAGCGAGATTCATATAGTGTTTTTCACTTTGAATTTTCACCAGCAGGCTGTTGCCTGAATCATTCGGGACGATCACAGCACCTTCCTTCCCGCCTTTCATCAGGTCCGCAAAAGTGGTGACATTTAAACCACCGGAAGCTGCGGCTCCATGGCAGGCGCCACATTTTGAAGTTAAGATGGAGCCGATGGTCGTGTCGTAACTGGATGGGCCAGTGGATGCTGCGGCTGGTGCCTCGGCAGGAGGCGGGGTGGGAATTTGGTCTTTCAAAATTTCACGCAAAGCCGGCGCATCAAACCCGGCAAAGGTGAACACACTGCCATGACAGGCGCTGTTCGAGCAAAAAGATGTATTGCTGGTCCCGCCCGCTCCTTCGGTGGTATGGCATTGCGTGCAAGTCTGATCCATGGATTTGTTATGCAGGTTGATCCAGTTGGGGTTGAGATGTGAATCAGGTTCGACCCCGCCGCTGTTGATCTCGATCTTGGTTACCAGATCTTTTACACCGGTAACGATTGGAATGGAGTGGCAGAGGTTGCATTCAAGGCGCACCGCCTTGTTTTCTGTATCAAGATGTTTACCATCATGACAGCGGAAACATCCCGGTGAATCGATGTGCCCGAGGTTGTTGGGATGTGTTGTCGAATCAACTTTTTGATCGTTGAAGACAGTGCGATCATATATTGCCTTCAGTTCAGCCACTGCCTTTTGAACTGTTTCGCTGTTCTGATCGTAGTAATCAGAATAATTGGTCTTATAGTCTTCTTCAATTGCTGTGATGCCTCTCATTGCCCCGTCGCGAGTCTTATACTTGACAGTCAGCACATCCAGTGCCTTTTGGCGAATGGAAGGAATGCCGGGGTTGATCAACCCGCGCGACATGGAATCGTCAACTGAAACTGCGGGGTTCTGAAACTCATGGGTCACACGGTTATGACAGGAAGTACAGTCCATCTGTTTAAGTTGACTTTCATCCACTGAAGCGGGGTCAAAACCAGATTCAACATCAGTGTATTCTGTAAACGTGCCATCCTCATTGTAGACGCGTACGTAGGGGATTTCCTGATTTAAGGGGTCTGTGGCATAGTATTCAACCTTGTTCGTGATGTGCCAGTGGATGCCCTTGCCAAGTCCCTGGCGTTTATCGCCTCCGCCTGTTTTCAAAATCAAATAGGTTGTGGATGGGGTATTTTCGACGTCGTTGGCAAAATGTTTAATGGTATGCAAACTGTCATTGGTAAATGTCTCTGGCAGATGACATTTTTCACAGGTGTCCCGCGCAGGGCGCAGCGCCTTGGCGCGGATCGGATATTCATAAAGTGAAAAGGTCATGTAGTAGATTTCATGCAGCGCCTGTGATTTTCGCATAAGCTGGTCGGCAAAGGTGGCACGGCCAACATGACATTCCTCGCAAGTGACATTGGCGTGGGGGGAATTTGCATGTGTAACGCCCTGAGGCGGCATGGTATGACAGGTCGTCCCGCAAAATTCTGTCGAGTTGGTGCGCTCCCATCCATAGGTTCCGCCAGCAAATATGACAATAAAAACAAGGACAAGGACCAGATATGGCATGATATAGGTCCAGCGGGATGACCCTGGCGCAGGCACAAAAAACCTTCCAAGCCGTTCCATTATTTTTTTCATAAACACCTCTGCATAAAATACAAACTATATAGGAGCACAGGATTCCTGTGCTCCTATATAGTTTACTGTTTTTTCATTTTTCCAACATGCCTGTATCGATCCAGGCTTTGATCTGGGTTAGTTCCTCAGGAGATAGAACAGCGTAGGGATGTTTACCCCCTTCAAACTTGGTAATGATGGGACTGTTGGCTGAATCACCGGATGTAAATATCGGACCGGTTGCGCCGCCCTTCATCGCATCTGCATAGGTGGAAAGGTTCAAACCGCCGGAAGCGGTTGCACCATGACACATCAGACATTTTTGTGAAGACAATGGGCTTATGTCTGTATCCCAGGTTGGACCGGCAGCGGCAGGTGCCTCTGTCACTGCCGAAGAAGCCGCATCTCCGGTGACAGTCGGGGCCGGCGTTGCCGTCGGCGCAGGCGTGGATGTCGCTGTAGCGGTTGGCTGCGGGGTTGCCGTTTGCGGCACATAAACCGGCAGAGTCGGTTGCGCCTGGCGAATCACGGTGGCTGTCGATTCATACCCCACAAAGTAATAGAACCCGTATCCGAAAGCCAAAACAATGACGGCGGCGAGCGGGGCATAAATGTACTGGCGCTTGCGTAAAACTGCCGGTGGGATGGAAACGGGATGGCTGGAATTAATATGTGCCAGTTCCGCCGGGTGTTCGTGCTCCATCTCCTCATGGCTTAGAGTGCCGATGAACATGCTCTTGTTGAGCATCTTGATGTGCACATGATAGAAATGCCAGATGATGATGGCAAGGACGGCCAGAACGGCCTCACCGCCGTGCGCGGCTTTGGCGGCTGGCACAGCCTCGCCGGGCAGCATACGCAGGGTGGAGATCGGATTCCACATCATGAAGCCTGTCAGCCCCATGACGACCGTGCCCCAGATCAGCGCAAGGTACTCAGCCTTCTCGGCGTAGGAATATCTGCCATAGTATGCCTTGTGTTTGCGCAAGCCGAGATAGTACAACACATCCTCATACACGTGCAGAAGATCATTGATCCACGGGATCATGCTAATGGGTGTGCGCAGGACCATCACGCGGTAAAGCACCTCCAGCACATGAAAAACGCTGACGATCATCATGACGATCGCGGAAGTGTGATGGATCAGGCGTACCGTTTCAACGCCGCCAAATAGCTTGAAAAATACTTCACTGATAGGAGATAGAGGGAATTTCTGCGGCAGCCCGGTAAAACCCAGGATCGAGAATGATATTAAAAAGATTATATGTTGGAGCCTCTGCACAATGTCAAAACGGGCATAGGTTTTTGTCTCCGGGGTGGCTTGTATTTCCTTAGTCATGGTAAGCCTCCTCGTCGGAATTTTTTAATTTTTCTGGGGCAGAAGGCGATATGATCTCCTCGGTTTGGGGTGCCTCTGATGTTTGCACGGCCTCGCTCTTTATTTCTTCGACGGTATCATGAGTCACTGGGGGAGGTGTTTTATGTTCCTTCACAGGTTTCGGTTTTCGAAAGCGATTGATCATCATGCGGGTGAAATCCATTACGACCAAAAGACCCATACCGCCAATAATACCGGGGATCAGGAATTTGTAAAACAGGTTCACGTAATAAACCATGGGGTATTTATCAGCTGTGGGGATGTAATGTGACATCCACGAATCCGGGAAGTTTGTGGTTGCATCCGGATGGCATGCCTGACAGCGCACCAGCAAATTTTCCCGCACCGCCAAGCCTTTGGCCGGGTCATCCGTTTTTGCGATGTCATGGACCCCGTGGCAATCAGTACAGACGGGTTTGTTGGTCGGCTGGTCGGGATATGTCTTGTCGAACAATACCACGGTGGTGCCGTGGAAATCCGCCACGTAGGTATTTAATACTTCTGTGGAGAGTCCATACTTGCGCATCAAGTTGGAATCTGTGTGACAGTTGGCGCACAGGTAAGGGGTGCTGTTTCGGAATGTGGCGGTTGTCGGGTCTTGAATGTTGTGCACACCATGGCAGTCAATACAAGTGGGTACATCCAGGTTGCCTTCCTGGGTCAGGGCGGAACCATGAACGCTTTGCTTGTAGGTATCATAGATGGCGCTGTGACACTTGGCACAGGTATCGGCAATATGCAGGCGGGCGCGATCCAACACCTGGCCGGTTTCCTCGTCTGTCAGGCGTTGTTGGGTATGCGGATCATGACAATCAGCGCATACCGCAGCGTTCTGATTGCCGCCGGCCAGCGACTTTTGGTGCACGCTATCAAGAGTCAGGTCGAATTGCTCGGCATGGCATTCTTTGCAGGTTGTGTAATATGCCAGGGTGACATCACGCAGGGTTTCTGTTGTCTTTTCAGGATGCGGGAAACTTGAAATGTCGGTATGACATGAAACGCAAGCCACCTCATTGGTGCCATGTACGCTATCTTCGAATGCCTTCTGGTTGATGGTCAACGGGAGGGATTCGCCGCTTTTCAGGTCAACCTTCATGCCTTCCTGAATATGACAGGAAAGGCACAGGCTGTTGTCTGCTTCCTGAGTTTGAAATGTGCGCTGGCTTTGTGCCGCTTCCTTAACGCTGTGAGACAGCGGACCGGCGGAGGCTGATGATATTGATAGTCCAATACTGACGAGGCAGGCTGCAAGTCCCGCCGCGATAAGCAGGGTACGGAGCCGCATCACTTCCTCTCCTCCGAACCTTTGGTAATGCGCTCATATTCCTTTTCATGGAAGGCGCGCATCTCCTTTTCACTCAGGCGTCCCGTGAATATGCTCAGGTTCAAACGTTCTATATGCACGTGATAGACGTGCCAGATCACAATGAAAACCGCCATCACAACAGACTCGGTGCTGTGAGCCAGTTTGGCGGCCGGCACGATGCCCCCCGGCAGAAACTGGGTGGCTTGCACGGGAAACCAGACAATAAAGCCGCTGATACCCATCATGGCAAAGCCAAAGAAAACAAACCAGTAGGTTACCTTTTGTTCAAAGTTATAACGCCCGAATTTCGGCTTGTCTTTGCGCAGGAAAAGCAAATACTGGAGCATGTGCCAGGCGTCGCGCAGATCCTGTCCGGTGGGCAGCAGGTCACCCGGCAGGCTGCGGCGGCTCATCAAGACGAGGATCTTTCCCAAATGGTACATGACCAACAGGCTCAATACAATGGCAGCAATGTGATGTGTCTGCCGGATCAGGAAGATCTGCCCCGGGTTGGAGAGCAGGTCCTGGCTGATCGAAAGGTCACGATATTTTTGGGGCAGCCCGGTTAATAAAAGTACCAGCCCGGTCAATAATAAAATGGCATGTTCCCAACGCTGACCCACAGAAAAACGCAGGAAACTTCGTTCCTGACTGGCAAGCGGGGTTGATTTTACTTTTTTTCCGCTCATGATCGGTTACTCCTCACACGATCAACAATTGATCGGACAATTTGTAGAATGACATAAATGACACACGCCCAAAGCATGAACGGGGTGAAGGAGCCATAGAACTTTTCCACATAGAAGAGGAAGGGGGTGCGTTCCAGGCTGATCTCGTTGTGGCCGGTCCAGGCGTCGGTCCAGTTCGGGCCGGCAGTCGGGTGGCATTTTTGACAGGTGGCGAGCAGGTTCTCCTTATTCACCATGGAAGCCGGGTCGCCTGTGGTGCGGATGTCATGTATGCCGTGACAGTCAGAGCAGATCGCGCTGTCATGCCAGATGGTGGGCCACTTTGCCTTATATACAGAAACATCCACACCGTGCCATGAACGTTTGTAAATGTTGTAAACATCGGCAGACAGGCCATACTTGTCCATTAATTTCTGGTCGGCATGGCAGCCGGCGCACATCTCAGGTTCATCCACTCGGAATTGATTCGTGCGCGGATCCTGGATACTGTGGACTCCATGGCATGTGGTGCAGACAGGCACGTCAGGATTTTCATCCTTCATTAACGCGGCGCCGTGCACACTTTGGCGATAGGTATCCACGATCTCAGCATGACATTTCGCGCAGGTCACAGAGATCTTGGAACGGGGTTCGTTTGCCGGGGTGACGTCGTGCGCGCCATGACAATCAGTGCAAACAGGGGCATTCTCATTCCCTGCTGCTGCGGCCTTGGCGTGCATGCTGTCCTGGGATTTTTCGTAGTTTGCAGAATGGCATTTCTCGCAGGTCTTATAATAGGCCAGGGAAAGGTCGCGCTTCGTCTTGAACTCGGTCTTGGGATGCGGGTATTCAGAAATATTGTTATGGCAGGCTTCGCATTCGATCCCTATGGTGCTGTGAGCGGAATGATTAAGATCATCCTGGGCGACATAAAGCGAAAGTGTTTCGCCGCTGGGAAGCGTCATGCTGAGGGTTGAATCTCCGTGACAGGTCAGACAGTACTTCTCAGTCTCCTGGAAGGAGGGCTTTGCTTTGGCAGGCGAAATAGCAATTGAAACGCTGATCAGCAGGGCAAATATGCCCGCCGCGATCAGCCAGAAGACCTGCCGAGGAAAGGTGCGTGGTGTCATTGCTGCGACTCCTTTTTAGTTTCGACAGTATTTAGATCGTCCGGTGCCGCCTTTGAGGTTTCAAGGTCAGCAGTACCGGCCTCTACCTGGGATGCGTTTTCACCCGTCTCATCGCCATTTTCATCAGGCGGCTCAGGCGCTTCCACGGCTACCAGCCCCATTTTGCGGAGCAGGTACGATATTCCAAATAAAATGGCAAGCGGAACAAGACAGCGTAGAATAAACAGCAGAACCACGAAAAATTGGTTGGTAGACGGTTCATTCATTGCTATTCCCTCCACGGTAAAACTTTACAAAATCCCGCAACGATATGGTAAGCATTGCATCTCCGAATATTAATTTAGGATTAGTGTTATCCGACAGTATAACCCAAATTTGTCTGGTAAGAACATATTTTGCTTGGATTATTTGAAAATTAAACAAGACAATCTACATATATTTCTATACGAATATTTATTTTTACCGGATGGAGGGATTTGAAAACAAATTTGAACGCCAGACTCAGACTTATGACAAAAATCAGGATGTCAACGAAAGCGACATCCTGATTTTTCCTGCAAAACATGGCTCACCTTTGGGGGTGAGCCATGTTTTTATTTCTACTTACTTGGTACTTATGGGCGAACGAACTTGGTTACATCGCCGCCGAG
>CAYLOW010000051.1:0-18059 GCA_964385315.1 uncultured Anaerolinea sp.
ATAAAAAAGACGGGACTTTCGTCTCGTCTTTTTGTACATCATGTATTGTTAACTCTTATGGCGCTGCTGTTGGCTCGGAAGTTGGCGCCACAAAAAGCGCTGCAGCTTCGTCTGCTGTTTGCGGCATTCCATTCATGACCCAACGGACGAATACATCCACCACATCGGGTTTGAGGGCTTTACTAGGCGGCATGACACCGATCAATTCCTCTTCAGGCTTCTCTGGGTCCATGATGGCATGCTCCTGGATGACTAGCAGCAAATAGCTGTTCTCATCGCCCTTGATGATATTATTCTTGACTTCATCGCCTGTAGTCAAAATTTCTTCATACGAGGTCATCAGGTAATTTTTGTTATCTTTGCCTGCCCGGTGGCAGGAGACACAATAGCGTTTTACAATTGGCTGAATATGCACATCATAGGATGGCACTTCGCCGGCGGCCAGGGCCGGGAAAAGCGGCTTTATTTTTGGCGCTTCGAAGCGGTCATCCCACATGTAACGCATGTAGGTGATCATGTAATCAATCTCGCCTCTTGTCAATTCGCCGCCATAGGCTTTGCCAAAAGGAGTCATACCCGCGTTGGGACGTCCATATGCGATGACTTCGTACATGGCGGAATCAGTGACCGTGTACAGTACATCCTTGCTGTTGATTGGCGTGATCTCTTCGCCTTCCAGCCCTTCCACGCCTTCGATGGTCGCAACAGAACCGTCATCGCCGTGACATTCTGTACAGTAAACAGAGTATAGATCCTGCCCGGCTATGATCTGATCAACCAGGGTGGTCGCAACCTCAGTCTCTTCGACGACTGGCTTGGGGTACAGCGCTAAAACTGTCCCTGAGACGAGAATCATCGAAACAGTAGCCAGCACTGTCGTCCAAACCATGACACGGGTTGTAGTTCCCTTAAAGACGAATGACATCAGGATCAAGGCGATCATCGCAATTATGGGGATGATCAACCCCGAAACAGCCTGCAGGACTCCCAAAAACTTCGATCCGTCCTCAGAAACTGTCGGCACTTCCGAAGTCAGTGTGAGAAGCACACTGCCTACCACCATGATGATCATGATGGAAATTGGAAGGATACGTTTTCCGTAGTAACGGTCTGGCCTCTTTTCAATAAATGGCAGGAGTGTAAGAATGCCGATGGCGATGCCGGGAATGATGATGGTGGCAATCCATTCAATTTTACCCAATACTGGAATCTGCCCGTAGATGGCGAGGAATTTAAAAATGAATAGAAAGTACCACTCCGGTCGCGGGATATAGGAGGTGTCGCTTGGATCAGCCTTGGCATCGGGAGAGATGCCGATAAATGTTGCAAGCAATACCAACAGGACGAAGATTCCCAGCGAAACGATCAGGTCTTTGTATATACTGTCTGGCCAGAAGCGTTCCCCTTTGTTGAGTTCGCGTTCGTAGCGTGCGTTGATTTTCTTTTTGGTCTCGTCGTTCATATCGCGTTCCTTTATCCTTTAATCCTCTTTCGAGGGGAAGTGGGACTCGCCGTGTTTGATGATCAGGAACAGGTGAATTCCGATCAAGCCAGCCAGCAGTGCGGGGAGCATCCAAATGTGCGCAGAGAAAAAGCGCTGCAAGGTAAGCGCGCTCAAATTGGGACCGCCGCGCAGGACCTTAAGAATGAAATCACCCACAAAGGGGACACTGCCTGCGATCTGTGTGCCGACAGTGGTAGCCCAAAATGCACGTTGATTCCAGGGGAGCAGGTAACCTGTGAAACCCATACCCAGGGTCATGAGCAACAAACCAATGCCGATCAGCCAGGTCAGCTCGCGCGGATATTTGAATGATGCGGTAAAGAAGACCCGCAGCAAATGAATGAAAACCACCAACACCATTAACGTTGCCCCCCAGTGATGGATGCCGCGAATCAACCAGCCAAACGCCACGCCTTCCATAATATATTGAACCGAGTCGTAGGCATGGTCGGGAGAGGGCGTGTAATAAACGGTCAGGAAGATGCCTGTCAATCCCTGCATTACAAAAAGGAAAAGGCTGGCAGAGCCAAGTGTATTCCACCAGTTGCCTCTCGGCTCCGGGCGGTCGAGCAGATTGGTGTACATGTCGTTCAAGCCAAGACGTTCATCAAGCCATTCGTAGACTTTTTTCCACATGGTTAACCTGCCTTGGAAAAGATTTCAATCAGACCATCTGCGGATAGACGGAATTCGTTGTATACATCCAGCGGGCGCGGTGGAGGTCCATCCAGAACTTCGCCATTGATGCCGAATTTTGCATCATGGCACGGGCAAATGTATGCCTGTGCCTCCGCGCTCCAATTGATGGAACAGGAGAGGTGCGTACAGCGGCTGTTTAGGATCAGCAGGTCTTTGGGATCATCCGATTTGCGAAGGGCATATCCGCCAAATGAATTGGAGGTGCGCTCCCAACCGTTGACCTGCACGCGGGTGAATGAGAAAGGATAGGGTACACCGACCTGCATATCTTCGAATTTCCCGATCGAGACCCAGATATCCTTCCCGCCATCCTTTAATGCCGGGTCTATCAAATAAGAAATGGTCGGCAAGCCGAATGCCACCCCGATCACCCCGCCTATGATTCCTGTTGTGACCTTTATAAAGTCACGGCGGGAAAGTTCATTTGAACCAGACATGTATGCCTCCTGGATTTTTTTACATTCGCCCTTATGCCTTTGACAATTTTAAGGACGAAGTTCACCTTTCTCATCACGCAAAATTGCCCTTTCGCTTTGTACATGCTGGTGCTTGTCACTTTGCTGAGGGCAGGGCAATAAATGTTTGTAAAAAGGTAAACTAAATTGGATTATAAGGGTCTTTGTCCACTTTATTATAGGATAGCTGAAACGAAATAAGCAGGACGATTGTCACTTTCTTGTCAGTGTTCTCTATGTGATAATCGTCGCGGATATCCGCTTTCTCATTGAGAAATGGGTACTTTCTGACGCGTAAGGACCTTGGTGTTTATTCAATGATGCAAATAAAGAGTACAATGCGCATTGCAATCTGTAAGATCTTATCGTTGTTGCCAAAGAATGCTTAACGGGTGATTTTTGACAATCTCCCATTTCAATTTTTTGAGGAGGCATAGATGGGCTTAAATAGAGATGTCAGCCTATTGACGGGCTTGCGGTACAAGGGACAGGGTCCAATGTTAACATTTGTCCTGCACCGCATTGGGGGACTGGGCATGGGAATCTTCGTCACCACACATATTCTTGCGTCGTTCCTGGGAGGTGAGGTTGGGACATTCCTGAATGCCGTTTATGAAAACTGGATGTTTCAGATTTTCATTTTCTTTTGTGCGTTGTTCCATGCCATCAACGGCTTGCGGATCACCATCCTGGATCTGTTCCCCAAGCTGATCGAACATCATCGCGAAGCCATCTGGATCGAGTGGGCGGTTTTCCTGCCGACCTTTGGCCTTGCCGCTCTCGTCATAACCATGACTGCATTGGGAGGGTAGCATGAATACTCTAAAATCAAGAAACCTTCCCCTTTCCAAACGCGGCATGAACTTTGAAACGTTGATGTGGTTTTTCACGCGGCTCACTGCTCTGGCAATGTATGCCCTGATCCTCTTTGGGATGATGGGTGCCCTGGTCATGGGGGCGCGCAACCAGATGAATTTTGCAGATGTGATGCGTTGGTCATTCATGCCCAATGCGACCCATGTGCAAAGCACCAATGTGCCCGACCTTGCTCCCTGGGTTTCCATATTCTGGAAATCAGTCGCGGGTGTGCTGCTTTTGGTTGCTTCTTCGCATGGTGTCCATGGACTGGTGGTCATCGCTGATGATTACATCACAGGCGTGGGCGGCAGAAAGGTCATCCGTCTGTTAAGCATCCTAATGCTTGTCTCTGTCAGCGCCATTGGGCTGTACGTGATTTGGACTTCATAAATTATGTGATCACAAAGGATACAAAGCCGCGAAGGAAAACCTGAAAGCCTTTGCTTATTTGTGATAATTTGTGATCAGGAAATTCCCGGGAGTAATTCATGACAAAAAATCATCAATTTGACGTAGTCGTTGTTGGCGCGGGGGGTGCAGGGCTCATGGCTGGGCTGTACGCATCCAAGACTGCGAAGACTGCAGTGATCAGCAAGTTATATCCAACCCGTTCACACACAGGCGCTGCGCAGGGCGGTATCGGCGCGGCACTCGGCAGTATCGAGGAAGACAAGCCTGAATGGCATACCTATGATACGGTCAAGGGATCCGATTATCTTGGCGATCAGGATGCAATTGAATTCATGTGCGAAGAGGCGATCAATGCCGTGCTTGAACTGGAACACATGGGACTGCCATTTGACCGAACACCCGATGGCAAAATTTCCCAGCGTCCGTTTGGCGGGCACACCAATAATGTAACTGGCAAACCTGTCAGGCGCGCTGCTCACGCCGCCGACCGCACTGGGCACATGATCCTTCAAACCCTGTATCAACAGTGCTTGAAGAACAAGGTCAATTTCCTCGACGAATACCAGGTTCTGGATTTCATCATGGTTAACGGTAAAGCCGCTGGCGTGGTAGCTGTGGAACTCGCCACAGGTGAATTGCATGTCATCCATGCCAAAGCTGTGATTTTTGCCACAGGCGGACACGGACGTATTTTTGAGGTAACTTCCAACGCCTACGCTTACACAGGCGACGGCGCGGCAATTTTATTGCGGCATGGCATCCCGCTGGAGGATATGGAATTTTTCCAGTTCCATCCCACGGGTATTTACAAGCTCGGCATTCTTATTACCGAGGGTGTACGCGGTGAAGGCGGTGTACTGATCAACGGCAAGGGCGAACGCTTTATGCCCAAGTACGCGCCAAGTGTCAAGGATTTGGCATCGCGTGATGTTGTGTCGCGCGCGATCTATACCGAGATCAAAGAAGGCCGCGGAGTGAATGGCAGGAATTTTGTCTATTTGGATATTCGTCCTGAAACGGTCAATAAGTTTGCGGCAGATGATGGACGCACCAATATTGACGGTTCCAAATATAATTTAACCGCTGAACAGGTGCTTGCGAAACTCCCCGATATTATTGACTTCTGCCGTGTGTATCTTGGCGTTGATCCTGTCACCCAGATGATGCCCATCCAACCGACGGCTCATTACACAATGGGCGGCATCCCGACAAATAAATTTGGCGAAGTTGTCATTGATGATAAGAACACCCCCTTCCCCGGGCTTTATGCAGCAGGGGAATGTGCTTGCGTTTCAGTACATGGCGGGAATCGTCTCGGCACGAACTCCCTGCTTGATCTTGTTGTATTCGGCAAGTATGCGGGGCTTAAGGCGGCAGAATATGCGAATCAGGCTGAATTCGAGAAGCTCCCTGTCGAAGCAGAATCGGCGGCAATGGCGCAGTTTGAGGCCTTGAAGAAGGGATCGGGCAGGGAGAATGTCTTCAAGTTATCCAATGAATTGAAGAAGGTTATGTTTGCCGATGTCGGTATTTACCGCAACGAAAAAGACATGTTGTCTGCCTTGGAGAAGGTGCGTGAATTGAAAGCACGTTTCAAGGATGTAACTGTGGCCGATACCGGGAAAATTTTTAACACGGAATTGTTGAACGCCTGGGAATTTGGTAACATGCTTGAAATTGCGGAAGTGATCGCAATGAGTGCAGCCAACCGCAAAGAGTCGCGCGGCGGACATTCACGCGAAGACTTCCCTGACCGGGACGATAAGAATTGGCTCAAGCACACGTTGATTTGGCACAAAGACGGCAAACTTGAGATCGGTTATAAGCCGGTGGTGATCACCAAACATCAACCCAAAGCGCGGGTTTATTAAGAGGCCAACATGGAAATTACAATCAAAATTTTCCGCTATAACCCAGAAAAGGATAAGCGCGGCCACTACGAGGTTTACAAGGTTGAAGGGGATGAGAACGATCGGGTATTGGATATCCTCGAATATATCAAAGGCAACCACGACGGGACTCTTTCTTTCCGCCGCTCGTGTGCGCATGGCGTCTGTGGTTCTGATGCGATCCGCATTAATGGCCGTAATATGCTGGCATGCAAGACTCTTGTGCGGGACGTGGGTGACAGGATCACGGTGGAACCCGTACTTGGCTTGAAGATCGTAAAGGACTTGATCGTGGATATGGAGCCGTTCTTCGATAATTACAAACACGTACTTCCATATTTCATTAATAATTCCCCGCTCCCTGAAAACGGACGTGAACGGTTGCAAAGCCCCGAGGATCGTGCGCGGTTTGATGAGACGACCAAATGTATTCTGTGCGCCTGTTGCACAACCTCCTGTCCTTCCTACTGGGCGAACGGGAACTATTACGGCCCTGCCGCCATTGTGACAGCGCACCGCTTTATCTTTGACAGCCGCGACGAAGCCGCTGCAGAGCGCCTGCAAATCCTGAGTGAAACCGATGGCATTGCCCGCTGTCATACAGCGTACAACTGTACGGAAGCCTGCCCGCGTGAAATCAAGATCACCAGGGTCATCGGTGAAGTGAAGATGGCAATGGTAACGGGGAAGTTGGATTAGCTCAAACATCCGCAATCACCAAAATATTAATCAGTCAGGCCGTATCCATCAGGATGCGGTCTTTTTTTGCCTGTATAATCAACCCATGAAGGCATTTCTTGATCGCTTCATTCTTGGAATTCCCCGCTTGTACATAAAACAGTATCCGTATGCGTGGATCGTTTTCGTCGCGTTGTGGACATGGCCGCCGTCCACCATTATTTTTATCTTCCCTGCCATCATCCTGCTTGGGCTATTCATGGTGCAATGGCAATATTCCGCCTGGATGGCGGCTCTGCAGGCGGAACATGCTCCTGCCGGCGGCAAGTTCTATATTGACCGTCCGCGGATTTCAATTCAACGTGCGGTGAAAAATATTTCGCTCCTGCTTGTTGTGGCGGGCGGTCTGGCTTTTTTCCTGAGTCGGCAAATTGGGCTGGTGCCCTGGCAGGTATTTCTAATGGTCATTGGATTTTCCCTCCTTTATCGGAATTCCACGTTCTTTGGTGCGCCAACGACCTATGTCATTACCTCCCGGGGAATTGTTGTCTACTTTGCGCCGGGGCATCTTGACTATCGTTTATTCCTGAAATTCAGCGAAATCAACTGTATAGAGAGGTGCGGGTATGCAAAGGACAAAGGCTGGGATTGCTTCGCCCCTGTCCGCGCAATGGATGGATTATTGTTCATCCCTAAAAACCCAAAGGGGTTTTCGAAGTTTGTTGAAAAAATATTCATTGCTCCAAAGGATATTGATAAGTTCTGTGAGCAATTACCTTATGGGTTTACCAAATAAATCATCCTGTAAAAAAGAAACGAAGGGAACGAAACAGGTACAAGTTGAAGATAATATATCCGCTTGTTGAACTTGGATGCCGGGATGTTAATTTTTCAGAAGGCTTAATATCCACACGATCAAGGGGGCAATTGCCAATGCGGGTAGAAAATTTCCCACGCGGATTTTTTTAATATCCAGCAGATTGCTTAACCCTACTCCAATTAACAAAATACCTCCCGTGGCGGTCATTTCAGCCATCATGGGGTCGGTGACGACCGCGTTAAGTTGATTTGCCAGCAGGCTGACCCCGCCCTGGTAAATGAGGATGATAAGCGAAGAGAACAGCACCCCCACCCCCAACGTGGATGCGAATGCAATGGAGGCGAATCCATCCAGGGTGGATTTTACAGCCAGGAGATTGTAGTCACCTGTCAAACCGTCCTGAATGGAACCAAGGATGGCAATGGGCCCAATGCAAAAGAGCAGGGAAGAAACCATAAATCCACGTACAAATTTGGAACTGGAACCTGCTTCGCTGTCCCGCGAGAAACGTTTTTCAAGCATCTGACCAAGGGCTTGCAAGCCGTCTTCGATGCCGATCCACTCGCCGATCAACGCGCCGAAGATCAACGCGCCAAGTACGATTAATGAATTTACACTTTTTAAGAACATCTGCATCCCCAGCGCGGAGGTGAAAATCCCCATTCCGGCGATGACTGTGTTTTTGAATCTTTCAGGAATGCGCGAGCCAAAAAATAAACCGATGGTACCGCCAATAAGAATGGCGGCAACGTTGATAAAAGTGCCTGTCATGTTTTACCTTTTCTAAGATGATTTTGCGAGGGTGGTTTTCTTTCCCGCATTTTGATTTTCGAGCAATTCCAGTACAAAGCACAAAGAGGAAAGCCGGTTTAGGTAGCGTTGTAAATCTGCGTTGACAACTTCCTCTTCATCGAAGAGACTCACCACCCGGCGTTCCGCCCGGCGAACAATACCGCGTGCCAGAGAGAGCGCAGCTCCGCCCAGCGTGTCACCAGGCAAAATAAATTGCTTTGGCATTTCGACGATTGCACTTAACTCATCCGTTTGTTTTTCAAGCCAATTTACACGCGCTGAATCGATAAAATGAAAGCGCGGCGCATTCTCAGGAGTGGCTGCAACCTCCGCCATCAACTTATAAAGGTCGCGTTGGGCTTCAAGCAGGATCGGTGCAGTTTGTGGTGCGCTGCACTGTGCGCGGGCCAGCCCCAGGGCGGCGGAGGCTTCATCCAATGCCCCGACTGCTTCCATCCGAATATGATATTTTGGCACCCGCCCTTCGCCGAGCAGGCCGGTTGTGCCATCGTCACCTTTTGCTGTATAAAAAGTCATGGGCGTCATTATAACCATTTTACAGGGGCCTCGCTTATAATTTTCAAATGCTTGTTCCCATCCATGAAGAGATGACCCGTGAAGCCCTTGCCTCTTATTTCAGCCCGCCTGCGCTTGAGATCATTATTGCCGCCAACTGCAAACAGGATGCCCTCTCCAGGCAGATCGGCCATGACGAATATCACTTTGACAATAATGCTATGGAAAAAGGGTTTCGTTATATCATTGAACAGCGTGGTTTTGTGATCGCCTCCCTGCTTTCGCCCGGCGTACTCACCGCTTGGATCGCCTTTGGGAAATTGCTTCACACCGTGCAGGATTTCTATGCTCATACGAATTACATCCCCATGTGGCTTGATCAGTTTGACGGAGCCCCCCCCGCCCCGCACGACATTGATCCCATTCAAACGAGCCTGGTTAAAAGCCCAATGCTTCATTCCGGAAAAATTTACTTCCCGATGGATGCTCTGTACTTTATCCCCTTCTTCCGCAAAATTTCACTTTCCTTTTTACCCCACGACTCACATGGAAAGATGAATTTAGATTCCCAAAAACAAGGCGCGCGCTTTGCATATGCCCGTGCTGCCGCCATTAAACGTACAGCCTACGAGTTTGATTTGTTGAAAAATATCCTCACCCCGGAGATGTTTGTAAAGTTCACAGACTTGTAATCCGTAAAGACGGCATATTTACAATCCGGAGATTACCTGAAGCGCCAACGCAAAATAAGATGTCACTCTATTTTAAGCTCTTCCGATCCTTCTGGTCTAGGTTGTTGAGTCAGATTTGAGGTACATATGAAAGCGGTATTTCATCTGATTAATCAAAGGGTATAATCAAATCATGGATATAAAAACTAAACTTACCGAATCAATGAAAGATGCAATGAAGAGCGGCGATAAAGTTCGCAAACTGACAGTGAGCATGGTGCTTGCCGCAGTAAAACAGGTTGAAGTGGATAAGCGAACCACGCTCGACGACATGGCTGTGGTGGCGTTGATCCAAAAAGAGATCAAGAACCGCCGCGAAGCCATAGAAGAAGCGAAGAAAGCCAATCGCCCCGACTTGATCGAAGGAAACGAAGCAGAAGTCAAGGTACTCGAAGTATTCCTTCCCCAGGCCATGCCTGCCGAGGAACTACGTTCGCTGGTACAGGCTGCCATTACTGAAGCTGGTGCAACCGCCCCAAGTGACATGGGTAAGGTGATGAAAATTGTCATGCCAAAAGTGGCAGGACGTGCGCCGAATGACATGATCAGCTCCATGGTTCGAGAACTGCTTACGAAGTGAAATTTTTAGCACGGGCCGGTGAAAACTTGTTTTATAGAAGAGTGATTTCCGGCCTGTTCTGACAAATATGCCTGCGCGTACCAAAGCATCTACCCGCCTTCACATTTTACAATTTAGTTTGATCTTTGCGGTCAGCCTTGTATCTTTTGCCGCGTTGACCATGCCTGTTACCCTGCGTCCTGCCACGCAGGCCTTGGGCATTGGCCGGGTTTTACAATTCACGATGAAGTCCTCGCGCGATATCGAATATGTGAGTGAGATCCGTACCGAAGAGGCGCGTAAAGCGGCGGAGAGCGCCATCCAGCCTGTTTACACATCACCCGATCCATCCATTGCGCGCCAGCAGATCGAACGCCTGCGTACCGCCATGCAATACATTACCTCAGTGCGTACTAATAATGTATTGTTACCCCAGGACAAAAAATCAAACCTGGTCACATTGAGTGATGTTCGCTTGAAACTGGAGACAATTGATTACGTGGTTGGTATTTCCGACTCCCGTTGGGATGCCGCACAAGCGGAGGCTTTGCGGGTTTTGGAGCAGGTCATGCGCCGCGCAATTTATGAAGACAAGCTGGAATCCACTCAATTTGGCATTTCCTCCCTTGTCAGTCTGACCTTTAATGAACAACAATCCGCGCTGGTGGCGGAATTAGTAAGCGCTTTTATTGTGCCGAACAGTTTTTATAGTGAAGAACTGACCATCGCCGCGCGTCAGGCGGCACGTGATGCTGTAAAACCGATCGTGCGAACCTATAAAGCCGGGGAAACCATTGCTCCCGCGGGCGAAATCATCACCCCTGCTGATATGGAAGCCTTTGAACAATTGGGCATGATTCGCCTTGGCCAACGCTGGGAGGATATGCTCGGGGCGGCTGCGCTCATCGTGATTTCCGCTGTTTTTGTGCCGTTGTATTTCTATCGCCGCAAACGCTCCGTTGTTGTTAATGATGTGCGCAGTCTGCTGGTGATCGCGCTCATTTTCATTATATTTTTGCTTGGCGCCAGATTGTTCACGAATCGCACCCTTGCGCCGTATGGCTACCCATTACAGGCGGCGGGTTTGTTGATCACAGCCTTGTTTGGACTTGAAGCCGGACTGGTGATCACTATTCCACTTTGCCTGCTGGCATCCTATGGCTTATCAAACTCCCTTGATCTCGCTCCGTATTATCTGCTTTCCTCACTAATTGCATTGCTTGTACTGGGACCTGTACGCCGCTTCTGGGGGTTTTTGCGTGCAGGCGCAGCCGCATCGCTTTCAGGATTGGTGGTCTTACTGGCGTACCGCCTGCCTTTCTTTACCCCGGACTTCCTTGGCATTATTCAATTTATTGGGGTGGTTCTCTTTGCGGGTTTTTCCGCCGCCAGTATCTCACTGCTGCTTCAATACCTTCTGGCACAAACTCTCGGCCTCACAACCGTATTCCAACTGCTCGATATCTCGAGGCCTGATTACCCCCTGTTGCAATTCTTTCTCCGTAATGCGCCAGGTACATATCAACATAGTTTGCAGGTTGCCAACCTTGCAGAGCAGGCTGCAGAAAAGATCGGTGCTGACCCGCTGTTAACGAGGGTTGGCGCCCAGTTCCATGACATTGGCAAAGCTCTCAACCCGAATTTCTTCATTGAAAATCAAATTCCCGGAAACGTAAATGCGCATCATGATATACCACCGGAAGAATCCGCCGCGACCATCATCCGTCATGTGACCGATGGTGTTCAACTGGCAAAAAAATACCGCCTGCCGGAGCGTCTGCATGATTTCATCCTCGAACATCACGGTACGCTCATTACGCGTTATCAATATAATCAGGCGATGCAGGCGGCAGGCGGCGATGCAACCAAAGTGGATATTGAAAAGTTCCGTTACCCGGGTCCGCGTCCGAATTCACGCGAAACCGCCTTGCTCATGCTTGCGGATGCCGCAGAAGCCCGCGCCCGCGCCGAACGTCCCCCGGATGAAGATGGCCTGCGTGCGCTTGTCCGCAGTGTGATCGAGACGGTGCAAAAACACAATCAACTGGATGACACCCTGCTAACACTCCGTGACCTGCGCCTGATAACCGAGTCATTTGTCACCACCCTGCGGGGAACCTACCACCCGCGAATTCAATATCCGGAAGCAAAGCCCCCCGAACCCGAACAGGATACAACCTTGTTGACTGCGAGTAAAGAAAATGATCCACATTGATGCACTACAGGATTTTTCAGATACCAGTCTGTTGGAACGTGCTGCCCGCCTGACGTTGGATTTGGAATCTGCGTCTTCTGACTCAGACATGACCATCGTACTGACAGATGATGCCCAGCTGCATGAGCTTAACCGCGAATACCTCAATGTGGATGCTCCGACCGATGTGCTTTCCTTCCCCGCGGGCGAAGAAGACCCTGAAACGGGCATTCCCTACCTTGGAGATATTCTCATCTCAATTCCCCGCGCCGCGCAGCAGGCTCAAGCAGCGGGTCATCCTGTTGAGGCAGAGGTGCAGCTTCTTGTGGTACATGGCACTTTGCACCTGCTTGGCTATGATCATGCCGGGGCGGAGGAAAAAGCGAGGATGTGGAATTCCCAGTCTGAGGTGATGTCTAAACTGGGGCTGGCGCATATTAAAGTGCTGGATACTTAATGAAATCCTTTTTTTCTTCACGGGTTGCATCATTCGGCCATGCATTTCGAGGCTGGCATTATGTTTTACGCACACAGGCAAATATGTGGATCCACACCGCCATAGCCATGGCCGTACTTATTTTAGGTCTTTGGCTACACTTACCCGCCCGTGACTGGGCGATATTGATTCTGACCACGGCTGTGGTGTTTGCTGCGGAATTTTTGAACACCGCCATTGAAACAGTAGTTGACCTGGCCAGTCCCGGAATACATCCGCTGGCAAAGATCGGCAAGGACGTGGGTGCGGCCGCAGTCCTGGTTGCCGCTCTGGCAGCCGTCTTAATTGGGTTGTTGATCCTTGGTCCGCCTTTATGGGTGAGAATAACCACGTTGTTATAATAACCGCCCCAAGGCGGTTTTATTTTATGAATATCCAAATCGACAAACTCATCCGCAGTAAACGCAGAACCATTGCCCTGATCATCGAGCGTGATGGCACATTTACTGTTCGCGCTCCAATGCGTATATCTCACACGGCAATTGAAACTTTCATCCAACAAAAATCAGATTGGATCATACGCGCCCGCGAAAAGGCGATATCCTTCCAGCCGATGATCGGGAAGCAGTACATCGACGGTGAAAAATTTCTCTACCTCGGTTCTTTCTTTGATCTAAAGTTGGTTGGCCTTCAAAAGGGTCCTCTATCCTTCGACAATGGTTTTACACTCCGCCATGCTGCGCAGGGAAAAGGTGAGCAGATCTTTACACGATGGTATAAGGAACGTGCGCTTGAGATCATTTCCGGGCGTGTCAGACAATATGCACAACAACATAATTTCAATCCAGGGCAGGTTAAGATATCATCCGCAAGAACACGCTGGGGATCTTGCAGCTCAGATGGCAGACTGAATTTCACCTGGCGTCTGGTTATGGCTCCGCTGGATGTGATCGATTATGTGGTTGTGCATGAACTTGTGCACCTGCGCGTAAAGAATCATTCCAGTAAATTCTGGAAAGTGGTCGAGTCTATTTATCCGGAATTTAAAAAACAAAAGAAGTGGCTGCGAGAAAATGGGGAAAAATTGAATTTATAAATAATCTATCTGCCCCCTGATAGATTATTTATAAATGGCTTTCATAATTTTCGTTTGTCTGGAAATGGAGAAAGCTGTATACATCCTTCCCCCACCTTATCCATGATTTTTTCAAATCGTTTGCTTGTCTTCCTGTTCATGGGCAGCAGTTGCTGCAAAAACAGTTCGCCGCATGGAGTTACCGCCAACTGAGATTCAAGACCGACAACTGCGTTGGCATCGTCGGGATCCTGTTTTTCGATTGGCGCAGAATAATAATCAAAACTTTCAAACAGCATCTTCCGCCAATACCTTTCAAACGACGGGTAGCTTTTGTTATTAAGCAGTTCCCTAAGCAGGATGGGAAAATAGGGTTTGGAGCGGACGCGCATCGTCCGCCTTCGAAAATAGCGCAGGTTGATTAATGCCTGCATTTCCCATTTGTCAGACTTAATGCTATCCTGAAATGTTGAGTCTGCATGGAATACATAACGCATCATGTTGAAGCCACCGACAACCTGGCTTGCATCATTGGTCAAAACTGTGGGGGTGTTGTAATATTCAAATGCACACTGATTGGCCAGTAAAATGTCGCAAAATGAGTCGGTTACAAGCGCGGGCACTGTCAGGCAGCCAATGTGCTCCCCCAGTTCTTTAAGAAAAGCCGCCGGGTCGAATCGTGTTCTTGCGCGAAGACTTTCCTTGCGTACCTTGGAGCTTTCTGGCACGCCGCTTGAGGCGAATAGAAACTCCTGTCTCTCCATCGTAGTCAGCTGAAGACCATCTGCCAGTTTTAGAAGAAGATTGTCTTTCAGGAGCGCCCTCCTAGCGCCGCGCTCAATATTACTGATCGCAGATACCTCCACGCCTGATTTTTCAGCCAATTCCAACTGAGTCCAACGCATATCCTCCCGTAAAGATGCAACCAATATGCCAAATTCAAAACGGTCCATTGTTGTCTCCAAAGCCCAAATATAACTCTAAAAAATCTTTGAGTCCATCCCCCGTTTATTTTTTAGAAGGTTCCAATGATTTTTAGTGGACTTATGTTTTATATGAGGGATAATTCAAAGAACTATCGAAACAACAAGTTCGAAAATGTGATAATTCCTCTTAACATAGTGGCCGAGCGCGCTTATCGTACGTAGCAGGGGAAACCGTCTCGGAATATTTTTATAATGGGGCAGTCGTTATGACTGCCCCTTGGGGTTTCATCCGCCGAATTTGGCGGATTTTTATTTTACCTGGCAAGGTGGTATATGCTTCCGGTGCGAAAAAAAACATTGGGTGTTATATTTCATTCCCCGCAAAACGAAGGATGAATCATGGCAAAAGGTCATGGATTGGATGGAGTGGGATTATCTCCAAGTCATTTCAGGATGAGGTCAGGGAAATCTTGCAGTGGTATCCCGTTTACCCAAATTCAAACGTTGGTAAACCTGTTGCTTTTGTTCCAATTTTGAAAAGACCGCCTGAAAGCGGATATTTAATCAGAGCTGATTGACTCATGCCTTTTCGCGCCGATGTGACATACAACTCGTTCAAATCCCTTCCGCCGAATACGCAGGAAGAAGTCTGCAAGGCCGGAACGGGAATTTGATCGATCAACTGGCCGGTTTCGGGATTCCATTTTGTGACTTGGGCACCGCCCCATAATGCGATCCACAAATTACCATCAGTGTCAGAGGTCATGCCATCGGGCCAGCCAAGCGAGTCAGGGACGTAAATTGCCGTGCGCGGGTTTGAAATTTGTCCTGTCGCTATATCATAGTCATAGGCTTTGACTTCGCGGGTGGGTGTATCAATGTGGTAAAAAGTATTATGGTCAGGATTCCACGCAAGTCCATTGGATATGGTCATGCCGCGCAATAAGGGTGTGGCTTGTTTACCGTCAAATGAGTACACCGTACCTGTGGGGTCTGTCTCATTCATATTCATCGTGCCGGCGATAAAACGGCCGGCCGGGTCACACTTGCCATCGTTGAAGCGGTTAACAACAGGTTCACTCAAGGCGGCGAGAATCGTTTGCCGGTTTGAACCAGGCTGGAATTCCACGAAGGCAGATCGTTTCCCAAGAATGAGATTTCCGTTTTCACATGGGGCAAGGCATCCAACAAGGTCATCCAATTCGGCGAGAATTTGAGTCCCGCAGTAAATTCTTTTTTCGAGAATATCGAGCCAATACAAAGACTGGGTCTTTGAATCCCAAGCTGGGCCTTCGCCTAGTGTTGCTTTCGCATCGAGGATAAGTATAGGGTGCATTTGGAATTACCATTTATATAATACAGCCGCAACCGTAAACGCCGATGCGACCACAATAAACACCGACGCTGCGGTGGTAAAGTTTTTTTGGAAACTATTGTTGACATGCTGTCCCATCAACTTCTCGCTGCTGGCCAATTTAATGAGATAAAAGAAAACCAGAGGCAGGATCATGGCATTCAATGTCTGCGTGGCAATGGCAAAATGAAAGAGCGATATTCCAGGGATGGTTGTAATTAATGCGGCGACAACCAGTTGAATGATAAAGAGTATATAAAAAGTTTTGCTCTTCTGAAAATCCGTATCCAGGCTTCCGGACAAACCAAAAAATTCAGAGAAGGCGTATGCTGTTGAAAGGGGAACAATAACGAGGCCCATAAACGCCGCAGCGAGTAATCCAACCGCGAATAGTTCACTGGCCAATTCCCCTGCAAAGGGGCGGATTGCGAGGGCGGCTTGTTCACCGGACTGTAACTGCAAACCACCCACACCGTAGCCATGCGCATTAAGCGCTGCCGCAGTGGCTACGATCATAAAAAACGAGAAGAAATCCGTCAAAAAAGCACCCCAATAGGTTTCAAACTGGGAATACTTAATCGTATCCTTATCCATTTTTTTATCAAAAGCAAAACTGCTGATAAAAAATTGCCCCCATGGAGTAATGGTGGTTCCCAGCACACCCATTCCGATTACCAAATAACTGACAAGATATTTGGATGTCCATGCTGCGCCGTGCGGATATAACAAATTACCCAGTGCCAATTCCCAGTTTGGGTGGGCTTTGGCTGCAGAGATGATATAGGTAATATAAAACAACGAGACGACCAACATGATGCTTTGCGTTAATTTGTAATTTCCCTTGGTGATAAATATAAACGCGATGAGCAGCATGCCGATTACGAAGGGTGCAACTGGAATATTTAACATTCCACTGACTGTCTTGATCGCGGATACTTCAGTTGTTATTGTGCCAAGATTGGCAATCAATAATCCCAGAAAAATGAATAAAGAAACCTTGACGCCATATTTCTCGCGTATCAAATCTGCCAATCCGCGGCGGGTGACCAATGTCAGACGCATCCCCATTTCCTGCGTAACCGCCAGCAAAATGGTGATGATCAACAATGGGAACAGGATCGGGTATCCGAGCATCGCACCGGCAATGGAATAGGTCGCCACGCCGCCGGCATCGTTGTCAGCCATGGCAGCGATCGTTGCAGGGCCGAAGACAGAGAGGATCAAGGCAAAGCGCCGGACCCAGCGATTTGCCTTCCATTTTTCCCGGAGAAAGGTGGAAATTTTGTTCATTCGAGTGCTCCAAAGAAATGCGGCAGGCGCTTCTTCCACGCGGTCGGTAAAATCTTGTCAAGCGCATCATCTGAAGTGACGATGCCATGAATGCGATTTTCAGAATCCACAACCGGGACAGCGATCAGGTTATATTTTGCAACCATGTGCGCAACCTCATCCTGCTCCGTGTCAAGTTCCACGCTAACTACACGTTTATGCATAAACTCAGTGATGGGTGTTTCAGGCTGGGCAATGATTAAGTCACTGAGTGAGAAGACACCGATCAAATGTTCTTCTTCATCAGTAACATAAACGTAATAAACCAGTTCAGCTTCTTCACCCACTTTGCGAAGATGTTCGATAGTTTGAGCGGCGGTCATATTTGGCAGGACTGAGACATATTCAGTAGTCATTAGACCACCGGCTGTATCCTCGTCATAGCGCAATAACTCGCGGACCTCATCGGCCTCCTCGGTTTCCATGAGTTTGAGCAAACCCTGGCGGCGTTCATCCGGCAGTTCTGCCAGCAAGTCGGTGGCTTCATCCGGTGACATTTCTTCAAGAACGTCCGCCATTGTTTCATCTGAAAAATGTTCGATAATGCTGGCCTGAAAGTCAGGCTCAACCTCTTCCAGGGTTTCAGCAAGCCTTTTTAAATTGAGCTTGTGAAGAATATCCCCGTGTTCTGTACGATTGAGGTTCGAAATAATTTCTGCGATATCAGAAGGATGCAATTCGGCAAGTTTTTCCACAGGGACTTTCAGTCGCATGGACTGATCGTGCATTAAAGGTTCGACAAATTCCCATGAAATGGTACCTTCTGACAGGTCTGCTTTGAAGCGTTGAGCTGTCCAGCGCCCCAGTTTTTCCAATCCAATACGGCGCATGAT
>CAYLOW010000052.1:0-1836 GCA_964385315.1 uncultured Anaerolinea sp.
AAAATCCAGAAATCTATTGCGAACATGCCATTCACTGGCCCGTAAAAATTGTGGGTGGATGCTGCGGCACAACCCCGGGTCACATACAAATATTGGAGAAGACACTCACGGAAAAAAGGTAGAATGGAGATAAAAAATATAGCAGGATGCGGCTTCCGACCGCATCCTGCTATATTTTTTATCTATTTACAAATTTGGTTAATTATACTTTTGCCGCAACTTCAGCTTCACGTAGTTTCTCTGTCGCGCGGAAGTACTTCAGGTAGCGTATCGAATTGGCATCCTTCCCCAAAAGGAGATCTGTCCCTCGGATTGTGCTTCCAAGCTTAATCGGGTCGGTAATCGAACAAGTTGCGCCCATTTGCATAGCCAGAGAGAGAAATGCACTGTTCACAGAAAGACGGTCTGGTAATCCGAAGGAGACATTGCTTGCGCCGAGATTAATATTGACGCCAAATTCCTGTACGAGCATTTGGATCGTCCTCAGCGTAGTCAAAGCCGCGTTGCTGTCATGCCCAACTGTCATAACCAGGGGGTCAATCACGATGTCTTCAATTGGAATGCCTAATTTTGCGGCGCGTTCAATGATCTTTTCCGCGACGGCAACACGTTCCTCGGCTGTCTTTGGAATTCCTTCCTCGCCGATCGTAAGACCGATAACGGCTGCTCCTCTTGCTCTGACGATTGGTAGAACAGCGCTCAATTGTTTTTCTTCACCGTTAACTGAGTTTACCAACGGTTTCCCGGGTGCGGCATTAAGTCCTGCTTCAAGTATCTTGGGGTCGTTAGAGTCTATACAAAGCGGTACATCCGTAACCGATCTTATGGCATTCACTACAATGGGGATCATTGAAACTTCGTCAATCTGCGGGTGACCGACATTCACGTCAAGTACATCCGCGCCCCAGGAGACCTGTCTTAGGGCGAGCTGCTTGACGTATTCCATATTATTATCAACCAGCGCCTGGCCAAGCTTTTTCAGCCCTGTTGGGTTGATTTTTTCACCGATAATGACAAATGGTTTGTCAATGCCGATGACGACTTCCTTTTTTTCTGATTTTAAAATTGTATACATTTTGTCCTCCAAAAAATTATGTCATCGCGAGTTGGAAACAGAAGAAGTCTCCCGCGGAGACATTATGATTTTAATAGTTCCAGCGCGGTTTCCACTAGAATGGCTGTGCCGATGGGCAGAGCGCTTTCATCCAAGTCGAATTTTGGATGGTGCAAAAAATAACCTTCGTGGCCGTTCTTTTGTACTCCCAAATTGAACATCGCACCTGGTGCGTGTTCCATAAAAGCCCCAAAATCCTCCGCGCCAAGAGATTTTGTCACATCAGTAACATTTTCTCGGCCAAGCATTTCGATCCCGATCCTCTCTATCTCAGCAGAGATTTTTTCATCGTTTATCATCGGCGGACTGCCGATCTCAAATTTGAGTTCATAGTTACCGCCTAAAGCTTTTGTCGTCTCAAAAGCTCGTTTAATCTCAGCGTGAATTTTCCTTTGAATGAGTACGTCAGTATAACGCAGAGTTCCTGTAAGCTTTACGCTTTGCGGAATTACATTTTCTGTAAATCCTCCATTTATCGACCCGATGCTCACAACAGCGGGTGCGAAGGGATCAAGTTTGCGTGAGACAATGCCATTCAAGGCAAAAATAACGTGTGCTAATAAAAAGAATGGATCAACTGTCTCGTGAGGATAGGCGCCATGCCCGCCTTTGCCTTCAATTACGCCAAACCATGAATCGACTCCGCCTGAGGCGGGGCCCGGATTTATGGAGATTGTCCCTACTGCATGGGTGGGATCAATGTGTTGTGCGATGACATAATC
>CAYLOW010000052.1:1936-17965 GCA_964385315.1 uncultured Anaerolinea sp.
TGCATGTGAAAATCACGCCGCCATTCAATGAGTTCTTCTGAAATCGCATGTGCCTGTTTGAGCATATTTTCTCCAAAAGATTATCTTTTTCGAACTAATTCTTTCTCTGCGGCTGCCATGATCGAATCCAATTCTTTTTCCTGTTGCGGTTCCAGCGGAAGTACTTCATGTTCACGTAAAATGCGCTCTGCATCAGAATTTGCCCGATCTGCCATGTCCTGCTTTCCGTTTCTATCCCAATTTTCCCATGAATTGCGTTCTGCCAGTTTTGTCAATTGGACTTCGCCTGCTTTTAGATATTTCATCGTATGCTTTTGACCAAGGAAATTTCGCGAACCATCCATGATTGTTGCGATGACATTTACCGCCAACGATTCTTCATTTGTAGAGAATCCGCGTTTTAGCCTCAGGACGCTCAATGCAAGTTCGTTATCTAAAACCATTTGTGCATAGGACCCCATCACGCCGGCTTCCATCTCGCCGATACCAGAGAGTTCGTCCGCACCTGCCAGGGCGGGAATAACCGCGTTAAGCCCACGCTCAAATCCGTTTTGAGTATCCAACGTATGCGAGTTTGTCGAGAACCCATATACATTGACGGAGAATCCGTAAGAATGTCCAAGTTGAACCGTTCCTGCGGATGCAAGGGCCAATTCCACGCCACCCCAAACAGAGATTCCAGTGCGTGGTTCCATCATCGCTAATCTTCCACAATAGATGATTGGCAAACCGGGATTGACCAGCTGCGCCAGGATGACTACCGCAAGGATCTCCGCATTTTGTTGGGCAATCGAACCACTTATTGACATCGGAGAAGTGGCGCCAGCTGTAGGGCAGGGTAGCGGTCCAAATGCAACACCTGCCTTGGCAATTTCGATCACTGCTTCTGCTTCATGATCCGGTAGGGTGAGCGGGCTGACAGGGGAAAGTGCGAGGGTCAGCACTTCCTTCGGATCGCCGATCACTTCAGCCATCTTTAAAGCATATTTTGTTTCAGCTCCATATTGTACACCGGGACCTTGTAAAGGCTTGGTTGTACACGGAAGCGCATGACGGTACATTGCCAATGACATTAACTCGCCAGGAACATCCTGTGGGGTAAAAAATGGTGTTATTGTGTGACAATTTTCCAGCGCATCCAACAGGCGTGTTGCGTCACGCACATCCTGCATCTGGGCAATACGTCGAGTATCTGTCCTGGCATCATAGATATCACGAGCACCTCCAAGGTTATGGAAATATAAATTTCCATCCCCGAGGTTTTTTACAGAACCGCCGCGGCCTTTAACAGATACTTTTTTCCCCGCTTCCTGAATGCTTTTTTCTACCAGGTCTGACGGAAAGTAAACGCGGTTGCCTTTTATCTTGCATCCAGCACCTGTCAAAATCCCCAAACTTTCTTTGTGAGTCCACACATAGCCAACCTCACCAAGTATTTGTAAGGTAGCTTCATGAATGGCTTTTAAGTCTTCCGGGGATAAAAAATTTAACCTGCCCATAAAGTCTCCTTAGCTCAGCGGTTTGAGTCTGTTTCAAGTGCCCGCGCTAAAAACGCAATGCATTTTTCTTCCGCATCGATTACATTATTTATATTTAAAAAAGTATGGCCCTCTTCCTCGTATAAAAAAAACTCAACTTCTTTACCAAGATCGACAAGTTTGTCATGGGCTTCAATTGCATCGATAGCAGGGCACCGCGGGTCATTTCCTCCGCTTATTAATTGTACGGGTGCAATCACTTTATTTAAAAAGAAAAAGGGTGAGCGTGCGATCCATAACTCGCGGTTTTCTTCGGGATCGCCCATATTTTCGATATTCCAATGTTGCAAATCTTCCCGGGACACCTTGTGTGATTTCAACCAGTTCAAAAAAGGAACAACCGCTGAACCGGCTGTCCACAGTTCTGGGTAATTTGTCAGGCAGCTCATGGTTAAGTACCCGCCATGACTTCGCCCTGTCACCGCGATTTTATCCTCTTTAGCGAAATTGTTATCAAGCAGGAAACTCACTCCAGCTGCACAGTCATCCGTGTCTATTCCGCCCATATCAAAGCGGCTCTGATTCTGCCATTTTTTTCCATAGCCTGTTGATCCGCGATAATTGGGGGCGAGAACTGTCCAACCCCTCGAAACCATGTGACTCATTAACGGGTGCCACAGAAACTGATACGACCAGTTTGGACCGCCATGTATATTAATCACTGCTCGTGTACTGTTCTCGGCGCGATATAACAGGGCAGGCACTTGCGCGCCGTCTTTGCCTGGATACCAGACTTCTTCGGGTTGAACAAAAATTTCATTTGGTAAATCATCGGGCAGGGAATTCGTGATTTGTTGAATTGAGTTAGCTTCAAGATCGATCTTCCATAAATCGCAGGGGTGGCTGGGGTCCTCATATAATAAAATTACACACTCAGATTGGAATTTCGGGAAATGATGGACGCCATTTCCAATCTTTTTCTCCATAATCGGCCCTTTTTTATTTCTGTACTGGAAACTGGTTTGTGCACCTTCGGCATGGATCCATCCGATGGTTTCTCCATTTAGTGACCACGCAGGCGTCGTATCATCGCCAGAGGACTGATTAACCCATGTTATCTCCTGCGTTTCGACATTGTACAAACCAATGTCATGCCATTCGCCATTCTCGCCAGAGAATGCAAGAAATTTGGAATCTGGTGACCACGCAGGATGTTCCGCATTCAATTCAATTTTCTTTGTAGTGACTTTTACTGCCTTGCCTTTTCCTCCTTTTCGGGGACGGTTAATAGGCATTATATAAATGCTTCGGTCACTTGCTGATGTTTCAGCCTCGATTGCGATCCATAGACCATCGGGTGACCACTTTGCATCCCAACAGGGATGAAATACATTTTTAATCATTCTGCCGTCCGAGCCATCAACAGGGAGCAGATGTAACGCAAATTGCCCATGTTTATCAGAAAGCACAGCCAGAACTTTCCCGTCAGGGGACCACGAAATATTTGGCTGATGTGCATAGACAACATTTGAAGTCAAATTTGTCGAGGTGTCACTTTCGAAATCATGGACGACGATCTGATACGATTCGCTTCCGTCCACATCCAGAGCATACGCAATCTGGTGTCCATCCGGTGAAAATTGCGGGCTAAACTTTGCACCTTGATTCGTGGATGGTAGGATGGTAGGCACCTGATCCTGATCGCTTCGCCTGTCAAAATCATTTCCGAAATTGGGCTTGTATTTGAGGTCTTTTGGAAAAATTTGATAAAGTTCCCAATTTCCTGTCTTGTTCCACGAAAAAACCAAACACTGCCCGTTGGGAGAAATATCAAAACGTAAACTATTGTCAATATGGGGAACACGAAGGAGTTTGGCGAGGGAAAGCATGGATTTTGGCAGCCTTAATATTAATATTGGAAACACTTTATCCCCAATGGTCTTTGGGGAATTATGTTTTTTCTAACATGAAATAGAATAAACCCGAAGGGGTGACAAATTTATATCACCGCCTTCGGGATCAATTTATTATGCTCTTAACAATCCTGCAGCCTATGCAAACTGGAAACCTTCAATCATGGGCAGAGTTTCGACCCCTGCCTTTTTTGAGAGTTCTAGGACAAATGCATGCAGCTGGCTTT
This sequence comes from uncultured Anaerolinea sp., assembly GCA_964385315.1. GTDB lineage: Bacteria > Chloroflexota > Anaerolineae > Anaerolineales > Villigracilaceae > Villigracilis. The sequence continues at coordinate 5,555 of CAYLOW010000052.1, forward strand.
CTTGGGCAGCATCGAGCTCTGGGCGTTTATATGAGGCGAGTAATTGCTTTACTCGAACTTTTGCCCTGTCAAACGTATCCAGGGAGCCGCCAGCCTTCCAGCCGCGGATCGAATCGCGGTCAATGATTTCTGTCGGCATGTGCTGTTCTTTTTGGAACAGCTGCATGGTGATCCTCTGCTTGAGGAAATCCCCACCTTTGAAGTTCACACCCTCGTAAAAACCAGTTGCGAGCGTTTCTGTGTGAATTTTCATCCCTTCCAACATACGTTGTGCCATGGCCACACCTTCCGCATCGATGACCAGTTTTTCTGCGCTGTGGCAAAGAAGAAAGTCCAACATCCCTGATCCCGAGATCATGTTAATGCCGCTTAAGGCGCCGATCATTGCTGTGACGCCGCTTTCAATACCAGCCTGCATATCGAGACGTTTGGAATCAGTCGCGCCCATATAGGCATGTGTGGGTACACCGAGGTATTTGCCGACCTGCGCGTATGACGAGTCGATCATTGCGGTTTCGATCGCACCCATGGGTGTGCCGCCTTTGCGCATGTCAAAAATCGCGGGGGCGCCGCCCCAAACGATGGGGGATCCGGCTTTTGCCAGTTGGTGAATGGTAATCCCTGCAAGGCATTCAGCAGCGTGTTGAGTAACAGCACCGAGTAACGTGACTGGGGCAGCTGCGCCAGCCAGGGGCATCGAGACGATTTCGGCAGGCACGCCCATCCGCGCCAGAACCATTAAATTTCCTGAACCAAAATTTGACCAGATTAATGGGGGCGATGGGCAGACATCAAATACCGCACGCGGTTTTTTTTGCAGGTTTTCTATGCCACCTGACATGATGGCAAGCATGTCTATCATGAATTGGACGGTTCTGTTACTGAATGCGCCTGTAACGATGGGTTTTTTCGAGTGAAGCAAAACCAAATACAGGCGATACAGGTCATGAATTTCTTTGGGAACATCATGACAGACAACAGCGGTAGACTGCGCGGCGTACTGTGGGATTTGTTCTGTTACCTTCAACAGCCGGATCAGGTCGGCAGTTTCGGCTGTTTTTTGCTCAAGGGTGTCAGGGTCCAGCACACTAATTCCTGAAGAACCCGGGTCAAATTGAACTGCATCGCCGCCATATTGAACTGCGGGATTGCCATCATAATCATAAAGTTTGAAGGTGCTCGGGACGGTTTTGAGCGCAGCTTTGACGATTTGAGCGGGAATTTTAACAACCAATGTTTCTTCGTCTACTTGCGCACCGGCGTCGGCGAGAAGTTTTCGCGCTTCTTCATTTTGTACTTTTATACCGGGCTTGAGTAGAAGTTGATATGCTTCATCAACAATTCGCTCAATCAAATCCTCGGTCAATAAGGAAAGTTTGGGTTGCATATTTCACCTTTATAGAGTTAATGGTGGAAGGAGCAGGGCTTCCATGGATTTTTAAGCTGCTTCCTGCAATCTTTCAACCTTATTTTTTCTCAACAGATTGGATTATTCTGTTGAATTCTTTGCTGATCTTGGCATCCAACGGGTCAGGCTGGTGCTCCTTCAAAGTCTTGCGTGCCTTGGCTTGTGCCCAATCTCGCGCATCGTCCTTTTTTGTTTCCCATTCGGAATAGGGACGGCGATCCATGAATTGAGGCAAGAACAAATCCCGCATATGTTTTCGGGTATGTTTCTGACCGAGGTAATGTCCACCAGGGCCGACTGCCGCGATCGTTTCCATGGCCAGGGTTTCGTCATTTACGATGATGCCTTCCATCATTTTATGAACAATGGAGAAGATTTCGCAGTCCATCATCATTTCTGCATATGACCAGATACGGCTGCCGTGCAGGAATCCGCAGCCAAGCAGCATATCTGACATGACAACGCTCGCCATAAAACTGGAAAGTCCGCCTTCAAGTCCTGCCTGCCAATTGGGTTCCTTCGCACCTGTCGCGAAAGCCCCCATTGAAAGAGGAATGTTGTAGAAGTCTGCCAGCACGTTGGTGGCAGCTCCAAATAGGAAATCTTCGGGACCGCCGCCAGTGTAGGAACCATTTCGAAGGTCAGACGCGGTTTGCGCGGCGGCGTAAAATACAGGCGCACCTGGGAATGCAATTTGTAGGAGAGCTGTTGCAGCAATCACTTCTGCATTTCCAACCGCAAGGTCACCTGCCAGGGTGATTGGTCCGGTCGTGGCGCAAGCTGCCATGGTCATGAATCCGGTGGGAATTCCGACTTCAGCGGCGAGTAATGCGGCATCCAAACTTCCGCCATCGTGCCCAAGCGGGGGAGCAGTGCATTGCATCAAAGAAAGCACAGGGCGATCGCGAAGTTTATCCCTGCCGCCTGCCAGAAGCGCTGCCATTTCAATAGCGGCTTTGGCTTCTTCCACGTTGTAGACCGATTCGGTTTGAACATGTTTGGTTGAGTTTTCCCAAACTGCCTTAAGCTCATGAAGCCCGCGCGCTTCAGTGGGTGTGTCTTGTGCAGAGAGAGAAACCCAGTGGAATGCGACTTCTTCGGTTGCATCTGCCACCCGTGCGATGTCGCGTACATCCTGCAGGCAGGATGTACGTTTGATTCCCGTGTTGATATCTAAAATTTCCACTCCACAGCCGTCTGTGCCCAGGTTGACGTGATTGCCGTCAAGCTGCAAATCCTGTTGGGGATCGCGGGCTGCAAGTTTGTAGGCGGGTGGAGCTTTCTTGATCGCGTCTTCAATGATATGTGGCTTGACCCGCACGATCTTCTTTACTGGATCTACTTCTGCTCCGGCAGCCTGCCAAATTTCCAATGCCCTTTTGGAGGGAAACCTTACTCCGACTTTTTCGATAATTTGTAAAGTCGCTTCGTGAATTTTCCTTACATCATCCTGTGTCAGCACTTCAAGTTTTAATTTTGGATTGCTGATGGTTTTAATATTTTTAGAAGACATGGGTCCCTCCCGGGGCTGATATCTCAAAGCTTTTTCTGAATGGCAACCTTTACGTTATGAACGCTATACACAAGACAAGCCCATGAAGAATATTGGGATTACCTGGTGGAATAAGCTGGATGCAAATCTGATCACGCCTTGCCGACCAGTTCCTTTGCAACTTTTACAGCGCCGATTGCATCTTCAGAATAACCATCAGCTTTAATCTTATCGACCCAGTCTTTCGTGATGGGCGCGCCGCCCACCATGACTTTGATGCGCGGGCGTAAACCTTCCTTGTCCAATTCTTCAATAACCTCGCGCTGACGGACCATGGTGGTGGTTAATAATGCGCTCATGCCAATTATGTTCGCATTTACTTCAAGCGCTTTTCCAATGATCTTGTCGGCAGGTTGATCAACGCCGAGATCAATGACTTCAAAACCCGAAGCGCTGAGCATGGTTCCCACGAGGGTCTTGCCGATCTCATGGATGTCGCCTTCCACGGTGGCCAGGACGACACGGCCCAGCATTTCACGGGTTTCGCCGAGTTTCAATAGTTCAGGCTCCAGCACTGCGATGGCTGCTTTCATTGCTTCACCAGCCATGACCAGTTCAGGCAGGAAGGCCTCACCTTTGCCAAATTGATCGCCGATATAAGTCACACCAACCACGAATCCATTTGAAATGGCTTCCAACGGGTGAATCTTCAACTCGACGGCTTTTTTTGCAAGCTCGGCGGAGATATCCGAATCCCCATCAATAATGCTTTGTGCCATCTCTTTAAACAATTCTTCTGACATACTGCCTCCTATTTTGAGTTTCTGATCATGAATTTTGCCAAATCTTCTTTTTCCCTTAACAATTCCGCAGGGATGTTAAGGTATTCTTCCATCCATTTTCCTGAATCCAATATATGCTCCAGAGATTTTTGTATGGCTTGCTCTGCATCACCATTTTTTAACGCATCCAGGATTGCCGCATGTTCTTCGCATGTTTGGGCTGTGCTGCTTGGGAGCAGCTCAGGTTTGCGATATACGGCTTCATATAAAAGCCAATCTGGGAATGTATTCGCAACGATCGCATATAATTTAGTCAGGAGTTCATTTCCTGATGCCTCAGCAACAATTGCATGAAATTCGCGGCTCAATTGCCGTTCCTTCGGCATTTCACTCAATTTGATAAATTTCTTCATCTCAGCCAGGATTTTTTCAAGTTTTAATACCTGTTCTGTTGTTATATGGTGAGCTGCCTCGCGGGCGGTCATTGCTTCGAGAATTAACCTTAAACCATAAGCGTCTGCCATATCCTTGGGAGTCATTTGACGTACTTGTACACCTCGGTAGGGTACCCGCTCGGCAAGCCCTGAGGAAACCAGGAGATCTAACGCCTCTCGCACCGGGGTCATGCTCACACCCATTTGGGTGGCGAGGTCTTCCTGTCTAAGCCAGTCGCCGGGCCTATGCTTTCCTGCGATAATCTGACGATGGAGCGCATCATAAATTTCTTCTTTAAGCGGTTTGTGTATAACTTCCTTCTCTTCCACTTTTGTTTCCATAATTATATATTATATATAATTATACACGATATGGGAAGTTATTTTTAGCATGAGAATTGTCATAAAAAGACAAATCATGGTTTTCCCCAACTGTGCTGTAAAAATAGTTTCTTCACCATAAAAATTGTATCGGTTATACTCGGCATATTGGAGTACACATGTCGGATATCGATCTAACCCAATTAAAATCAGCCATTGCCCCTTTTATTCCTTTGGGACGTTCTGGTTTATTGCCCTCTCTTCATGCTGTCCAAAAAATATATGGTTGGCTTCCTGAGGAAATTTCTGCTGAGATTGGGAAGGCCCTGGGTATACCTTTCGCTGAGGTTCATGGCGTGATTGAATTTTATTCGATGTTTTACAATAAACCTGTTGGCAGGAAGATTATTCGGGTGTGTACGGATCAAGCCTGTGCGCTTAAAGGCGCTGATATGTTGTTAAAACATCTTTGCAACCATTATGAGGTCGATCCGAATCAGACGACCAAGGACCTTTCTCTAACCATCGAACGGAGCTCGTGTCTTGGACTTTGCGAGCAGGCTCCAGCTGCGCTCGTTGACGATATCGCTGAAACGAATATTGGATCAGATTTCCTTTCATTTGATCTGGGTGTGCCGAAATCCTATGTTTATGGCACAATCCGGGAGTTAACTGCAAATTGCGGTAACGGCACAACAACCCTCGAAAAATATGGCGAATATAATGCCTATAAAAAAGCGTTGACAATGACTCCTGATGCAGTGATCGCTGAAACCGATAAAGCCTCAGGTCTGGTTGGGCGCGGCGGCGCGGCATTTCCTACAGGAATTAAATGGGGCGGAGCAGCAAAAGCGAAGGCCGATCAAAAATATATAGTCTGTAACGCAGATGAATCCGAGCCCGGTACTTTTAAGGATAGGGTTTTACTTTTGGATGATCCGCATCGAATTATCGAAGGGATGTGTATTGCTGCGTATGCGATTGGCGCAGGCAAGGGTTATGTATATCTTCGTGGTGAATATCCATACATCAACCCTGTCCTCGAAAACGCCTTGATCGAGGCGCGTTTAGCGGGCTATCTTGGTAAGGGGTTTGATATTGAAATTCGTGTCGGTGCGGGTGCATATATTTGTGGGGAAGAGACCGCATTGTTTGAATCGATTGAAGGCAGGCGTGGTTTTCCACGTGTGAAACCTCCTTTTCCAACCACTGCTGGCTTGTTTGGTAAACCGACTGTCATAAATAATGTGGAAACCCTTTGTAATCTTCCTCTGATCATTTCCAAAGGCTCTGCTGAATATCGCAAAATAGGAACTGAAATTTCTCCGGGCCCAAAACTCTTTTGTGTCTCTGGTGATGTTTTAAAGCCGGGATTGTATGAGGTACCGTTTGGTATAACTTTGCGTGACCTGTTAGATATGGCTGGCGGCCCCTTGCCTGGTCGTTCTTCAGGGAATAGCCGAATAAAAAATGTCAGGAATCCGCGATTACAGGCAGTTTTGTTTGGCGGAGCCGCTGGTGCATTTGCCACACCTGAACACTTGGATATTAAGCTCACATTTGAAGATTTGCGCGCAGTCGGGCTTCCCTTGGGTTCCGGAGTTGTGATGGTCTTTGATGAAACACGCAGTATCCCTGATGTTTTGAATAGGCTGGGGAGGTTCTTTGCTCATGAATCTTGCGGTAAGTGCTACCCCTGTCAAATGGGGACTCAGCGCCAAATGGAAATTCTTGAGCGGGTTGCCCAAAGAAATGTTATCGCTGGTGATTTTGACCGCCTTCAAGATGTATGTTGGACGATGACGGATGCGAGTTTATGCGGTTTGGGACAAACAGCTGGAAGCGCGGTCTTGTCAGCAATGAAATTATGGCCAACGCTCTTTGAAGTTGGTCAACAAGAGAATGGTGGCGGCCAGGATAATGCTTGAGGTCCGGTAGTTTAAAAAAATAGCAATCGAGCACATCAAAGTGATTGGAAAAATTAAAGTGATCAAAACCATTAATTAAATGCTTGCGGTATTATTGACGAACCATCATTATCAAAATAAGGTAAACATATGACTATTAGTTTTTTAATGGATGGGAAAATTATTACAACAGAGGATGATAAAACCTTACTCGAGGTTGCGCGTGACAATGGAGTTGACATTCCGACGATTTGCCTTCATGAAGCGATAACTGCCAAGGGCCTTTGCCGGATCTGCGTTGTCGAAGTCGAGGGACAGAGGGTGCTACAGCCTGCTTGCATCGTCAAGGCAGCGAACAACATGAAGGTCCAGACTCGAAGTGAGAAGGTAATTCGAGCGCGAAAAACCATTCTTGAATTGCTGGCTTCCACCCTGGACCTGTCTGAAGCAGTGGATATCCAAAATATGATGATCGAGTATGGGGCGTTGGCGGACCGTTTCCCTGATGGTAAACGCCGTGAGGTGGATGTTAAAGATGATAACCCAATGTATATCCGGGATTATTCAAAATGCCTTTTATGCTGGCATTGTGTGCAAGTCTGTGCAGAGGACGCGCAATATACTTACGCGCTCAATTTTAGCAACCGCGGATTTGATACCCAGGTTGATACATTCTACAGCCGGGCAATCCCTGATACATCGTGCGTTTTATGCGGTCAATGTGTAGCGGTATGCCCGACCGGCGCGCTTAAACCGAAGCGTGAATTTTTATTGGAACAGGGGATGGCTCCGCAGGAGATCGACATCCAAACTGGCGCTCGGAAAAAAAGAAAATAGTATGGAACATTTAGCGGTTTTCTACGGGCTTGCATGTGCCGTAACCTGGGGTGCCGGAGATTTTAGTGGTGGCATGGCAGTGAAACGCACAAACCCCTGTGGGGCAGTGATTGCGTCGCACGCAATCAGTCTGATTGCTCTATTGATCCTGGGGTACGTCACTGGCGAACCTATTCCTCCAATTCATGACCTTATTTGGGGCTGCATTGCAGGAATTGGAGGGGGGGTCGGGTTGGCTCTGTTGTATAGTGCACTGGCTTCCGGGCAAATGAGCATAGCCTCACCGGTTTCGGCTCTGGTTGCGGCGGGGTTGCCAGTCTTGGTAGGTGTATTTTCTGACGGGTTGCCTGGTACCAGTACGTTGATTGGGTTTATCCTTGCACTTGCAGCTGTTTGGCTGATAGCTGGAGGATTGGGTGTCAAAATTCAGGTCGAAAAAATTTTCCTGCCCCTGTTGTCCGGCATATGTTTTGCGATATTTTTTATTTTTCTTGATCGGGGAAGTGGACAATCGATTTTATGGCCTCTTGCAGCTACCCGTGTAGCATCCATTACAAGCCTGCTGGGTTATTCGATCGCAACCCATCAGCCCTGGCTTCCAACCCGAAAAAGCTGGATTCCGATCTTAATCAGCAGTGTGTTGGATTCTGCGGGTAATGCTCTATATGCCTTATCTGCCCGTATGGGACGCATGGATGTAGCTGCAGTGCTTGGTTCTCTTTATCCCGGGTCGACTGTTCTTCTGGCGTGGTTCATTTTGAAGGAACGCGTTACGCCAATCCAGTTGACCGGCATCCTGATCGCACTGGCCGCCATTGTTTTGATTACGATTTGAATGCCTTGTATGCGTCGTCGGCATGAGATGCCGGCTTTGTATCTTGGATTATTAACGAAAGAGCTTGACGTGATTTGGAGTTCCAATGATTAAACCTGACCGGATCATCACTACCACCTGTCCTTTTTGCGGCGTTGGATGTGCTTTAGAGATGCACGTCAAGGATGATCACATCTTCAAAATTACTTCACCGTTCAACTCGCCGGTTAATCATGGAAATTTGTGCGTTAAAGGACGCTTCGGTTATGATTTTGTTTATCACCCAAGGAGAATCACAACGCCAATGGTGAGGAGATATTTATTAACCGGCGACCAGGGAATTGGTTCTCGGAAAAATGCTCCTGAACTTGGAAATAAATCGCTGAATTCCATTTCCTCCACTCCCTGGGACTGGATCGAAACAGACTGGTCTTCCGCCCTCGACATCGTTGCTGATAATCTTGCGAAGATCTATCTTCGGGATGGGTCTGACGCTATGGCAGTCTATGCATGCGCAAAGGCAACGAATGAAGATAACTACATTATACAGAAACTATATCGCACTATCTTCCGCACCAATAACGTGGACCACTGCACACGTTTGTGTCATGCTGGGTCGGTGGTAGCTCTTCAACAGGCTGTTGGTTCTTCCGCGATGAGCAATACTGCTTCCCAGGTACTCCAAAATGATGTGTTCATCGTCACAGGGTCGAATACAACGGAAAACCATCCGATAATCGCTTTGCAGATGAAAGAGGCAGTACGTAAATTTGGGGCGAAATTGATCGTGATTGATCCGCGCCGCGTTGAGCTGGTGGATTTTGCCGAATTGTGGATTCCACTTAAGCCCGGTACCAATGTAGCTGTTTTCTCTGCGATGGCGCATGTCATTGTCAAAGAAAAATTGGTCAATCAGGAGTTTATTAATAATCGAACAGAAGGATATACGGAATTTATTGATAGTCTTGAAAAGTTCACACCAGAATACGCCGGTGAGATTTCTGGTGTTGCCGCTGATGATATTCGTAAGGCGGCACGTATTTACGCCAAAGCAAAAAATGCTGCAATTTATTGGGGTATGGGTATTTCACAACTTTCGCATGGCACAGCCAGTGCGATGGCACTTATACACCTTGCCTTTTTAACCGGCCATATTGGCCGTGATGGTACAGGATTGAATCCCTTGCGGGGCCAAAACAATGTTCAAGGTGCCAGCGATATGGGATGTATGCCCTTCCATTATCCCGGGTATATGCGCGTGGATGATGAAAAAAACGCTGCCATCTGGGAGAAGAAATGGAATATCGAAGCCGGCGGGCTATCGTGTAAATTGGGTTTAACCACCACTGAGATTCTTGGCAATGCGCATGCAGGCGGCGTACGCTCTTTATATATCATGGGGGAGAACCCAATGATGTCTGAGCCGAATTTGAACCAAACCCGAAAGCACATGGAACAGCTGGAATTTATTGTTGCCCAGGACCTGTTCATGACCGAATCTGCGGCATTTGCAGATGTCTTCCTGCCCGCGACTCCTTTTGCAGAAAAGGATGGGACGTTTTCCAACACTGATCGCCGTGTACAACGCGTGCGTGCTGCTCATTCCCCGCGGGGTGAGGCGCGGGTGGATTGGCAGATCATCTGTGATTTAGCACTTCGTCTCGAATTCAGATTGGCTGCTCTAAAGACCAGCCAAAGCAGATTTCGATCCGCTTTCTGGGAGTATTCGGACCCTTCTGAAATTTTCAATGAAATGGCGAGCGTCAATTCGGATTACGCAGGCATTACCTATGAGCGAATTGATCAGGTTGGTTTGATATATCCAGTGCCTGACATAAATCATCCCGGTACACCGACTCTTTTTACTGAAACTTTCCCGCGGGGGCGTGGAAAATTTCACATTTTGGATTATGTACCGGTTATGGAAACCATTGATGATGAATATCCTTTCATTCTAACCACCGGGCGCGTGCTTGAGCATTGGCATGGTGGTTCTATGACTCGCCATTCCTCGCTCAACGAAGCCTATCCCGAAGCCCGAGTGGAACTGCACCCCGCTGATGCGTCAATCCATGGTATTAAAAATGACGATCCTGTTCGAGTCACATCGAGGCGGGGCGAGGTGGTTCTACGTGCAACCGTCACTGAGAAGACGACGATCGGTGTGGTATTTATCCCATTCCACTTTTCTGAAGCCGCTGCCAACCTTCTAACAAATGATGTGCTTGATCCACAGGCAAAAATTCCAGAATTCAAGGCTTGTGCAGTCCAAATATTCCCCGCAAGATTGGATGAGCTGGCAAACCCTGAGGCTGTTGTTAAGCGGGGAAGGTATTAAAGCCGGGATTTGAATATACGGATGTTTTTGTTATTAATTCTTATTTACTGAGTAAATCTCTTCTGAATCCGCATTTTGTTTTTTGGTTGGGTTGTCTTTAAGGATGAGCTTTTCGACCGTCCTTCCCATTTCCTGTCCGACATCTGGAATATTTTCCACCCCTTTCAACCCGAATGTGCGATATACGAGACTTATATCCTCTGGCATGTCTTCTATAGCCCACGCTGCCTTGCGGTAATTCCAGAGTTGATGTTCTGGTTCTGCATTTAATTCCATCTCGTACAGCCGGGTTGCGAGTAATTCGACCACGCGTTTGTTGCGGGCGCGTTTCTCCCCGGGAATTATCGGTCGTGGCACCCGGTCGCTGATACCATACTTAACGCAGGCCTCCCGAATTCGCAGAGCAGTCTCACGCCATCTGTCCCCAACCTGTCCATAACTTTTCGGTGGATATAAACGTTTGTAAAGAACCAGCAAATCTGGGAAACGCTTGAGAAGAATATCAAAGAAATAGTCTTTTTGCTGGTCAGCAAGGGTCAATCCTGAGGCAATTAAGAAGGTTCCTCCGTGGTCTGCTGTCCACTGGACAACGGATTCAAGGTTGGAGGAGTCATCACAGAGGCCGGGCAAAATTGGCATCATGCATACACCTACCGGAATTCCAGCAATCGCGATCTTTTGCATTGCATCGAATCTCTTTTTTGCCGGGGGGGCTAGATTTTCCATCTGACTTACTCGATCATAATTGATCGAATCCGGTGTGCTGAGAATACTGAACGAGACGACTGCGCGAGATTTTTGGTTGATGGCTTTTAGAATGTCTAGATCCCGTAAAATGCCGGGATTTCGCTCCAACACGAAAACCGGGAACCCGGTTTCATGACAGATTTCCAACATCTGCCTGGATATTTCGTATTTACGTTCAGCCGGCTGGTAGTCGCCGGTAAATATGGCATCAAGCGGGGCATTTCTCAGGGCACGGCGGAGAAGTTCAGGAGCATTCTCCTTGACCTTGATGACATGTGAAAAATCGGCTGGATCTGCGTAGGGGGAATATTTTTGTTCCCGGCAGTAGCAGAACTCGCAGCCATGCTGGCAGCCAAGATAGGGATAGGCGCTGTAACGGGCCCAGAACCAATGGTCGGCGCGTTTATGCTTGTTAAGAATTGATTTAGGTCTATAGGGGACGAAAGTTGTTTTGCGGGGTGTTATTGACATGGGACAGGATCATATGGAAATTCATCAAGATACTCTGTATAATACCTGAGTATTAGCATGCTGTGAATATTTTCTAATTACGTGTGGCGAAAAGTTTTAATCTTGAGGAGAAATATGCATGAATAAACACATCACGAATATATTATTTACTGGGATATTATTGATTATAAGCAGTTCTGCCTGTAATTTGATCTTCTCGCAGAAGAGTCCTTTGACGCCGGGTCCAAGTGTTACCCCGATGGAATCAGCGACAGCTTTGCCAACCGAATTCCCCACGATGCCGGTTCCGACAGCCTCTTCTACTCCAGAATTTGCTCCATACTGCGAGGAGGATGCTGCGAATGTTTTACCTTCAACCTCATGTCAGGTTCCGGTTGCTGAAGAAAGCAGCAGATATTGCTATGAAAAAGATCCTTATAATTTGATCCTTTTGAATAAAGGCTCAACTTTTGAAGTGCTTACCAAGCATTTTAGGTGTACGGATGCGGGCATGAAAAACGACAGACAAATGGTGGCATGCACGGGGCTGATGGCTACGACCTTTGAAATTAATGTATGCAACCCGGCTTGTGTTATTCCAACCGCTCAAGCAGGGATGACCAATTGTCCGCCAGGGTATAACTTGAACACCCTTAATGGATGCTGCACCCAGGAAGTACAACAGCTCAATCCCGGGTGTATGGTATTTAAATTCGATACAATAACTTGTGTTGCGAATTGTGATAAGATCGTTCGTAAGTCCCAATGCCTTAAAAATCAATCTGCTTGTATTTGGGATCAAGAAAAAAGGTTTTGCAAGATGAGGGAGTGACTAATCCCCACGCATGAATGCGGGGGCTTCTAAGGCAGAGCCTAGGCTA
>CAYLOW010000053.1:0-17878 GCA_964385315.1 uncultured Anaerolinea sp.
CATGGTTTAAACCACCTCATGGTTTGATAAGATGGCCCCAAATCCTTAGTTGTTCGACCACATTCCCGATCAGGATGTCCATTTTAGATTCAATCAACGGGGATAGGTCGAGACCGATATCCAATAATTCGGGTTGAATGCCCCAGAGGACCAGTCGTTTTGGGTATAAGTCTTTAAATCTCGCGGCGGCAAGCATATCAGGCACCCCAAGTTGATGCGGCGAGATCTTAAGCGAAAGAAATGCCGGCACTTCCTCCCCTTCAAGGCGGATGAGAGTGCCGGGATCCTTATGCGTTTCTACTGCATCCACGAGTAAAAGGTTGTCTATCCCTTCAAGGTAATACAGGAGGTCCATTCCCAGCGTCCCCCCATCCAGGAGATGGACCTCTTCCGGTATCCCATAGCCTGCAGCCAAACGCTCAACAACATGCACCCCCACACCCTCATCGGAAAGCAGTTTATTGCCAACGCCCAACACGAGGGTTTTGAAAGCAGGCTTATCAAACATCAGCGGGCGCCGCGGACTTTCAACAGCGGGTTGCTGTACTGATCGGCCGCGTCGAGACTTACCTGATTGATCTCATTCCCATCCACATCCAGCAAATGCACTCCGCAAGCCATGCACGGATCAAATGAATGGATTGTGCGCAGCACTTCAAGCGGCTTCGCTTCGTCAGCGATCGGCGTGCCAATCAGCGCAGATTCATAGGGGCCGGGTACGCCTTTTGCATCACGCGGTGAACAGTTCCAGGTGCTGGGAACAATGGCCTGATAATTGGCGATCTTCGTATCCTTAATATTGACCCAATGACCCAGCGCGCCGCGAGGCGCTTCAGTAAAGCCCCAGCCTTGGGCCTCGGCTGGCCAATTCTTGGGATCCCACATCTCGGACCCTGAATGGATCCTCGTGTCGCCGCTCTTGATGCTGGCGATCAATTCATTGGTCCACTCGCTAAGTTGTTCCGCCACCACAACGGTTTCTATACAGCGCGCAGCGGTACGGCCCAGGGTGGAGAATAGAACTTCGGGTCCAACGCCAAGTTTGCCGAGAACCAGGTCGACAACCTCCTTGATCCGTTTATGCCCGCTTGCATACCCAACCAGCATACGTGCCAGCGGTCCGACTTCCATGGCATGGTCTTTCAAGCGCGGGGCTTTCATCCAGGTATATTTTTGATCGGTCTCAAGGAATTTAAAGGGCGGTTTGGGCCCTGTGAAATTCGGGACGGTTTCGCCTTCAGATGGATGCAGGCCTTTGGTCTCATCTTCATATTTGAACCATGAATGAGAGACATGCTCGGTGATATCCTTTTGATCGAGTGGATATACCTTGCTCAGGTCTTTGCCCAGGATAAAGCCCTGCGGCATCCATTGTTTTCCGTCTGCGCCGGGGAAATCGCCATAAGACAGGAAGTTGCCTTCACCGCCGCCGATCGAAGCCCAATCCAAATAGAAGGGTGCAACAGCCAGCACGTCGGGCAGGTAAACCTTATCCACAAATTCCTTGGCGCGTGCAAACATACCTTGAATCTGTGCGATGGTATCCGCGTTGATGGCAGCCTGGCTGGTGGGGTCGATCGGCGAAGCCATACCGCCCACGAGGTAGGTTTGCAGGTGGGGGTTCTTCCCGCCGAGCAAGGCATGGGCACGGATGACATCACGCTGCCATTCAAGTGCTTCAAGATAATGGGCAACTGCCATTAAATTTGCCTCGGGCGGAAGTTTATATGCAGGGTGCCCCCAGTAGGCATTGGCAAACGGCCCCAACTGCCCGCTTGCCACAAAGCCGGCTAATTTATCTTTGATTATCTTAAAATAATCGGCGCTGGATTTTGGCCAATCAGAAATGGATTGAGCCAATTCGGATGTCTTGACCGGGTCTGCATCCAAAGCACTGACCACATCCACCCAATCCAGGGCATGCAGGTGGTAGAAATGGATGACATGGTCTTGAACGTATTGGATACCTTCAATAATGTTGCGCAAAATACGCGCGTTGTTCGGGATTTCAATTCCAAGGGCATTTTCGACAGCTCGCACGGAGCTGAGTGCATGTACAGTCGTTCAGACACCGCAAATACGCTGGGTCATTACCCAGGCTTCACGCGGGTCACGTCCTTTAAGGATGATCTCGATCCCGCGAAACATGGTGCTGGATGCCCAGGCGTCGGTAACTGCGCCGCCATCCACCTGAACCTCAATACGCAGATGTCCTTCAATACGGGAAATGGGATCAATTGCTATTCTTGTCATTTTTTAGTTCTCCTTTAGGGTGGAGTGAATGGTAAAAATTTCAGGCATGGTCAGGGAATAACTTGAAATAACGAACGACCACTCCGTAGAGCAGGAAGGCGCCAGCCAGCATTCCGATCGTGATAAATATTTCTGTGAGGGATGGGAAATAAGTAACAGGCCCGGGTTCAGCCAATCCGATCCATGAGACGACCAGGCGTTCAATGAACGTCCCGATCAAGGCAAAGACACCCGCCCAAAATGGACCGGATGTATGCCCGACTAACTTCGAAAGCAGGATCACGAGGGGCAGAATGATGCCGATCAAAAACTGGAACCATGCCAAATAGCCAAAGGTATCCGGCTTAAGCAGCAGGGGAATTTCTCCGGCACCCATCCAATCCCCGATCTTGATGGCTGCGTAGAGCATCAGATTGATACTCATCGCCTGGCCAATACGACGGAATAGTTTTCGATCGATCGGCAATCCCATTGCCTTCCATATCAGGCTGATGGCTATGGCGGCCATGCTGAGACCGGTATAAACAGCCTGTAGGTAGAACAAGAGCGGCAGGGCCGGAGTCCACCAAAGCGGGTGCAGCTTATGCGACATTAACAGGAACATTGAACCGAGCGATGATTGGTGCAGCATGGAAAGCACGATACCTGCCCCGGCGATCACATAGATGCCGCGTTCGATCCAGCGAATGGGTACCTGATATCCCCATTTTTCCAGGAACACAGGCGCGACTTCAAGTATCAGAATGCCTGTATACAATGTTACGCAAAGACTGATCTCTTCAAGGAAGGAATGCAGATTGATGAAACCCGGCACCAGAATATTATAAAATTGAGGCCAGCGGCCAATATCCAGCAGGAGCAGGATCCCAACAACAGAATAGCCCAGAAGACCCGCCAGCACCGCCGGGCGTATGATGGAATGATAATCATCCCGTCCCAGGAAGTACGATATAAGCGAAATGGTAAATGCCGCACCCGCCGCTGGAATTATAAACAGATCGACCGTGATCCAGATTCCCCACGGGTAATGATCGCTTAAATTCGTTGTGGCGCCCAAGCCGGCAACGAGACGATAAATTACCAGCCCAACACCTAGCACGGTCAGCGCCGCCAGGGGCCAGAACATGAAGGGGATATTATTGGCGGTTGATTTATTGGAGCGCGTTAGAGCGGCCATGTATCCTCCCACCCGCCGCGTTTGGCGGTCATACGGATCAACCCCAGCAAGATGGGGGCTCCCACCAAAACGCCGGGCAGAACGATCTTTGCAGTCCCTTCACTAATTTCGGGAATTGGCTGCGTACCCAGGTCTTCCAATCCCAATTTATCAAATGAAACTCCGGAAAGATACATCACGGAAGTACCGCCGGCATCGTCCTTGCCGTAAATATGGTCAACATAACGGGCGGGTTCCTCTTTGATGCGTTTTTCCGCCTCCGCGATCAAATCGCCTCTTTTACCCCAGATCAACGCGCCGGTGGGACAGATCTCTGCGCATGCAGTTTGCTTCCCATCCTTAAGGCGGTCCGCGCACAAAGTGCATTTTGCGATCACAGGCATTTGCGCCTTATCCCATTCAAACCGCGGTACATGGAACGGACAGGCATACATGCAATAGCGGCACCCGATGCACCGGTCCTTATCATAGGTTATCGGCCCTTCCGCTGTCTTTTGAAGCGCCTCTACCGGGCAGCCACTGACGCATGCCGGGTCAACGCAGTGCATACACTGGCGTTTGACGAACGAGTATTCATTTTCGCCTTGATATAGCTGGATCATTGTCCAGGTATCGGCTGAAAGTTCCCTGGGCGCATCGTAGAGTCCGCGTTCATCCACCTCGTCTGTGGTTTTGTTCCACGTGCGGCATGCATTTGTGCAGGCATTACAACCCACACATATCGTCGCATCATAGAGCATGGCAACGTATTCATTCGGATCTGTTTCACCCGAACTCGCCAGCACAGGTTTTGCGGTAACCCAAGCGCCGCCAACAGCCAACCCGGCAACTTTGAAAAAATCCCTGCGGCTAAGTGTCATCTCAGCCTCCTATTTTTCAGCGTTCTTCGCAGGCGGGGTTGGTTCTTCCTCGTCCGGTTTGGAAAGGGATTTGTAGGCAGCCACACCCGCTGCGCCAACAGCGGCTCCGGCCACAGCGCCGATCAGACCCGCTGTTGCAGGATCGATCTTCTGCGTCGGCAGTTGAACAGGTGCAAAAGTGGTGGGAGGCGCATACTGCTGCAGGCTAGCCTGGTTATAAACACCCAATTCCCAGAAGTTTGGTTCTGAACAGGCAATACAACCATGACCAGCTTTGATCGGCCAGCTGGTTCCATCGTTATACTCAACCGCCGGGCAATTATGGAAGGAAACAGGGCCTTTACATCCCATCTTATACAAACACCAGCCTTTGTTGTGCCCCACATCACCCCAGGCAGTCACAAACTCACCTGCGTCAAAGTGACCGCGCCTTGGACAATTGTTGTGGATGAGCGCGCCATAGGCGAACAATGGACGATGCAAGTCATCCATTGCGGGTAATTCACCGAAGGTCAGGAAGTGGACGATGGCGGCAGTTAAGTTAACCGGGTTATACGGACAGCCGGGTAAATTCATGACCGGTTTGTCTTTGATCAACTCGCTCGTAAATGTGGCGTTGGTCGGATTCGGGCTGGCCATGGGCCAACCGCCGAAAGATGCGCAATTCCCAACTGCTACAACGGCTGCCGCATTTGAGGCTGCCTCATTAAGCAATTGCAGCGCAGATTTACCGCCGATCGTGCAATAAAATTCGCTGTCACCTTGTGGAATTGAACCTTCGACAACCAGCAGGTATCCCCCCGCTTTGATGGTAGCCTGTTTTGCTTCTTCTGCCAGGTTCCCTGAAGCGGCCATGATCGTCTCATGGTAATCCACCGAAAGGACATCCAACACGAGCTGGGAGACGGTCGGTTGTGTGGCACGCAACAACGCCTCTGTACAACCCGCGCAATCCTGAAGCTCCAACCAGATCACCGGTAAACGCTTTGGAGCAGCCAGGGCTTTTTCGATGTAATTCGAATAGGAGCGAGGCAGAGCCAATACGCCAGCCATCATCGAGCAGAACTTTAGGAAGTCGCGCCGCGAAACTCCTCGTGTCATCGCGGTTTCTTGCACATTGCTTTCGAGCATAGAAGACCTCCTTTTTTAATGCACAATCGATTGTGATTTATCCCACTAATAAGACAAATCCAGTAATTATTGGCTTAATTATTGTGACTGGCGTAATAATTACAATTATGACATTTGTTACTATTGTCATATGATCATCATCATTGGGTCCGATTTAGCTGATACAAGCGCCTCAATTGGGTTTAACCTCATTAGAACTGAACCCTTCTGAGTTGGATGGTTTTTTTTGGGAATCGAAAAAAACCGACTTTAGATAGTCGGTTTTTTTCGAGGTGCCGGGTTTATATTGTTATTTCAAATTTATTTACAGAATTAAGGTACGGTTGGAACTTTGAGAATGACACCCACCAAATACCCCGCCAAAGCGCTAAGCGTGCCAATGATCATCATTTCCACGCCGCTGCGCATCGGCTTGCCGACCGTCATACGGGCTTTGTAGGCGCCGATCCCAAATAATACCAGCGCGGTGACAACCACCGACATCCACATGCTCGTTACAACTGGTAAAAACAAGAATGGCACCACAGGAACAAGCGACCCAAGGACAGCGGAGATACCGACAACCCAGGCAGCCTTAAATGCGGTCTTCCTATC
Organism: uncultured Anaerolinea sp.; assembly: GCA_964385315.1. Taxonomy (GTDB): domain Bacteria; phylum Chloroflexota; class Anaerolineae; order Anaerolineales; family Villigracilaceae; genus Villigracilis. Next base: position 6,016 of record CAYLOW010000053.1, read on the forward strand.
CACAGGCGCAAGTTGATGTTCTTCTGCCATCATTACCGCCACCCACACATCCTGGTTTGTGGTGATCGTTTCTACAATCCGATCAAGCAGGTCGCCTTTAAATCCCTTTTCCTCATAAATATTGCGGATCTCTTTGATTTCAAGGAAAGGCGTTTCCACAATATGACGGTATTCACGCTCGCGTTCGCTTTGATACATATCTGCATCCGCCAATGTGGTGGTGAATGCGACCGCCCCCATGGAAATGGATTCCGCAAACGTGGTAGCCAGCCCGGCCACTAAAACCACGCGAACATCGTTTGTCGCTGCCGCTATTCCCAGCACAACGCCGAGGACATTTACAAGGCCATCCTGTGCGCCGAGGATAAAATCTGAAAGGCCTGACCCTCGTTTATGTGGGTCTGTCTGTGTGTGGTGTAATACTTCATTTATGATCTGATCGTGAGTTATAGGTATCATGTTTTTATGATGGTGTCATTTCCCGTTTTAATAATTGTCAAAAATTAATTTCCAACCCAATGCCGAATTTTATGAAAACAGATGGCTATCCGTTTTTTTTTGGACAGCCATCATTCTATACAGGTTCTGGAATTTTAGGTGGCTAGGCCTTTAGCACCGCTTCTAAACCGCTGGCGGCGGGGATATAGCCGCATTCGACCAATCCCTTTTCAACTGCGCCAATGGTCGCAAGGAGGTCCCCCTGAGTGCACGCACCCATGTGCCCGATGCGGAAATACTCAGCACGGATGGCAGGGTGCAATCCACCAGCCAGGATAACACCCTGATTGTTGATCGAGCCCAACAGCTTTGCCCCATCGACACCCTGCGGGTAGCGCGGGGCGGTTAATGTGTTCGCGGCATATTCATCTTTCAATGGCACCTGTCCCAAGCCCATGGCGCTCAGGGCTGCCCTGCACGCCCGGCCAATTTTTTGATGGCGGGCAAAGCGGGCGTCCATCCCCTCTGCAAGGATCTGTGTCAAACTGACATTCAAGGCATTGACCAGGTTTACAGCGGGGGTGGCAAAGTATGCCGCCTTGCGCGATTCATAGGCCTGCATGATCGGCAGCCAATTGGTCCAATCGGCATAATAGTTCATTACCGGCACCTTGCGACTTTGATACGCAGCCACAGCACGCGGCCCCGCAACCACCAGTGCCAGCCCGGGGGGAACTCCGATCGCCTTCTGTGATGCGGTAAAAGCCAGGTCAACTCCCCATTCAGCCATGCGGAGCTCCTCACCAGCCACCGAACATACTCCATCAACCACCAGGAGTGCGCCATATTTTTGGCTCAAGGCGGCCAAGCCCTTGATATCATTGATCACGCCGGTTGAGGTATCGACATGTGTCACAGCCAGGATCTTAAAGCCTTCCTTAAGTTTTTTCTCAACTTCGCTCAATTCAGGCCGGCCGCCAACCGGTGCTTCCACCCGGCTGACCTGCGCCCCATACCGCTCCATGATGGTTTGAAACCGATCACTGAAATAACCCGTCACCACTTGAAGCGCTTTATCGCCCGGTTCAACCAGGTTCGCGGCGGCAATATCCATTGCAAGAGTGCCGGTGCCAGCCACAATAAAGGGCTGACCTTTCCAATTTGCCTCATCTGCCAAAAATACTTTGCGCGTTTTTTCAATCACCTGCCCAAAGATCTCGATAAAATTAGGGGCCACATGACTGGTAGTGGGCGCCGACATGGCGGCCAAAACCTCGGGATCAAATTCAATTGGTCCAGGAATCATCAATAATTTTCGATTTTTCATTTCTACTCCTATACAATGAATGACCGGGATAGAACCTGCGATAAGTCCCGCAAACCAGTCAAACTGTTAAGTGATAATAGCACCATCAACTGCCCATTTATAACTGGGAATGCAGTCACAGTTACCGGACAGGTTATTGGTGAGGGAGATCATACAGGGCGGATTTAAGGATACCTTCGCCAGGATTTCCTGTTGCTTGCTGAAGAGTTCCAATGGTGTTCCATCCAGCAGGATCTTGCCTTTGTCCAAAACGATCATACGTGTGGCGTAGCGTGCCACCAGGTCCATATCATGGGTAACCATGATCACACTCGCGCCAAGATCCTTGATAAGGTGTTCGGTGAGGTGCATCAGACTATCCAGCGCGACCTGATCCTGGCCTGTCGTGGGTTCATCAAGCAGGAGCAGTTTGGGCTGAGCGGCCAAAACAGTTGCCGCCGCCAGGCGTTGGCGCTGGCCGCGACTGAGCGTGAAGGGGTGCTGCAGCCGGGCGTCCTGAAGACCCATCATATCAAGAGCAGCATTGACACGTTCAGCGACTTCCTCGGATGAGCAGTTACGCCTGCGCGGGCCAAAAGCGATTTCCTCTTCTACTGTTCCCATAAAAAGCTGATTGTCAGGATTTTGGAAAAGATATCCCACATGCTGGAGCACATCTTCCAATTTGGAGGTTGTGGTATTTACCCCGGCGGTTTCGATATTACCGCTGACAGGTTGTATCAAGCCGCAAATCAGCTTCATCAATGTACTCTTACCGGTACCGTTTTCGCCGACAATTGCCAGGAACTCCCCATGCTGGATATCCAGGCTGACATTTTTGAGAATGGTTGGGCCGTTTGTATAAGTGTAAGAAACATCCTTAAAACGGACGACCGGATTTTCCACCGCGGGAACAATAACAGCCTCAGCCGGCAGCGTGAAGCGCAGCCGTCCGGAAGAAGTATATTTCTCAAGGATCTGATGTACTTTATCCTCCTGCAGATAAAAATCGGTCAATTCAGGGAAGCGGCTGGTTAACCAATGCATCATGCGAATATGATCGGGCATACGAATACCCAATTTATCCAGTTCATGAAAATGGTTACGCAATAGATCAACAGGCGTGCTATCCATTAAGATCTCGCCTTTATCCATGACGATGATCCGATCGGCAAGGGTAATCACATCCGAAATATCACTGTCAACCACGATAAAAGTCTTGGAAGGCTCACGGGTTCGCAGGTCAAGCAGAGTATTAACCACCTCGCGCGAAGAGATTGGGTCCAGATCGGCGGTTGGTGAATCCAAAACCAGGATCTGCGGCGCGATCGCCAGGTTGCTGGCAATTGCCACTTTTTGTTTTTGACCACCAGAGAGGTGGAAGATGGAATAATTGCGGCGGCTGACCAGGCCCACTTTTTCAATTGCTTCATCAACACGCTTGATGATTTCAGCGCGATGATAGCCCATGTTTTCAACGCCAAAAGCAATTTCATCGGTCACATTTAGCGAAAATAACTGATCTTCAGGATTTTGAAAAACCATCCCGACCACAGCGGTCAACTCAAATACCTGATGGTCGGCGACTTTCAAATCGCCTACCGTCACCTCGCCACTGTATTCACCTTCAACCAGGTGAGGAATGATGCTATTCAGGCAGATGGACAGTGTGGTCTTTCCACTGCCGGTCGGTCCGGTAATGACCACGTATTCTCCTGCACGGATCTGCAGGTTTATGTTCTTAATTGCGGGGGTCGTTCCACGCGGGTACTGAAATGACAGGTCGTGGATATCAATGACAACTTGAGGTGTAGGTTCTGGCATGCTAGTACTCCTTATCCCATATCCCTGTCTAGGGGCGATAGATCGCGGTCCAACCCAAATTCAGACCAAAGCGAACGTATAAGACGGCGATAACAAAACATCCTAAAACGGTCAGGATGGCCCAATCGGATGGATGCATGGCAAAGTCACGATAAAACTCGTTCCACTTGCGGGCGCCAAACCCCTTGCTTTCCACTGCCAGGCCAAGCGTACGACTCTGACGGAGTGTATTAATGAAGAGGGGTAGGAGCAGGAATTTAAAGTTATTCATCCGTTCCTTGAACGTCTTGTAATTAAGACCGCGCACTCTTTGAGCTTCCATAACACGCGTGGCCACCTCAAAAACAAGGGGCAGGAACCGGAGGGTTGCCAAAAGAATAAAAGAGATCACAATTGGCATGCCCATCTTCATGAACCCTTTGGCAAGCTGACTGGGTTCCGTGGTGGCAATGATCAAAACTACCGGCATAAGAAGGATCAGCAGCCGCGAACCCAGGATCAGCCCATTGTAGAAGCCAATATCCGTGGCTACCAGGGGTCCCCATCTCCAAACAAATCCGGCTAGAGCCAACACATCAGCAGGATAGGCCAGGAAGGTTCCATACATAATATATACGAACACCATGATCAACGCGCCATAAAACAGGGCGATGATGGGTCGTATATCAATTTTCGCAGTCCATAATAACAACGAAAAGAATAAGAACCACCCCAACAGGTATATGGGGTCGGAAAAAAGGAGGGGTAAGGAAGCCAAACATACCACCATGATTATTTTTACACGTGGATCCATACGGTGAACCCAGCTGTCTTTTTCGACATTGCTAAAAAATTCGATAGGACTTGCCATACACACCTCGATCGTTTCAAAAAAGAAGGGGAGGCATTTAAAACGCCTCCCCAGATTATAAGATTCGAGTTAGCCGACCAGACCTGAAATGCGGTTACCGACCAGGTAGCCAACGTAGGTTCCAACTGCACCGATGATCAGGGCGAGGAGACCAACCGGCCAGAACAAAATGCGGGGCATCGGGTTTCCAAGGGCATAGATGATCAGCAGCATATTGGTGGTGTAAGCCAATGCAGTGTAGATCAATCCATAAATAACCAACTCTTTCAGGTTGGTGAATGCGACCTTCGCACCGCCCATCTGCTTGGCGCGCATGTACATATACCATTCAGGGATCAAAGGAATTGTTGCAGCGCCGATCCACCACAGCGGGATTTCGCCCTGGAAGAAGAAGTTGATCGCGAGCCAGGAAACCGTGAAGAGGAAGGTTGCACCGGGTTTGCGAACGATCATTACCGCGGGGGCGAGACAAAGCATGCAGAAGAAATACCAGGCCGGGTGATTCCAGGGGAAAATGATTTCGGCCAGCTTATAGACCATGAATAGGATACGGAACAATGCGGCAAACACAACCATTGTGATCAAATCAACAGCGGTAAGTTTCTTAAAAATGGCTTCTACGGATCCAACTTTCTTTGTATCAGTTGTCATGAGAATCTCCTTTAGAAAATATTAAAATTCGATTATTCTTATAACCTTGCCTGGATACTTACGATCTGCACGATAATTCTAGTCGCAACACCTCCTGTTCCATTTTTTACTAGCCCCGTCATTTTTCCACAGCTTTTCGCACGATCATTAAATGTTCTTCCGGGGCATGCCCGGGAACAACACAGCCTGGGGCGATCATCAATCCCTTGCCGCCGTTTGTCTGAGCAATTGCGTCTTTAACTTCAGCTTCAATTTCAGCCGGGGAACCCTTGACCAGGGTGTTCCATTCATTAATACCGCCAACTACCATGCCTGAGAACTTCTTGCGGCCTTCAGCCAGCGTTGGAGCAGTGATCCGGTCGTGCCAGTTCGCCATATTAACCGGGTATTTCGTCAACATATCAAACATGGTGTCTTCACCATGGATATGGATCAGCAGGAACTCAACTTTTTCGCGCAGGGCGTTTAGAATCCGCAGATCATATTCGGCGCCCCACTCCTTATATTCAGCTTCATTCAAGAAGCGATAAGAGCCATTTTGCGTAGCAAAAAACATGCCAGTGGCGCCGGCTTTGACGGCTTCCAGGGCAAATTGAATTGTTACCTCGGTAATCGTCTCCATGCCCGCTTTGAATGCAGCAGAATTCTTGCGGAGATCGGTAAAGACGCGGTCTCCGGCCAGCTTGCGCGCGGTGGTCAGCGGGCTGAAGAGGGTTTGCAGGATCGGAACCTCTCCCTTCAACTCCTTCGCCGCCATGCCCAGTGCCTTGTTTTGCTGTCCATAAAAGCCCTTGGTTGCATCCAATTTCGGAAGGCTCACCCATTCCTCGGGTTTGGTTACGCCAAACTTAACAACAGTGCGTACACCCATATCGTTTGGCTGCCAGGCGGTTTCAGCTCCCCAATCCATGATACTGTAGGTACCTGTCGGGGTAAATTTAACCAGATCCCAGTCGAACTTGGCTTGAAAGTCCAAAGTACGTTTCACCAGTCCTTCGGCGGTCATGTCATCAACAGGGAAATGACGCCAAAGTGCTGCGCAGGTTCGATCAGTTGGCTCGCCTTTTACAGCAGCTCGTATACGTTCCCATTTGTTCATTTGATCAGCCATGTTACTCTCCTTTATTCAGATTTAGTGCATTCTCGTTATAATGAAAAATATTTTCTTGTGGAATTTGCATCAAAGCCGCGCGGGTAATAGGACCCGGAACTTGTATCAACAACATAATCACCCTTAAAATCACCAGTGGTGATCCGTTTTAACATTTCAACCAGGCGGTCCACATCCTCGAAATTCGAATAGCAGCCAAAGCTCATACGGATTAACCCCGGCAGGTGGGTGCGGTTATGGCTAAGCACCTCAGCGTGGAAACGGGCATATTCTTCATCAGTGATATTGAGCAGGCGGAGGATGTATGGATGGGCACAAAAACATCCGTTTCTTACCCCAATACCGCCTTCGAACCCCAGGATCGCGGCCACTTTACCATGCGCCATCCCTTCCACCTGAAATGGAATGGCTCCAACACGGTTCTCCACCTGGTCCAGATCTGTTGAGCCATAAACACGGACACCGGGTAGCGCGAGGAGATTTTCCAGCGCATAACGGGTTAGTTCCGCTTCGTGGGCTGCGATGGTGCTCATTCCAATTTCAGAAAAATATTTTAATGATTCCGCCAGGGCAAGGGCGCCGATCACATTCGGGCTGCCGGCTTCATCACGTTCCGGAGCAGAGGTCCAAAATACTTCATCCAGAGTAACGATCTCAACCGTGCCGCCACCGCGGTAATCAGGTTCGCCTTGATTGAAAAAATCACGCGGTCCAACCAGTCCGCCGGAACCCATCGGCGCATATATTTTATGCGCAGCAAACTGGATGAAATCCAGATGACGGGGCGAGTCTGAAGGCAGCATGTCCACTTTTCGATGCGGCAATAATTGTGCGCAATCAATTGAGACCATGGCTCCATGCTGGTGAGCCATTTCTGCTATATCATAAATAGGCGGCATAAAACCGGTTACATTGGAAGCCCCGGTGACAGCTACCAGCTTTATACGCCCGGAATATTTCTTCAATTTTTCTGTAAAATCCTGCATATCCAATGAACCATCAGAGAGCACATTGGCATGCAGCACCTCTGCCCGGGCACGCCAGGGCAGATCGTTCGAATGATGCTCCATCGCGGTGGTCAACACCATATCACCCGGTTTGAAGGGGAAGCGTTTCGCCAGAATATTGAGCGCTTCGGATGTATTCTTGCAAAAAATGATCACATCATGCTTATGATCCGCGCCGACAAAATCCAATGCGATCTCACGGGCTTCTTCATACAATTGGGTTGAAAGGAGTGACTTGTACCCCGACCCACGGTGGACCGAAGAATACCAATTGAAGGCTTCATCGACTTTTTCCTTGACCACTTTGAGAATGGGTGTGCTCGCAGCATTATCAAGATTTACATAAGGCACCTGGCTGCCCCCGAGGAGAGGGACAAGCTGGTTAACACCGACAATTTCATCACGTAGGTTTACCTGACTTTGATTTACCTGAAGTTGTGTTTTGTACATGTAAAATCCTTATGCGAAGTGATTTGAAAATAACTGGACTATTGGATCATCAGGTTTGCATCGATAATTGAGTGCGCTTCGAGTCTTTGGCTTATCATTTGCAAAACCCGCTGTCGTGAACGGGTGATCTGGTCAAGAATGATCTTCTCCGCCAGACTGGTATCCCGGGACTGGATGGCTTTGATCAGTGCAACGTGCTCGTGCCGCATTTCATCGGCACTGTCACGCAGTTCCAACCCCAGGTTGAAAATGCGGATCATTTGATTGAGTAAATTCAACAACATATCTGCCAGCTTTCGATTTCCCCCCGAAATTGCAATTGAATAATGGAAAGCATTGTTTTGCTCTAAGAACCGCTGGTAACTTTCATGATCTTTATAAATATAGGTCGTGGCCGCGTATTTTTCCAGTTCGGCGATCTGTGCATCACTCGCCCGCTGGATCGCCAGGCGTACGCTGGCTTGTTCCAAAATACTGCGCATCTCATAGATATCTTCAACATCCTTGACCGTAATGGGTGTAATGATGTACCCAAAACGCGGGATCGTGCGAACAAATCCTTCTGATTCCAGACGCTTAAGCGCCTCACGCACAGGTGTAACCCCAAATGCATAATGTTCCATCAATTGGGACTGGGCGATCTGACTGCCTGGATCCAGCTCGCAAGTCAGTATATCCAGCAAAATTGCCTTATATGCCTGTTCAGCGATCGATTTTGTTTTTGCCATAGGAAGTCGGGGTCCAGTGATGCATCATTTTTATATTAGTAATGTATTAACGTTATATCACTAATATATCTCAAAGTCAACTGGGAATTTTCATATCCCCCGGGAAAAGAAAAAAAAGCGGTCACCCATTCGAGTGACCGCTTTTGCCTAATGTATCAAGTACAAGTAGACTAGTATATCAATTTAGCTTACTTCTCCATGAGGAACCAGGCTACAACAATTGGATCTTCGACGGAACTTTCGGTCCGGTGATCCTCTCCCGGTTCAACAATGATCACATCGCCGGTTTGCAAGGGGATCACTTTGCCATCGATAGGCACCTTCCCCTTTCCTTGAATAAAGATCAAGACTTCATTCACGCTGTGCGTATGGGCCTCGTCATGGGCCTTTTCACCGGGCTTAAATTTCTTAATACCACAGTCCGTCAATGACATGGACCCGAAATACTCGGCCAGAATTCTTGTTTCACTAAATTTTAATTTGTCGATGGTTGTTTTGATCATGATATTTCTCCTTCTTACATAAAAATGGTTAACGGTGAAAAGACAAGCCTAAGTGAGGTTGTACTGGCAGGGGTTTACTTCGATGGAAACATGGACAAGTTCGTTTAAGTCACTCAACCTTTTCTTGAATTCATCGATCTGGCAATTCGTTCCGGTGACCAGGGCGATGATGCAGGCATACCTGTTCTGCTCAACCTTCCACAGATGCAGATCACTAATTTGGGTATCCCCATCGGATTCAATTCTTTCTTTGATCTGATCGGCAAGGGGAGTACGGGGTTGAAGATCAAGCAGGACAATGCCAGTATCTTTCAACAGGGATATGGACCAGCGAATGATCAACCCCGCGCCAACGATCCCCATAAAGGGATCGAGCCAGGTGAAGTGGAAATATTTTGCGCCGGCAATCGCGATGAGTGCCAATACAGAAGTGGCTGCATCGGCGATCACATGCAAATATGCTGACCTGAAATTTAGATCCCCATGGTTTTGATTGCCGGATTTCCCGTGAGCATCGCCGTGTGAATGTCCATGTTCATCGGCATGCGAATGTCCGTGATCATCGCCATGGGAATGTCCATGATCGTCAGCGTGCGAATGCCCGTGGGCATCATCTCCATACGAAGCGTGGCTATGGCCGCCGCCTGAATTGAGGATCAAGGCGCAGACAACATTTATCATCAACCCGAAAGCCGTGACGAATAATGCCTCGTCAAACTGAATTGCCAGTGGATGTAAGATCCTCTCAATCGAAGAGAAGATCATGATCAGGCCGACAATGCCCAGTATGATGGAACTCGCGAAAGCCCCAATAATTTCAATTTTCCAGGTGCCGAAAGTAAATCTTGCGTCTTTCGCATACTTTCTCGCAAAGATGTAAGCCAGCACTGTGATTCCCAATGCAAATGCATGGGTACCCATATGCCAGCCATCCGCGAATAAGGCCATGGAATTCGTCAGCCAGCCGACGATGATCTCAAGGATCATGGTCACGAAAGTAATGATCACCACGATCCTTGTCCTTACTTCATTGCCTTGTTTATCCAGGTTGAAATTATGTTGGTGTTTCCAAATTGCTATCCGTTGTTTATGCATTGTTTCTCCTTAATTTATTCGGTTTATTCATTTACTTTCAACCGATAAATCGGTCGAGAGAAATTTTCAAATCACGCATGGCCTGGTCAAAATCCCCATCCCGGACCGCGTCGACCATGCAATTACGCAAATGGTCTTCAAGAATTATTTCCCCCACCCTGTTCAAGGCGGATCGTACGGCTGCAATTTGCACGAGCACATCCGGACAGGGAGTGTCTTCCTCAACCATGTGCTTGATGCCGCGCACATGTCCTTCGATCCGTGATAAACGATTGATCACGGATTTATTGTTTGGGTGTTTGTGCGGGAGGGAGTCTTTACTCATTGTTTTCACGCTTTCAAAATATGATTGGTGGTGTAAATTCTGGGGCAAACCTTATCCCCCCCTGGGGGATATTAAAGTTCATTATACACCAGTTTTATATGTTCGCGTGCACACAATCTCTTTAGAATCATTCTAAAGAGATTGGTTATTACACCGCCGAAGGCTGAGAAGGCATGATCAATGAAGCCCGCTCCGAGATCAAGAGAACATGCGCTACTACTTCCTGCCGCGTATGTGCATGCAGTAATGGCATCACCGCGGACTCGTAAACTTTTTGAACCACACTGCGTCTGTGTATCAAGTCCGCGTGGAAGGCTTATGGATCGGATAATTACCCTCCCCCGCGAAGTTAAATATTCAATTTATTTTAGGAAAATGATGAAAAAAACACTGAATTGCATCTGTACCCGGCAGGGTCCCTAACCCCCCTCTCTTCCCCAGAGATTAACGGCTGACTGCCGCAAACGGTGGGTGTGACCCTGCAAAATTCAAGTCGCTGATGGCGGCTGATGAGTTGCGCCCATTGTTTGCATACACTGGAAATATTTTCCGGCTGCAGACAGCCGTTTTATTTATTTAATCAGGCAAATGCCAAAAATTTTCCAAAGGAGATTTAATATGAAGATCGCTAATAATGTCACAGAATTGATCGGCAACACCCCCCTCGTCCGTTTGAACCGGGTGACCGAAGGAGCCAAAGCGGTAGTGGCTGCCAAACTTGAATTTTACAATCCAGCACATTCGGTGAAAGACCGCATCGGCGCGGCTATGATCGATGCGGGTGAAAAAGCCGGCTTGATTAATAAGGACACGGTCATTGTCGAGCCGACCAGCGGGAACACCGGCATCGCGCTCGCCATGGTCGCCGCTGCGCGCGGCTATAAGATCATCCTGACCATGCCCGAAACCATGAGCAAGGAACGCCGCATTTTACTACGTGCATATGGCGCAGAGTTGGTTCTGACACCCGGACCCGAAGGCATGGGCGGCGCGATCCGAAAAGCAGAGGAAATTGCGGCATCTGACACCGGGAAATATTTTCTGCCGCAGCAGTTCAAGAACCTTGCCAATCCTGAAATCCACCGCAAGACGACTGCCGAGGAAATTTGGAAAGATACCGATGGAAAGATCGATTTTCTTGTTGCGGGCATCGGTACCGGCGGAACGATCACGGGTATTGGCGAGGTGCTAAAATCACGCAAACCCTCCTTTAAAGCCATTGCCGTTGAGCCGGATGCCTCCCCCGTTTTATCAGGCGGCGCCAAGGGTCCACACCCCATCCAGGGGATCGGCGCGGGCTTTGTGCCAGATGTACTCAACACAAAAATCTACGATGAGATCATCCGCGTAAAGAATGAAGACGCATTTGCCACAGCCCGCCGCATGGCGCGTGAAGAAGGTCTTCTGGTCGGCATTTCCTCCGGTGCTGCAACCTGGGCGGCCCTTCAGGTAGCTAATCGACCGGAGAATGAAGGCAAACTGATCGTGGTCATCATCCCGTCGTTTGGCGAGCGTTATCTTTCCACTCCATTGTTCGCCGACCTCGCCGAGCAACAACCAACCCTATAATTAAAA
>CAYLOW010000054.1:0-17814 GCA_964385315.1 uncultured Anaerolinea sp.
CCCAAATCCCCGGCCGTAATCCTAACGTTTTCAAATGCAGCAAACCTTAATTGCGCTGGATTAAGGTTGAGTATTTCTGCCACCTTTATGAAAAGCGCATGATAACCCAAATGGATTGAGCACTTTCGATCCAATCCCAAAAGATTTGCAATATGGTAAATGCCTTCCACGTTCTCCCCCTCAATTTCCACAAATTCACCATAAGGCAATTCATCCAACATAATTTGTATTCCATCGAATTCATAGGTTGCCCGGAATTTTTCATAAAAGAAAATAACCCCATATCCAAGTGCTTCCAAAAAATCCCTGGCTTTAACAAAATCATCAACAACGAATTCAATTTCGGGGCGAATGAGTATGTCGCCGGATTGGTTCAGATTGGGGCCTTTATAAGTAATTCGCGCTTTTTCGTCCTGCCTCAATCGTAAGACACGGAAGCTTTTTACAAGTTCGTTTTCTGCATTATCAAAACGCAAATTAATTTCATGTGTGCGAGGTTGAATCAATTGCGCCTTCAACTCCAGAAGGCGCAATTCGATCTTTGTTAAATTCCGGACATAAAACTTTGCTTCGATTTCTTGCCCATTCATTAATTCATCCTTGATTTTCCAGTCTAATGCACGCTAAGTAAAGTTTGCCTTTGCTCGACACTCTCACCAGCTTTTACTCGTACCCGTCCCATAATACCATCTCGGGGAGCTTTAAGCTCATTTTGCATTTTCATTGATTCGAGAATTATTAAAACCTCCCCCTTTCTAACTTCCTGGCCTTCATCGATCAAGACCGCAACAACGAGTCCTGGCATCGGGGCCTTGAGGTGAAACTCACCACCAGTTACGCTGCTCTCGCCACCGGTTGCCAATCGTTTCTCGCGTTCATCCTCCACCTTGACCTGATACTGTCGTCCTCTAATTAGAACCTCCCAATCCTCCTCGTCCTGATAAACATAGGCTTCGTAGGATTTGCCGTTCAAGAGCAACGAAAATACAGGTTGTCCGCTAACTGGTTCAAAATCAACTTCAAGCAATCTATCTCCGACGCGGATGTGATGCTCATCAACAATCTCGATTATAAATTCCATGCCATCAATTGTTGTTACATATTTCATTATTATTTGACCTCAATGATAATTTCGACACGCCCACTTTAATGATTTAGGGCTACCGACCGTCAATTGATAATCCAAGTCTTCAAGAACGCCATCCTATCGATGCATACGTTCCCAACGGCCAACCCATTTCCAGTTGCTGGTATCGCGTTCGTTTCGTCGAACGATATTGGCATTGTGTTCAGACCGTTGATGGTCAACCAAAGTCGCCAGGATCGCTGCGATCTCGGTATTTGCGGTACGTGCCTCAAAGGCATCATCCATCGAGAAGCGTTCCTCGACAAAACGCGTGTCAACTTGACCACCCATAAAGCGATGCGAATCCATCAAGGTCTGATGAAAGGGTATATTCGTGCGTACACCCACGATCCGGTATTCTTCCAATGCGCGCCTCATACGCAGAATGGCTTGTGCACGAGTTTCACCCCAAACAATTAATTTGGCGATCATTGGGTCATAATACGCAGTAATTTCAAAGCCTGGGTAAACACCTGTATCCACCCGCACGCCTGGGCCAGTGGGGAGCAGACTGTGGGTGATTCGCCCGGTTGATGGCATGAATCCGTTGAATGGGTCTTCTGCATTGATGCGACATTCAATGGAATGCCCATTAAATTTTATTTGATCCTGGGAATAACTTAATTGTCGGCCGCGTGCAATACGGATTTGCTCAGCGACGATATCCACACCGGTAACCATTTCCGTGATCGGATGCTCCACTTGGAGACGCGTGTTCATTTCTAGAAAATAGAAATTGTGGTCTTTATCAACCAGGAATTCGATTGTGCCTGCGTTGACGTAATCCACGGCTTGTGCTGATTTAACAGCAATATTTCCCATTTGTTTTCGCAGATCATCATCCAGAAAAATGGATGGGGACTCTTCCAATAACTTTTGGTGACGGCGTTGAATCGAACATTCCCGCTCACCCAGGTGGATGACATTTCCAAAGGAGTCAGCTAAAATTTGGAATTCAATGTGGCGGGCGCCCTCAATTAATTTTTCAAGGTAAACATTCCCGTCACCGAAAGAGGATTCAGCTTCTCGTCTTGCAGATGCAAGCAAAGCTGGCATCTCCTCCAAGCTTTTTACTTCCCTCATTCCTTTTCCGCCGCCACCAGCAGTAGCTTTGATCAGAAGTGGAAAACCGATGGAAGGCGCAATTCGTAATAAGTCATCATTGGTCATATCGCCGACATCTTCCGTGCCGGGAACAATAGGTATGCCAGCTTTAACAACAGTAGCACGTGCTTTCCCTTTATCTCCCATTGCTGCGATCGAGGAGGGCTTTGGTCCAATAAAGGTTATTCCGAGGTCAATACACTTTGCAGCGAAATCTTCACGTTCCGCAAGGAAGCCATATCCTGGATGAATTGCATCCGCCCCTGATTTTTTGGCGACCTCAAATAATTTATCGGCGCGCAAATATGATTCGCGCGATGGGGCCGGGCCGAGTAAATAAGCTTCATCAGCATAACGGACATGAAGCGCATGACGGTCCGCTTCTGAAAAAATTGCGACTGTCCCAATACCGAGTTCACGGCAGGCACGAATTATTCGAACCGCGATCTCACCGCGATTGGCAACAAGAACCTTTTTAAACATGAGTGATTTTTTAATAGACATGGCTATAACGGTATGTTTCCGTGTTTCTTGGCGGGATTCGAATCACGCTTATTGCTCAACATTTCCAGCGCATTGATCAGGCGCGGACGGGTTTCCTTTGGCTCAATTACATCGTCTATATATCCACGCTGCGCTGCAACGTAGGGGTTGGCGAATTTTTCCTTATATTCTGCAACAAGCTCAGCTTTCCTTTGAACCGGATCGCCAGCTGCATCCAGTTCCTTGCGGAAGATGATACTTACAGCACCCTCAGGACCCATTACAGCAATTTCAGCGGTGGGCCAGGCAAGGTTTACATCACTGCGGATGTGTTTGGATGACATGACGCAATATGCGCCACCATACGCCTTGCGGGTGATAACGGTGAGTTTTGGAACGGTGGCTTCACAATATGCATAAAGCAGCTTCGCCCCAGACCGGATAATTCCATGGTGTTCCTGGTTTGTTCCAGGAAGGAAGCCAGGCACATCTTCAAATGTGATAATGGGAATGTTAAATGCATCACAGAAACGAACAAACCGTCCAGCTTTTTCACTCGCATCTATGTCCAAAACGCCTGCAAGCACCGCGGGCTGATTTGCAACAATCCCTACTGAATGCCCACCTAAACGGGCAAAACCAACTACGACATTCTGGGCGTAATTCTCGTGAATTTCAAAAAAATTCCCGCCATCCATGATCATTTTAATAACTTCCTTGACATCATAAGGTTTATTGGGATCATCGGGAACAATATTATTTAAAGCCTCTTCCATACGCAAAGGGTCATCTGTCAATGTGAAAGGGGCGTCTTCCATGTTATTTTGAGGTAAAAAGCCAATCAATTTTCGGATGAGAAAAAGGGTGTCTGCTTCACTGTCTGCCGCAACATGGCAAACGCCGGATTTTTCAGAGTGTACGCTGGCACCTCCAAGTTCTTCCTGGGTAACTTCTTCGTGTGTGACGGCTTTGACAACATCCGGTCCCGTCACGAACATATAAGAAGTATTCCGCGCCATGAAAATAAAATCAGTTAATGCTGGGGAATAAACTGCTCCACCGGCGCAAGGCCCCATAATGGCGGAAATTTGCGGGATGACCCCGGACGCCATCGTGTTACGCAGGAAAATATCCGAATACCCGGCAAGCGCAACAACACCTTCTTGTATTCTGGCCCCACCTGAATCATTTAATCCAATGATGGGTGCGCCGTTTTTCATTGCCATATCCATGATCTTACAGATTTTTTCAGCATGTACTTCTCCAAGGCTCCCACCAAAAACAGTGAAATCTTGCGAATACACATAAGTCAATCGACCTTCAATCGTCCCCCAACCCGTCACGACAGAGTCGCTCATAAATTTTTGATTATCAAGATCAAAGTCATGCGTACGATGAACAACAAATGCATCTACTTCGCGGAAGGAACCCTTATCCAACAATAACTCCAGGCGTTCGCGGGCTGTGAGACGTCCCTTATTATGTTGGGCTTCAATACGCGCTTGTCCGCCGCCGAGTCGTGATTGGGCTTTAAGGTCAGTTAATTTTTGAATTTTCGTTTTCTCGCTCATGAGCCTCTCTCATTAATGTTCTAACATTAGATAGAATAATGGCAACCCCTGCCAAGTTTACTGTTATTGCAAAAATCCAATTCGGATGCGGAAGCTGCCAAAGTACGCGCTCAGCCCAATAAAAAGTGCTGTAGCCGGCGGCGGATCCAATGAGTAGACTCCCTGTCCAGGCCTTTTTCTGCCACATGCTCCATATGAGGAATAAGCCAAGCACCATCCAGATAGCACCGCTGAGGGCAGTAAAAAAAGGCGGCATGGAAAAAGAATATTTCGTTAATGCCTGATTCCAAGCATAGGCGGTCCCTAGACGCAGACCATTCCACGCTGTAAGGGTTAACACCAACACATACAATAGGGTTACTCGATTCCTTGGTTTGGTCATTGTCGAATTTTGGGTCACTTGATACGGAATTTTAAGATCTTACGGGTAATAGCCGGGGTGAGGCGGGAATCATTTTGAGGATAAAACAAGATTTTAGCAGGTATTTATTGCCCGGGAGGTAATACATTTTCAAGTATTAACCAAAGATAATTGATACAGGATTGTCATACATGAAAACAAAAATGAAGCCTTCCGTGTTGACAATGGATGATCTAATATTTAGGTTTATCAAGAAGATATATCAAGTTTTTTCCACCATAAGCACTGTAGTTTTCTAGGTAGGGGGCGAATTGTCCGTTGTAAGGTGGAAACCCAAGGAGGCGGGGGCTGGCAAAGAGTATCGTGACTCCGTGTTGTCTAAGATAGACAGGGGCCTCTCCATTTTGTAAGGCATGGAAATACTCATTGCTGTTTATCAATCCATCCATATTTACGATCGTCCGGTCATGAATAAAGTATCCCAAATTTCCTCCGCCGGTCACACCAATGATACTGCCTGGGGATGTATTTTCCTCAATGTAAGGCAATACACTCATGTAAGGGAGGTCTGAAGGGAAAGAATTATAGCGCATGTAGGAATAAACCCAATTGCAAAATTGATACGCCAAGAAAATGCTCAGTACGATGGATGCAAGTTCAAGTGCAAAATTAATTGGTTTGATTTTTCCTTTCAATATCCGCCAGGACAGGTGTTGAAGGGGATGAAGTAAAGCGTCGACCAGAACGCTACCCGCCAATGTTATAAGCACAATCTGGCTGGCCCAGTACCATTCTTTTACGCCGCCATATGCAGTGGTTGTGTATGAAAGGATTTGAATTCCACAGCTAGTAGCAAGGGGAATGAGCGCCATATTTGACAGATTTTTTTTTGTGCGACGAATATTAATAAAAAGGATGAAAAATGCAAGTATTGCAAATGCAAATATTGTCATGAAATATCGCTCATCCAACGTATTTGATCCAGGATAAAGCGGATATATTATTTTTGCTATCCAAAGAAACAGGTTAGATGCAGGCTTCCAGGCATCGTATGCCCATCGATAACTTAGGCCGAAAAAGCTTGGCCAATCGGACGCCGGGCTCTCGTACACAGTCTCAATGAGGGTTCCCCACCAGCGCTTTACCTGTCCGCTGACAGGAGAGGATGTACCAAATGAAATTTTATTGTACAACATATACAAGGTCAGTGCGCCGCCAAGGATCCCATAATAGGCGATGCCATCCGTCAGCCATTTTTTCCACATAGACTTTATTTGGGCGATAGGCGTAATTGTCTGTGCGTCGCTTTCTCTATTATGGTGGCTAGCCCCTGCAGCCCGGGTAATTAATCGAATTGCAGATAGTAGGACAAGGCTATAACCCCAGTCAATAAGGAAGGCAGTGCGCGGGAAATCCTTACCCCAACCCAGTTGATGGAGAAATAAATACAGCGCAGCGGAGATGATTGAACTGGCTGTGATTGCAATAAATATTTTACGGATAATTTTCGCAGCTGAATCTGTGCGCGGGTTTTGATATGCGCCCAGAAAATACAGCGAGGTAACTTTAAAGATCAGAACGAGTATTGCCATCTGAATCGTGAAACCCGCATAGGTTGTATTATACAGAGCTATACCCGTCCGGATTGCGACAGATGATGTTAGCGAAGCAAAAATTATTAGAATATCCAAGGGTAAGAGGAGACGAATGGGTTCATCGCGGAAAATTATCCATAATCCACCAATGAGGGCAAGAAAAACTAGATCAAGGCGGCTGAACATGGCAATAGTAGCGCAGATTGCGAGTTCAATAATTTGGCGTGTAGCCACAGTTTTGATGCGACGATGTGTTTCAAATTGCGAGAGTTTGTAAATAAATAAAACAATGGCAAATGCCGCAAGCGGAGTTTCCAGTCCGGGCTCATAAACGGTTGAGTGAATATAATAATTAAATGCCCAGAATGCCGCAGCGGCCATGGCCACCGCTCGAGATAAATTGCTTTTCACCAGCCTGTAAATCATGACCGCAGTTGCAGCATTTAGTAAAGCTATGACCATTAGCAGGATTCGAAGCGGAAGGATCAAGTCAAAACGGGCGAAGGCAAATATGGGAATGCAGACCAACATCCACAAGGGGTGGTACCCATTTGTAGGGTTAATCCCGTCAAATGTGCTGCCAAGTCCCTCTGATATATTCTGAGCAACTTTGAAATAATAATATGCATCATCACGCATGAACCATAAATTTGGGAAATTAAACGCGTCGGAGAAGGCCGCATATAAATGGATGCTTATTATGGTTGTCACCAACGTAATTTCGAAAATTGAGAAATGTTTTTTTATGGTATCCATTGATTTCACTGGAAATTGCTTTTTGGGGAAGGTCGCCCTTTCAGCAATGATATTGTCCTTATGATTGAGATGTCGAGTATAGTATTTTGTAATCTTTCCAAAAAATTTTACCGCAGCATATTATTTTATAAACCGGCACGGTCTTTTTTAGTGGGTATGTTTTGTCTTGTACATGGTTAAACTCACCATTCAAAACCAGATCAACCGCCGTTGTTTGTGAGCGAGATGGTACTTAACCGATATATAATCCACGCACGGGGAAGTCAATATATTCTGGCACTTCGGATCCTCAGGTTTGATGGGGGAGAACAGCTTTAATGGGTGGGTTATTTAATGCCCAGCTCAGACCTTGAGATTACAAGCCTTTGAATTTCACTTGTACCTTCATAAATTTCAGTGATTTTCGCGTCGCGGAAATATCGCTCGACCGGTAGTTCCCTGCTATAGCCCATGCCGCCATGAATTTGCAGGGCATGGTGGGTTACAAACATGGCAGTCTCAGAGGCAAATAACTTTGCCATGGATGCTTCGAGTGTATAACGTTTGCCGGTTGACTTTGAATTTTCCTTCGCAATGGCGGCGTTAAAAATTAGCAATCGGGATGCTTCAATACGAGTCTTCATATCGGCTATCTTGAATCCAGTACCTTGAAATGCTCCGATTGGTTGCCCAAATGCTTCCCGCTGACCCGCATAAACGCGTGAGGCCTCGTAAGCCGCCTCTGCAATTCCGAGCGCCTGTGATGCAATTCCAATACGTCCTGCATCCAAAACCGTCATGGCAATCTTGAAACCTTCGCCTTCTGCACCAAGCCGGTTTTCAACAGGAATTCGGCAGTCTTCAAAAATTAATTCACTTGTTGAGGAAGCCCGAATGCCAAGTTTAGGTTCCTTTCTGCCACGAATTAACCCTTTTGTATTACCTTCTACAAGAAAGGCGCTGACGCCTTTTTGTTTCTTATCGGGATCGGTCATCATAAATACAACAAAATAGTCAGCGACAGGTCCACTTGTCACCCAGGACTTGCGCCCATTCAATATATAAAAATCCCCATCTCGGGTGGCGCGGCTTTTCATTGCGCCAGAATCTGATCCACTCTGAGGCTCGGTAAGCGAATAAGCGCCAATGGCTGCGCCTGATGCCACCGGGGTGATGAAATTTATCTTCTGTTCTTCTGTTCCAAAATGTAAAATTCCATGACAGTACAAAGAATTATTAACAGACATGATTACGCCATGGGATGCGTCCACTTTGGAAATTTCCTCAAGTGCCAATACATAGGCGAGTGTATCCATTTCTGCTCCACCGTATCGGTCTGGAACCTCAATGCCCATAAAGCCCATTGAGCCCATTTTCTTGATCGTTTTGTAGGGAAACTCCCCATTCTCGTCGAATTCAGCCGCGATGGGGGCGATTTCCCTTTGGGCAAAATCACGCGCAGTATCGCGCAGCATTGTATGTTCAGCATTCAACGGAAAGATTGGCAGGTCTGTCATGATGTCACCTCTGGCGAATTGGTTTTAGGATTATACCGCCCAGGGGATGAAAAAAAGAACAGACCTTTTTATGGTTTCCAACAGACTTTTCGGTTTCTCTTGTATAATTCCGCTCATGAAAAATCAGCTTTACTCCTATCTAAATAATAAATGTGGAGCCCGTGAACATGTCAAAGGGGGCTGTGGTGTTTTTGCGATCGATATTATCGCTGAGGGGGAGTTAATTTCCCTTTGGGGAGGTTGCATTATAAAAAAAGATGATCTCGATTCTTCCATGCCCCGTTTTACAGAAAGGGTTCTCCAGGTGGATGAAGATCTGTTTTTGCTTACTGCGGAAGAAAAAGAACCCAATGATTGTTTTAACCATTCTTGTGAACCAAATATGGGTTTCTTTGGCCAAATTGGGCTGGTAGCCTTGCATGAAATTAAACCAGGTGAGGAATTAACATTTGATTATGCCATGTCGGATGGCAGCCCCTATGATGAATTTGAATGCCACTGCGGATCAATAAATTGCCGGAACAAAATTACGGGGTATGACTGGAGAATTCCGGAGTTATGGAAAAAATATAACGGATATTTTTCTCCGTACATAGCCCGGCGAATTAAATTCTTGGAATCGAAAAACCATAATTGACCTGATTTCATATCAAAAGCCATTCCTTTTGCCTGAAATTGCGTTTAGAGGACAGATGGGTTATTTACTCGGTCAAAAACTCAACATAGACTGGAAAATCTCGTCAGTCACTATTCTTAGCACAATATTGTTGATCATCGATCATTATTACGCATTTACTGCGTTTAAATATTTGGATCGTTTCCTTTTATATTTAATTATTCCACTCATAGTGATATTGGTGATATTTCGTGAAAAACCAAAAGAATACGGCATGTCTTTCGGTAACTGGAAGCTGGGTTTGATTTACACTGCAATCGGAATTCTTGTTCTGGCTCCAGCCCTTTACTTTCTGGTAAAAGGTAATCTCGCAATGAAAATCTATTACGAAGGGCTTGTCCCCGGTTTGCCGTGGACAACTTTTCTGGATCTAGTGGGCTGGGAATTCTTTTTCCGCGGTTGGATTTTATTCGCCTATTTACGAAAATTTGGACATGATGCATTATGGCTGCAGGCCGTCCCGTTCGCACTGGCCCATATTAACAAACCCGGAATTGAAACCTTCTCAACAATTTTTGGCGGATTTGCATTTGGATGGGTGGCATACAGGACGGAATCTTTTGTCTGGCCATTTCTGATTCATTGGTTTATCTCCACGTTTGTAATCCTAGTGGCCTCAGGCGCGGTTTGATCTTAATTATGATTGAATATGAAATTCGACAAGCTTTGAGGCAAGAAACGATTCAAATCAAGAATTTGATTAATTTGGTTGGAATTAACCCAACGGATTTGAATTGGAGTCGATTTATTGTCGCGGTTGATAAATATGGTAAAGTAATTGCTTGTGGACAAATTAAACCGCATAAGGCAAATATCATCGAGCTTGCTTCAATTGCCGTGCATCCCGAATTTCGCCGGATGGGAATTGCACGAGGTGTGATCGAGATACTTTTGCGCGATGCTCCACGACCTGTATACCTAATTTGCATGGCGCATAACGGACTAATATATGAGAGATTTGGGTTTCATGCAATACATGGGGACCAGGTACCGCCATATTTTGCCCGGATAAAAAAACTTTTTAATATTGCAGACAAGTTCAGAAAATTTGGCGAAGAATTGCTGGTAATGAAGTTGGAGTAGAATTGCCTCCATTAAAAATGTTGTTTACATTGTGATCGGAGTCATGGCTGGTTTTGCGCTTAGTGGGGTGCTTGTTTTTATCTCACGCGCGCCCGCAAAATTTCCAAGGATTGTATATGTGGCTGGGGCGGTTGGGCAGCCGGGTTTATACGAATTGGAATATGGGTCCCGTGTGCCAGACGCAATCGAAAGTGCAGGTGGATTGCTCCCCGATGCCAAGGCAGGTCCCCTTAATTTAGCCGGCATGCTTTAGGATGGGTAACAATTGATCATTCCATATCGCGATGGTAGGGTTAATACGGAAAAGGAAGAAACAGGCTATATGAAATCCAAGGAGAAAATTAATGAAGTATACGGGTTGATAAATATAAATGCAGCCTCCATGGATGAACTTGATTCCCTGATAGGAATAGGTCCAATCACTGCACAAAAGATCATCGATAATCGAATCGAAAATGGGGGATTTTCGACCAATGAAGAAATAATGAATGTTTCGGGTATCTGCCCGGCCACATATGAAGATATAAAGGATTTAATTCACTAATGCCAATATTTGATCATTTTTCCGCCATTGCTCCGCTTTATGCCAGGGTTACCTACACTAAATCGGTGCTGATTAGTAAAATCGCCAACCTGCCTGTAAGTGGGAAATTACTCGACGTGGGTGGTGGAACGGGGAGAGTTTCATCCGCCATCAAGGAACTTGTGGATAAGGTTTACGTCACTGATATATCGTATGGAATGCTAAAAGAAACCCTCGGCGCAGGTTTCAATCCGGTTTGCGGTGGGGCTGAGGCACTGCCTTTTCCGAGTGACTCCTTTGAACGGGTCATTATGGTGGATGCTTTGCACCATGTCGTCGATCAAACTGCAAGCGCACGTGAAATGTTCCGGGTGCTGAAACCTGGGGGACTTCTGGTCATTGAAGAACCAGATATCCGGACATTTGGAGTAAAGTTAATTGCACTTGTTGAGAAACTTTTATTGATGCGAAGTCATTTTCTTACACCTGAGCAAATAACAAAATTATTTACTGAAGGGGAAAAGAAAATCTGGGAAGAAGACGGGAATGTCTGGGTAGTTATCAAAAAATAAATTGCCGTTTTGCGTCTCCTTTTTCAATCAATTTATATTTTCTTTCCAGCCAGGGTGTGTCTGGCTATGACCAGCCTTAAGATTTCACTCGTACCCTCGCCGATCGTCATTAGCCTCGCATCGCGGTACATTCTTTCCACATTGTACGCGCGGCTGTACCCATTTCCACCATGTATTTGAATTGCATCATAACAAACCCGTTCAGCCATTTCTGAAGCATATAATTTGGCCATTGCTGCTTCCTTGCTATATGGGCGGTTTTGGTCTTTAAGCCAGGAGGCTTTATATACCATAGTTCGTGCCAGTTCGATTTCAGTAGCCATGTTAGCAAGTTTGAGCTGTATGGCTTGAAACGCTCCAATGGATTGCCCGAATGCCTTCCGTTCACCAGCATAATCCACCGATGCCTCAAAGGCAGCTTGTGCCAACCCGAGTGAGATCGCACCAATACAGACACGCCCTCCATCAAGAGTTGCGAGGGTTTGCTGTAAGCCACGTCCCTCAACGCCGACAAGATTCCCTAAAGGTACATGAACATTATCATAGGTTATTCCATGCGCAGGAGAGCCGCGTAATCCCATTTTCTTTTCGGGTTTGCTGATCGATACACCTTTTGTATCTGTAGGTACAAGGATCATGCTTAATGATTTTGAGCCTCCCTTCGGATCTGTGCGGACCAGCGTAATGATATATTCAGCAATTCCCGCATTTGTGCACCACATCTTTGATCCGTTAATTACCCACTCATCTCCCTGCTTTTCCGCCTTGGTGGTAATGCCGCCCTGGATATCAGATCCTGCATCCGGTTCAGTCAAGGCGAGTGCGCCAAGTTTGTTTTTTCCTTCAGCAACCAGGGATAGCCATTTGCGTTTCAGACTTTCTGTGGCATAGAGGGAAATTGGAGCGGTGCCCAAACCATTATGAGCTGTGAAGCTCAACGCTGTAGATCCGCATCCCCATCCAATTTCTTCAAGTGCGATCGCACAGGATATCATGTCAACATTTGAACCGCCGTATTCTTCCGGGATGTTCAAACCAAGCAGGCCAATAGGGCCTCCTTTTCGGACCGCCTCCCAGTTGAATTCTTCGTTTTCATCCACGTAGGTTGCCTTGGGTTTAATAACGGTATCCACAAACTCGTGGACAGATCTTTTCCAAGCGGTTTGTTCATCGGTCAGATCAAAATTCATTTTCTCTCCTCTTAGCTTAATTATTTTTGGGTTCAAGAATAAAGATTGTAATCGCTCTGCATAATTTCATTTGCGATTTGAAAGATTTAGTCACCAATATTCCTTCCAACAAATATACAATTTATTCCGTAATGCTTCCTATTAATTGCCGCACATAAATGCGCGTAGAAGTTAGTCGAATTGCTGGGTGTGTAAATCCCATAACCCTTGCTCTCCTGTAAAGGAAAAGGGGTGATGATAAAACGCGGAATGAAAACAAACTAACTTATTGGAAATCTTCTACAGCAAATAATCTGACGGATGGCAACAAGACAATGATGGTATTAAACATACACTGCAAGCATACAAGAAAACCCGCTTGTGCGCAAGGTTGTTATAATAAGGATAAATTATATTTAGGAGAAATTAGTATGACATCCAAGAAAAAGCATAATAATAGCGTAGAGGCAAAAAAGACCGAGAAGACGATTCAATATGTTGCAGTAGCCATGATCATAGTTGTTGTTGTGATTATCATCGCTCCTTATGTATCAAAATTATTTTCCAAACCGAGTGAAAGTAGTATTGCTAATTCTAGTGATATCGGAAATGGAACAGCATGTGAATCATTTAAGTCCATTCCTGCCGCGCAACAATATAATACAGCTCCAGCTATGTTGGTTGATCAGGCCAAACAATATTTTGCAACCTTCAAGCTGGCGAAAGGCGGCGAGTTTGTCGTTGAGTTGTACCCATCAAAGGCCCCAATTACAGTAAATAGCTTTGTGTTTCTTGCATGTAAGAATTATTTTGACGGAGTGACATTCCATAGGGTGCTCGAGGGATTTATGGCACAGGGTGGTGACCCGACTGGTACGGGTACAGGAGGCCCTGGTTATGAATTCGTAAACGAAAACAGTGACCTGACTTTTAATAAAGCAGGTGTGATGGCAATGGCAAATGCGGGACCTGATACGAATGGAAGTCAGTTCTTCATCACATTCGGTCCAACAGAACAATTAAACGGCGGATATACTATTTTTGGGCAGGTGCTTTCAGGCATGGATGTCGTGAATGGAATAACCCGCCGCGACCCACAGCAATCTCCGGCCTTTGAAGGCGATAAAATTGAGGCGATCCTCATCACAGAAAAGTAGGTAACCGAAATTCAGGATGCAAGGTGGTTTTTCACAACTCAGCTTGCATCCTGAATTAATTTGTAAACGATAAATTATGAGTGCCCGTTAGTAGTTACGCCATATTTAAACGCACGCGAATGGAAAAGGGCAAAATATACAATTATTCATCTTCCCTCAGGTCACGTGTGGAGCAGATGGCCTGAAGTTCTTTTTCAAGTGAATATTGCTTTTTTAATTGCGGATCACCGATTGCTTTGTTGGGCATAATATCAAGACTTTCGAGCCAAGACACGAAAGATTCAACATTTTCCTGATTGGCATCAACTCTGTATCCCTTTTTTACTTCTACGATTGGCAGAAAAGTATCTGGGAGCATTAAAGGTCGATTGCCGAAATAATAGTACTGCTTGGATACGAGAGCATAACATCCACTCAGGTCCCTCTCCTCATTCTCTTCAGTATGAATTCCCGTTCTTAATTTTGGATTGTCAGGACCAGCGGTAAAGTTGTAAATACAATCGCCCATTCGCATTCGGTAATCACGATTTCGCCAGTCAGGTTTCTTTTTTGGGATAAATGTCTTGCAAAATTGATCATATTCTAAAAGAGTCATTTTGCCGGTGACTTTCATGGCATATACTACTTGTTTTGATATATCCCCAATGGGAGAATTGGCTGATCCAAGACCGACGATCCAATCATCCAGTTCAGCCGCCAGACGAACCGCCGGTTTGCGGATGGCAAGAGTGCAGATGCCCCAAAAAGGATTTGGGGCTGCCCCATCATCATAGTGCAAGGTATATGAATATAATTTCATGAGTTATTTTAGTTTTCCGTATTTCATAATATTCTGTTCATTTCACACTTAGGCCATTTTCCCGTTCTCGTTATCTGGAAATACCTTCTTAATATATATATAAGGCGGTACGGGTCCTACAAGGTAGGACGTGGCTCAATTATACTGCCTTACTGATTGACCAGCTTGACACCCCTTAAATCATCCAACGTACCTACTCCTGCTGAAAACATGGTCACTTCAATTTGGCGCTTGGTTAATCTCGCCAATTCAATTACGTTCTCAGTTGATATTGATGCGGCTTTCAAAAACTGTCCAGCCATGCCTCCCAAAGTTGCTCCCAGGGCGATACATTTAGCGATGTCGAGACCATTTTTGATCCCTCCGCTGGCAAAAATCGGCATTGTGGGTGCATTTTGTCTCACGTTTGAAATTGATTCAGTTGTCGAGAAGCCCCACCCAATAAATGTTGAGGCAAGCTGACGGGCGAATTCATCGGATGCGCGGTGCATTTCCACTTGTGACCAGCTTGTTCCGCCGGCGCCTGCCACGTCAATAGCAGAGACGCCGCAATCAGCCAGTAGTTTTGCTGTTCGACTGGAGATACCCCAACCTACTTCCTTAACTATTACAGGGATATCCAACTTACCGCAAATAAGTTCTATTTTGCCTGCCAATCCTTCAAAATTAGTGTTCCCTGCATCCTGCAATGCTTCTTGCAAAGGATTTAGGTGCAGAATAAGGGCATCAGCCTGGATCATATCGATCGCTCTACGGCACTCGTCCAGTCCGTACCCGTAGTTCAATTGCACCGCCCCGAGATTCGCGAATAATAAAATATCGGTCGCTAACTTTCTGACTTGAAAGGTCTGTGCCTGTTCGGGGTGTTCAAGAGCGGCCCGCTGTGAGCCAACTCCCATGGCGATACCGCACTCCTGCGCAGCTTCTGCTAGGCGCATATTTATTGTTTCGGCAGCAGAGGTACCGCCAGTCATCGAACTGATAAGAATTGGTGATTTTATATTTTTACCAAACAATGTGAGGGAAGTATCAAGGTTGTTCAAATCTATCTCGGGCAAAGCCTCATGCATGAATCTATATTTTTCCAGCCCGCTTGTCAACGCTGAGGTAACATCCTGCTCCAGGTTGATCTTGATGTGGTCCGATTTTCTTTGGTCGATGGGCGCAACTTTTGTCATGGGGGAGTGTTCCTGACTGTGATAAGGATCATTCTGGCTTGACATGGTATCTAGACCGATTACAATAAGCCAGACAAATTATAAACAGGAGGCTGTCATGTCTGACACATATACTGAACTAGTAGCAATTGTAAAGGATTTACTTGGTGCCGATGAGGCGAAAATTACGCCGGAAGCTCGTTTCCGTGAGGATCTTGAGGCTGATTCCCTTGATCTCGTTGAGCTGATCATGGCCTTTGAGGACAAATTTGGCGCTGAAATTTCTGATGAGGACGCCCAAAAGATCACAACTGTTGGCGAAGCCGCCAGGTATATTGACTCTCATAAGAAGTAATTTATAAGTAATTATATTGCAACTACAAAGCCGCCTCTACAGGCGGCTTTGTAGTTGATTTAAAGGTAAATAATACTTCCTATAACAATGTTGGAATTTCTTCCGGGTGTTTGGCGACTTTTACACCTGCAGCTTCCAATGCTTTGATCTTATCTGAGGCAGTACCTGCACCTGCTTCGATAATCGCACCGGCGTGTCCCATTCGCTTTCCTGCAGGTGCTGTTTGCCCTGCTATGAACGCAGCTACTGGCTTCGTCATTTTACTGCCGATATATTGGGCGGCTTTCTCCTCTTCATTTCCGCCGATTTCTCCAATCATAATGACTTTTTCTGTATTTGGATCATGCTCAAACATTTCAAGGACATCGAGAAAATTCGTGCCATTTACCGGGTCCCCGCCGATCCCAACACAGGTTGACGCACCTAATCCCAGGTTTTTCATCGCATAAAGAACTTCATAGGTTAGGGTGCCGGATCTGGAAACAACGCCAATATTGCCTGGAATTGCTATATCGCCGGGTATGATGCCAACTTTTGCTTCACCGGGAGTGAGCAGACCCGGGCAATTTGGCCCTATGAGACGAACTTTCTTTTGGTCAAGGTAATTACGCACGCGCATCATATCTTGAACAGCTACGCCTTCAGTAATACAGACGATAAGCGGAATACCAGCGTCTGCGGCTTCAAACATGGCATCAGGAGCAAAACGGGAAGGGACAAATATAATTGTCGCATTCGCATCTGTAGCTTCACGAGCTGTTTTTACAGAGTCAAAGACCGGGAGTTTTCCATCCAGGACCCATTCTCCGCCCTTGCCAGGCGTAACGCCGCCGACAACCTTAGTGCCATAAGCGACCATCTGGGTGGTATGGAACAAACCTTCATTCCCTGTAACACCCTGGACCAGTAATCGTGTATTTTTATCTACCAAGATGCTCATGGTTTAGTTCCCTTTTTTGGCGGCTTCTACCGCTTTTTTTGCCGCATCCGCAAGAGTTTCTGCGGTAATCATTTTTGCATTTTCCAGGAGTTTACGCCCTTCCTCTGCATTTGTGCCGACAAGACGGACAACCATTGGAACCTTGGGCTTAACTTCCTCCATCGCGACCAAAATACCACGAGCCACCTCATCGCAGCGTGTGATGCCGCCAAAAATGTTGAACAAAACGGCTTTTACATTGGGGTCAGTAAGGATGATTCGCATAGCCGCAGTTACTTTGTCTGCGCCTGCTCCGCCGCCAATATCGAGGAAATTAGCTGGCTCGCCTCCAAAGAGCTTGATCACGTCCATACTTGTCATAGCCAATCCAGCGCCGTTGACCATACATCCGATATTTCCGTCAAGTTTTATGAAGGATAGTCCATATTTTCGGGCTTCGATCTCAGAAGGATCATCTTCATCTGTATCGCGCATTTCGTTCAATTCAGGTTGTCTGAAGAGTGCGCTGTCGTCAATCATCATTTTGCCGTCAAGCGCAACAAGTTTCTTGTCTTTGGTGATGACCAATGGATTGATTTCGGCAAGGGTAGCATCGGTTGCTTTGTAAACTTCCCATAACCCCATGGCAATCTTTACAAAATCCTTAATATTTTCACGCGGGAGGTCAATGGCAACTGCAACATCACGCGCCTGGTACTCACGCAAACCCAAAAGCGGATCTATATGACTTTTGATGATCTTATCAGGGGTTTTTTCAGCTACTTCTTCAATATCAATGCCTCCAGCAGCAGAAGCGATCATGACTGGTCTCTTTGCCGCGCGGTCATTTGTAATCGAGAAATATATTTCCTGATCTATGGCAGAAGCCTCATCCACAAGCACTTTGCGAAC
>CAYLOW010000055.1:0-6233 GCA_964385315.1 uncultured Anaerolinea sp.
CTCCTGAATTGAGCCTGCCTAAAAATACCATAAATCAGGCTGTAAGTCTTTCTGGTACACAAATAAGTACAGCGGAAAATCATTTATACTCAAAAATACAATATAAATAAAAGGTTGTTTTTTCGTGAATTATTGCACAATAGTTACGCGTTTTCTGTGACATAAATCACAGCGCGCAAAGGAGAAAGCCCCCTAAACGCAGAGGAAGTCATGAAGGTTTCATGTTATCCACCCTATTCTAAAGACAGATACTTAAAAGTGGTTTGCCTTCCTTGACCGGGGCAGATTTAAATCTCTGGTTTGAAGCAATAAAAAAGAGGCTATTTCAGCCTCTCTAAAATTGTGTGAACACTATTTGGGTAATTTGCTGATTCACCTGAAACATCCAAACGCAGCAGGCGGGAAGGCGGAATTGACACCATCCAATCCTCGATAAATGAATTAAATAACGCCGTATCCTCACTTGAGGCTATATTTATCCTGCCTCGAGCAGCTAGCCGCATATTGATTGTTTCTTCCGGAATGTCAAGTGAGATGATCATGTCTGGCGGGGGAAGCAGGTTTCGGGTGTGTTTGTAGAACCGTTGGCATAAACCAAACTCCTCATTCGTCAACCAGCCGTGAGAGTAGAAGAGACGGGTGAAACCATGAAAATCCAGGTCTAGGCCTCCATCCATTAGCGCGGGCATTTTTCCCTCCCGCAATTTTAATTCCTGTTCAGCACGAAAAAGGAGGTAATCCAGTTGATTGGCCAGCGCGTATTTTGCATCCTGCTTGAACAGCGCCTGGAAAGGCCTTTCTTTGTGTTCTTCATAGGCAATAGCAAAATCGCGCTTTTGGCATAAAGCGCGCGCAAGCGTAGTCTTGCCAACTCCACTTGGACCGACAATGACAATGAGTTTATTCATGATCAGGGATATTGATTAAGCCACCAAGCTATGCTAGGCTGTTGGTTTTCTTTGACCTTTTTAAGCAGTTCATTTATATCAAAGTTAACGCGGCGCGCATCCACGCCCAGTGAATTTTTACCTTGTTCAATAATCATATATTCCGCCCATGGCAGTAGATGCACCGGCCTGCCGGGGGAATATGGATACTTAAATGCGTTGCCAATACTGCCAGAATTCAGGACCAATTTATTGTTATAACGCCGGACCATTTGGACGTGGGAATGCCCGCCGATGAATATGTTGGCATTTTGTCCTTCAAAATAGACATCCAACAGTTCATCGGGAGTTGTTGCCTGAATAATATCGGTGGATGAAAGCGGGGATCCATGGAAGGCAAGTATATGATTGTCGCGCGACAAATTGATGCTGTGCATTGGCTCAAACGAATTTATGAATTGCAGGTCATCAGGCGATAGATGGCTTCTGCACCAGTTAAGGTCAGGAATGAGGTGACTGGCAACTTCATATTGTGCGGAATGTTCCGGATCCAGCGTGGCTGCTTCATGGTTTCCCTTGACACACACACATTTCAGCTCCCTTAAAAGCTTCAACACTTCAGCAGGCTGCGGCCCCATGGTGATGGTATCGCCCAGACAAACAATCTGGTCAACGGATCGTTCTTGAATATCCGCAAGAACAGCCTGGAGGGCAGTTAGATTTCCGTGAATGTCAGAGATAAATGCGATACGCATGGAGAGGCCTTTTATGAATGGAATTGTACACGAACAGAAGAAAATAATAAATGCCCAGCCATAAAATGTATACTATTGGGGGATAAGGCAAATCCGGACCCATTTTTTGAATGGTAAACATTCATTTCCCCCAATTGGCTCACAACCATCATTCCTGTGGATAGGGCATGACATAAAACAGCATGACCAGGAACATGGCAGTATTTCCTGCCAAAACGCATAAATGCCAAATTTCATGGTTGCCAAAATATGGCGGGAACGGGTTTGGCTTCCCATATGCAAAGATCAAGGCGCCGACAGTGTAGAAGAGTCCACCTGCGATCAGCAGGGCGATGGATCCGCTGCCAAGCTGTGTGTAAATGGGACCGATCAGAAAAACAATGACCCAGCCCATGAGCAAATAGCTGATATTTGACATCAGGACGGAAATCTTCGAAAAGAAAATGGATTTGAGAGTAATGAAAAAAACAGCCAAACTCCAAATGATCCCAAAAAGCACCCAGCCTGTCGCGCCGCTGAAGATGGTCAGGCAAAATGGAGTGTAAGTGCCTGCGATCAGCAGGTAAATGGCATTGTGATCAAGAATGCCGAAGACGCGTAGATATTTTCCGAAGAGTAAAAAGAAATGCAGCAGGCAGCTGAATAGCAGGGATAGGAACAGGGAAGTGCCGTAAATTGCGAATCCAATCACATGCGCCGGTTTATTGTGGATTGCTGCCAATGTGACCAGTACTGCCAGCGCCGAAATGGACAGAATCGCACCGATCAAATGGCTGATGGAATTGAAGTATTCGTTGCTATCCAGCGACGAGATATGCGGATCAAGGACCGGTTTTTGTGAGTTCATTTGGGCGAGTATATCCTAACCAGAGATTGTCTAGCCATCCTGGTTGTTGCTTTGAATTTTGAAAGAGGAGGTTCTGCACTCAAGAAATTACCGTGGACCTTTTCTGCCGAACTGGCGTTCCAAGGCATCCACTGACAGGTGGATCATCGTCGGTCTGCCGTGCGGACAAGTGCGCGGTGAACTACAGTTTTCGAGATCATTTAATAAAGCGCGCTGTTCCTCGCTCATCAAAGTCTGACCACCTTTGACAGCCAGCCGCTTGCAGACACGCGCTGCAAGTTTCGCTTCGAGTTCCGCCTGCAGCGGGCTTTCGTCCTCTTCAAAATCCTCGACCAAAGCCCGCAGTGCCGATGACGGATCACCGCCCGTAAACAAGACCGGCATGGCACGAATTTGAAAGGTGTTTGTTCCAAACTCTTCCACTTCAAAACCAAAATGATTCAAGAATTGCAATTGGGAAGTCAATATTTTTGCGGATTGCGGCGGCAGGGTTATAACTTCAGGTGAGAGCAAAGCCTGCGATGGGATGTTTTTTTTGTCATGCTGTGCCATTAATTTTTCAAACAGTATGCGCTCATGCGCCGCGTGTTGATCAATAAGGTACAAGCCATCAGGCCCTTCTGCAACAATGTATGTTGAACCGATTTGACCGATGAGCCGAAGCAGAGGAACTGAGTTAAAAGTCGGGGATTGAAGGTTTGAAGATGGGATAACCGGTTGTGACGCGAAAGTCTCACTTTCACCATTTGATGTTTCACGTTCAATGTCGTCGTGACCGATGCTCCAATCGATCCCCACTTCTCTTTTCTCCATGGGAGCAGATCGGGAACCCCACAACTGGGGTGAAACAGTCGTAACGGGTGTGTATGCCAGCAATGCCTTGCGTGCTGCACGCTGCACAAAACTGAAAACCTTATCCTGAATCCGAAAGCGGACGTCCGCCTTTGTGGGATGTACATTGACATCCACGTCTTCGGGTGAGATGTTCAAAAACAATGTCGTGAGTGGATACCTTCCGACCATCAGCAGGGTGTGGTATGCCTGCAGCAAGGCAGTCGTTAAAGAGAATTCCTGCACCCAGCGGCCATTCACGAAGAAAGTAATTTCCTTACGGTTCGACCGGGTGAGCGAAGTTGGACTGATGAAGCCTGTTAACGCCAGGCCCTCCTCTGCGTCCATTACTTCGAGCATTTGCCGGGCAACTTCAACGCCATAAAGCGCAGCGAGAATGGCACGTCTGTCGCCATCGCCCGCGGTTTGCAGGGTTATTTGTTTGCCATCGGCCACTTTGAAACGTACATTCGGGTAAGCCAGCGCGTAACGCGTGACCAACGCGTCAATTGCCCGTCTTTCGGTCACTTCAGTTTTCAAAAATTTCAAACGCGCGGGTACATTGTAAAATAAGTTTTCAACACGAAGTACCGAGCCGATGGGCGAGCCTACTTTTTCAACTTTGCCTGAAATGCCGCCGTCCACTTTTAATCGTGCGCCCTCTCTGGCAGAACTTACCCGTGAAGTGATCGTCATATTTGAGACGGAGCCAATCGAAGCCAACGCTTCGCCTCGGAATCCCAGAGTTGAAATATGGAACAAATCTTCGGATTGAACCAACTTTGAGGTTGCATGCCGTGCAGCTGCCAATTCCAGCTCATCAGCCGCGATCCCGTGTCCATCATCTGCCACCTCGATCAGGGTCCGCCCTGCATCCATAATTGAAATGGAAATATTTTTCGCACCCGCATCCAGCGCGTTTTCTGTTAATTCCTTTACGACTGAAGCGGGGCGTTCAACAACTTCACCAGCCGCAATTTGGGAGGAGACTTCGGAAGATAAAAGACGAATAGGCATGAGCAGATTATACCCATGACGCCCGCAAATTGCGCCTTTTCCCAAATTGAAGCGTAATTTGCGGGCAGGGTATTATATAATCGCACAATGAGATTCACTACCATTTTTTTTGATCTTGACGATACGCTTTACCCGTCCAGTGCGGGTTTGTGGAATGCCATCAAAAACCGCATGACTAATTACATGCGTGAGCGTATGAATATCCCGGCTGCTGAAATTCCGGTGCTGCGTGAAAAATATTATTTGCAATATGGCACAACTTTGCACGGTTTGCAAAGGCACCATCAAATTGATGTAGATGATTACCTGGCATATGTACATGATCTTCCCCTCGGTGGTTACCTGACCCCCGATCCTGTTCAACGCGCAATCCTTGCTTCACTGCCGACCCGCAACCTGATCTTTACCAACGCAGATATTCACCACGCTGAAAGAGTCCTCGCCGCACTAAACCTGCGCGATCTCTTCTCCGCCATTGTGGATGTGAACACCGTTGCACCGTACTGCAAGCCAATGCCCGAATCGTTTGCAATTGCCATGAAGTCGGCGGGCGAAACCGACCCCTCGCGCTGCGTCATGATCGATGATCTTGCGCGTACTACACGGGCTGCAAAGTCAGCAGGTATATTCAGCATTTTATTTGGCGGCCGCGCCATAAATGGTGATGCCAATGCCAGCCTTTCAGATTGGAACGAGTTGAAAAAAATTTTGGAGGCGTAATAATGGAAGAAAATAAAGCTGTGATCGGCGCCTTTTTATTTATCGCGCTTGTTATTGGCTCAAACTTTGTGATGTATGGCATTGCGCGTGGCGCGGCGAATTCAAAGCAAAAGAGTTTTTGGGAGACGATCGGAAAATCCCTGAATACATCCGTCAAAAAGGATGATTCAATGGATAAGCTTCACAAAAAAATGGAAGAATTAAATAAAAGTGGAAAAGAATAATTTTTATGCGATCGTTGTCTACTGTCCGTTCTTTGTTTCCAGACGCATGGTTTTGCCATTCGCAATAACAGTGATCCGGCCGCCGCGGTAGATCGTGACTTTTCCTGCGCCATAGACATGCCATAATCCTTTCCCATCATTGACCATTCCTGTTCGTTCGTCTATGCCGATAAAAGTTTCATTTGGTATCTCTTGAAGCAATTGCCTTGCCCAGAGTCTTCCAAAATTATTGTGGTGCGGCAGTAAGCATGAGTTGGGAATCAGGTTCAATCCATGAAGTACTTTCTTTTCGTTGGGATCAAAATAATGCTCGCATAAAACCATCGCACCTGCACTACTGCCTGCTATGACAGCCCCCTCTTTGTATGCGTCCAAAACAGCGTCCCAACAGTCGCTGCTTGCGAGAGTCTCTCCCAGAAAGCGTGGGAAGCCGCCGGGAAAATAGATTAGACGGGAGCCGCGAATGGATGCAGCAAGGGATGGGTCATTTGCGCTGCCCGGGTCGATCACATTGACAGCGAATACATTTTTTGAACCAAGACTTTGAAACCAGTGGATACCGTTATTTCCAACGTGTTTGTGATTTTTATCCGGTGCGGCTGCGGTGGGGATGATGCAAATAGGAGCATCGAACCCGCCTGCCAACCTAATGGCATGCAGATCAGGCTCAGACATATGCCCGTCAAATTCACCGCCGCCTGCAAGAAGAAGATAACCCATTACTGACCGCGTTCCGTTTCCACGCTCATGGTTTCACCGTCGGTGGTGACCGAGATCCAGCCGCTGCGATCCGTTCTTAACAGTGAATAGCCATCCAAAGAATTCAATACATCCTGCGAGGGCAGGCCATTTGGGTCCCCTGCTGCAACACTCAGTACCGTTAATCGCGGGTTCAGGTTTTCGATCAAGTCTGGCGGATTGGATGGCGCATACCCGGCATCTGCCAGCAGCA
>CAYLOW010000055.1:6333-8198 GCA_964385315.1 uncultured Anaerolinea sp.
ACAGGTTGCGCCCTTCAGGTGTTTGGATAAGAATAGCGTCCGCTGAACCCGATTCAAGAAACGTAATATGCAGCTGCCCGTCGCCTGTGGTTGAAACTGTGCGCCAGATCATAAGTGTGAAAGCAAATAGGAACGAAAGTATCGCAGTCAATGTGACGGCTCGCATCGAAACTGCAAGTGCATTGAACCGTTTCTTGATCTCTTCCCTGCCGAAGGTGGTGGAAAATATCAGAATATAAAAGCCAATCACCAGCCATAGGGATGAGGTTCCCGGAAAGATCGAGCCATGTGGTACGCGGTCAAAAAATTCGACGATGCGGATGGTATACGCAGCAAAAGGCCACGCGAGCCATGCGATAAGCTGTCCCAACGGCAAGCTGACCAGACTGATGAAGACTGCCAATCCGCTGATGACCAGGACCGCGGGTTGCGCAGGCAGGATGAATGGGTTGGCAACGAACGAGATGAGGGAAATACGTTTGAAATGATATGCCATGATCGGGATGGTGGTAAGTTGTGCTGCAAGAGTCAGGGTAAAGTACTCGTTGACCATGCGCGTCACCACACTGGTATCCTGTTTGGAAAATTTGGAGATCAGGTTGCTTGTGAAACTGGAAAACGGTTCAGCATAAAGAATAAGTCCAAGGGTTGCAAAAAAAGAAAGTTGAAAGCCCAAGTCCCAGATCACAAGTGGATTGGCAAATGCCATGATCAGGGCAATCACTGCCAGTGTATTGATCCCGTTGCTGCGCCTGCCCAATTGACGAGCCAGCAGTGACAGACTTCCCATGATTGCCGCGCCAACCAGCAGTGTGTAGAACACGGTGCCAAGAACGGCCAATGTCGCCCCGGTTTTTTCGCCGAAAAGATTTTTAAAGACGGAAAAGAAAATCCCTGCGATGATGGCGATATTGAAACCGGAGATGGCAATGATATGTGCTGTTCCCATGTTCTTGAAGGCGTCGTGTAATTTTCCAGTGAGCCTGGTATCCACGCCGAATAGGATACCCGCTAGTAAAGATGCCTCAGGATCTTGATATAAGCGGTAGGTGTTATGAAGCAGTTTTGCCTTTAGTTTGTAAACCTGCCTTAAAAAGAAGTTCCCGCCATTGCCTGGCAGGATGGTCACTTCCATACTGGATGTATATGATTGAATGCCCTGGCGCGCCAGATACTCGCGGTAGGAAAATTCTTCATTTTCGGGCGGAGTCTTAAATACGGCGCGTACCCGTATCCGCTGGCCGTATTCATAATTCGCAAGTGCCGAGGTTCGGACGAGGACCGCCCCCCCCCCGGCAGACAAATCGCCGCTTCCCGAATCCACCGCCTCCACTTTGAATTTCAGGTTTGTCTAAGTATCGCGGAGATCGGGCGGTTCGGTCAATGTGCCCGTAACCAGAATCTCATAACTACGGTCATTGTAAAAAACAATATGGAATGTATCAATAACAGGCTGACGAAATTGATACTACCACGCGCCTAAAAGAAAAAAGGCGGGCAGGATTAAATAAAAATAATGTATCCACGATATGGGTTTAAGAAGGGGGATATTTGATATGGCTGGATTACGCAGTAGAAAAAATAGAATAAAAAATATGAGTCCTGTACCAAGCCAGAAGTATTCAGGCAGGGAAAACACATTGGCTGTGATTATCCCTGCAATGAATGAAATTGAAATCCATACCAAAGGCATGAATGGGATTTTACATTAAATTTTGAGAAATAATTGGCATTTGTGTGGCTTATTACAATAGACACAGGCATTCTGCCATGAAAAAATGGGAAATGACGATCCGCATACGCATCTACTTCACTACCATTGGAATCCCAGCCACCAAAAAAATTACCTTGTCTGCTTCGCGAGC
>CAYLOW010000055.1:8298-17803 GCA_964385315.1 uncultured Anaerolinea sp.
CAATCCAAAATGACCAAATCTGATCTTATCTCCCCCACATGAGCAGCAATATTCAGCGGGATTTCAAGTGTCTGCCAATGATTGGGCCGTTCCGATCGATGCTTTTTGATGCGTGTGGACATTTCATCATCCAATGCCTGCGCGGTGGCCAGGTAAGTTACTGACTTACCCGCCTCTTCTGCAAGCCGCTGGGCATATGATGATTTTCCACTGCGGGCGCCGCCGAGAAGCAAGGTTATTTGTCCCATATGAATTTCTCCAGCAATTCCATGTACAATGCTCCTTCCACTTCGTTGGCCAAGGTCTCAATCGATTGGTTGAAGGTTTCGCTTTGCGATGATGCACGGCGTTCCCATCCCAAACTTTCAAGCCAGGCACGACGAAATTTATCGTTCGTAAAAATCTCATGCAGGTAACAGCCCCAAATAGTGCCATCTGATAAACTGTTCCCCTGCACCATCAACACTATTGTGGTCATGGATCCTTCTTTTTTCGAGAGAGGGGATTCCATGCTGCTCTTGCTGGAGATTTGGGCAGATGGCTGGTATCGTTTAGTAAATTTAGAATTGCTCCTGCAGGGTAAAAGGCGATCTCAGAAAGTGAGGCAGTCGAGAGGTGGAATTGCCAATACATGGTTGGTTTCAAATTGAGCGCGAGGCATATTAAGGTTTGAAGTACACCGCCATGTGCGACGATCAGCACAGTCTGGCTGCTGTGCTTTGCGTGAATTTCATCAAGCAGGGATTGTACTCGCTCGGATAACTGCTCGAGTGTCTCCCCGTTAGGCGGGGCGTTCTTGTAGATATCATTTTCCCATGCACTGA
This sequence comes from uncultured Anaerolinea sp., assembly GCA_964385315.1. Lineage (GTDB taxonomy): Bacteria > Chloroflexota > Anaerolineae > Anaerolineales > Villigracilaceae > Villigracilis. Next base: position 9,123 of record CAYLOW010000055.1, read on the forward strand.
GCGCCGCGGGCTGTTTTTCCTTGATTTCATCGTAGGTCAATCCTTCCCAATCGCCAAACTTAACTTCGCGCAGACGCAGGTCGGGATATGCCGGCTTACGGATGATATTTGCTGTTTCTATTGCGCGCTGCAAGTCACTTGCATACACAATATCAAAAGAATGATCCGACAAACGCTCAGCCAAAGCCCTTGCCTGTTTTTTGCCAACTTCATTAAGGTGAATATCACTTTGACCTTGAAAACGTTGGGCGAAATTCCAGTCAGTTTGTCCGTGGCGAATGAGAATAAGTTTCATGGTGAAAATATTAATGATGTAGGATATAGAATGAAAGAAAGAGCGGCAAAGCCAACCGCAAAATACAGTATACGACGTGCGCGCCCAAGGTCAGCGGGCGAGGGTGAGCGAAGTCCTTTGCCGAGGGTATAGTGGTTAATCTTTTCCAATTCCACGCCAAGCGCACCGGCCATCGCGCTCATTGGGATTCCCGCATTTGGGCTGGCGGTTTGACGTGAATCGCATCGGAGGGTGTTCCATGCTTGTAACATGTTTGCTCCACAAAACGGCGCAGCTAAAATGATAAACAAGCCGGTCAATCTCGCAGGGATGAAATTCAACAGGTCATCCAATCGGGCAGGGGCTTTGCCGAGCCACTCATGTTCTTCGTCGTGGTAGCCAATCATTGAGTCGGCGGTATTGATAAAGCGATAGGCAAGTGCTGCAGGTAATCCGCCAATGGCAAAGAAAAACAACGGCGCGATGATCCCATCTGAGGCGTTTTCAGCCACCGATTCGATCGCAGCGGCGGCGACTTTGGATCCATCCAACTGAGAAGTATTCCGACTGACGAGATTCCAGGAAAGCAATCGACGCGCTTCAGGGAGGTTTTCTGCCTCCAACGCGGATTGTACTTCGCCTGCAGCACTGTCAAGCCCATGCAGGGAGATGGTTAATTTTAATATGAGCGTAGTCAATAAAATTCCCGCCCAAACAGGGAGAAGACTTGCCACAAAAGAGATCATTAATCCAATTAATATTGTCAACCCGAGTCCAACAAAAAGGATAAAAATACCAAACATAAATTCAACACAGTGATTTCCACGCGGACGAAAATGCATTAGCCAGCCGATAAAACTTCCCATCCACGCGGTGGGATGGAAGCGATTAGGCGGATCACCAAGGAGGTGGTCAAGGAGGAGGGAGAAGAGGGACATGAGATGGGAAATATAAAGTACAGTTTTTTTTAAACCGTGAAGGCTGTTTTATTTCGCATCCAACGACGCTGTCAACGCCTGCCGCACGGTGCGGGCGATAAGCCAGCCAATGGTTGTGACGGAGCCTGCGTAGGGTTGGGGGTTCCCCTTGCCTGTCGTAGCGATGGTGATGGTGTCGGTGGATGTGCCGGTAGCGGCGTCCTTGTCAGGTGTGAGGATATTTCTGGATTGGATGACTGCGCACTTGGCTTCAGTGGCGGTGATAAATGCATTGAGCATTGCTCCGCGTGTCAGGTTCGCATCCAGTATAAGAATGATGTTTATCGTACCCGCTTGAGCTGCATAGGGCCGGGTGATTCCCGCACTGGCGGCATTGCCAATCCCCGCGGTGATCAGTGCGCCGACAGAAAAACCATCTGTTTCTAAAAAGGCCAGACGTACTTTGTGTAAATACACCGCTGTCAAGAGGCCGACAAATGGGCTATCTGCACCGCAGCGATGAGCGAGTTCACGCAAGTCTGCTTTGGGGTTCGGGGAAGAATAGTCCTTATCCACATGGGCGTTAAGGATGTGCGATACGCGCCGAAACCCGCTGCCCACGATCGCAGACGAAAGTACATTCAATGGAGATGTACTGCGGATGTGAATTACTTCAGCAGTTTCAGAAATGGAGATACCTTTGATGGGAATATTCATATTATTCCAGACCTGTCGGTTTTTTCATTTCATCGTAAATGCGATCAGTGAAACGGCTTCGACAATTTCGATGACCATGCCAAACACATCGCCAGTTACACCGTTGATGCGGGATTTTGCCAGCCAGAGAATCAATGCCGCTGCGACCAATCCAGACAGTAGAGGGGCGATGCCCTGTTGACCGAGAGCCAGTGCCAAGCCAAGCGGAAAAATTGCGCCGACAATAATGAACCGGCGGCGGAAGCCCGCTGCAAAATCTGCAGCCATACCAGAGGGGCGCGCCAGCGGGAGCAGGCCCGCCGGCAAAATGCACCAGCGCGCAAGACTCGCTGCCAGCAAGATCCCATAACCGGAAGCGGGCGAAAGAGCCGCCAATGCTGCAGCCTTGAGCAGCAATACAAGAAGCAAACCAATGCCGCCAAACGCACCAAGGCGGGGATCTTTCATGATCTCGAGCCTGCGCTCCACGGAGGTGCTTGCAAGCAATCCATCACAGCAGTCTGCAAGGCCATCGAGGTGCAGACCACCTGTCAGCGACACCCAAACAATGAGGGTGAGAATTCCAGCCACAAGCGGGGGAAAGATACGCAGCGCCCCCATCCATGCCAGCCAGGTCAACGCTCCAATAACCATTCCAACAAATGGATACCAAATTGAGGCGCGTCCACTGTCCCCCGCCTGCCATTTTTTTCCTGCCGGTAGGGGGATCGTAGTCATGAGGTTGAAGGCAGTCAGAAGGTATTTTATTCTTGTCACAACAGGCCACAGGTGGGAAAAAGAGATATTTTCATCCGCAATTTATTTCATTTCTTGTTACTCACGCCTGCTTCACCGAAGGTCGCCATCTCAGATAGGATCTTGCAGGCAGCTTCTGCCATGGATATGCCCAGAGCAGCACCTGTGCCTTCACCGAGGCGCAGATCCAGGTCAAAGAGGGGTTTAAGGCCAAGCCAGTTGAGCATCAAGCTGTGACCAAATTCCTGCGAGCGGTGCGCAGAGATGAGGTAGGGGCGTACGGCGGGTGCAATTGTGACGGCGATCATGGCGGCGGCAGTGGAGATGAAACCATCCACCATCACAGGCTTTCCATTGGCGGCAGCGCCAATGATGACACCCGCCAGTCCGCCGATTTCAAAACCGCCCACTTTGGCGAGTACATCCAAGCCGTCTTTTGGATTTGGGTGGTTGACAGCTAGCGCGCGTTCAATGGCGCTAATTTTTCGCTTCAGCCCTTCGTTGTCAACACCCGTGCCGCGCCCCGCGATCTTTGCAGGCGCTTCGCCTGTCAAAGCTGCGGTAATGGCAGCAGATGGAGTGGTGTTGCCGATGCCCATATCACCCGTACCAATAATATCCAGCCCGTACTTGAGTTCTGCTTCGACGACTTCGATACCTGACAGGATTGCCTGTTCCGCCTGATCACGAGTCATGGCCTGGCCCTGTGTCATATTCGCTGTTCCTTTGGCAACTTTCCTGATCACCAGCGAAGGATGCGGCTCAAAGTCACTTGCCACCCCCATATCCACGATGACCACACGTGCGCCAATATGTCGCGCCAGTACGTTAATCGCCGCTCCCCCGTTGAGGAAGTTCAACACCATCTGTGGCGTGACTTCCTGCGGAAAAGCGCTGACGCCTTCGGCTACGACACCGTGATCCCCGGCCATTGTGATAATGACTTTATCTTTGATGGCGGGGATTGGCTTGTGATAAATCCCAGCCAATTGAACAGATAGCTCCTCCAAACGGCCCAAGCTTCCCCGCGGCTTGGTCAACATATTTTGCCGTGCCTGCGCTGATTGCATAGCGGCGTCATCGAGGGGCTGGATCTTTTTGATTACATCTTCGAGTTTCATGATTCCTCTGTAAGTGTTTTTTGACCACGATGGTCATTTATGCTTTTGGGGGTAATTGGCTTATATTTTGACAGAAGTGAACAAAATTTTGCGCCAGGTTCGGGTTGGACGCGAAATGTAGATGCACGTACGAAGCAAGTAAATTCTTTTTGGCAAATCCTTCGGATTGAGGTTCACCGGCCTGTTGCATTTGAATGGCATAAGCAAAGGCATCCGCTTCCTCGGGCCTGATCCACTCAGAATAATGAAATTCATGTCCACGAGCTTTTTCACCTTTGCCAAGCATAGGGGTGGACTGCAGGGACATAATTTCACGGTAGCCCATTTTCAATTCATCCGTTAGTCTGGTGAAGCCTGGAAGGATGCCTATCATTGGGTATTTGTATCCGGAGCCATCTATAAAATATTCAGTAAGCGACATTAAGCCGCCGCACTCGGCATAGGTTGGCAATCCGCCTGAGATCGCTGATTTCAACGTGGCTTGCATGGATTTGTTATCTGCCAGCTGCGCTGCGTACAGTTCGGGGTAACCGCCGCCGAGGTAGAGTCCGCTTAAACCAGCGGGCAGGGAAGGATCATGCAGCGGGCTGAAGAAAGCAAGTTCTGCTCCTGCTTCGCGCAGCAGGTCAAAATTATCCTCGTAATAAAAGCAAAAGGCTTCGTCACGTGCAACAGCAATCCGCACGGATGGAGATTTAACTGACTGAAAATCCGCTTGAATTTCCGGCACGGTGTTAGCGAGCAATTCAAGTGCCGGCAAGTCTATATGCTGTTGTATAACTTCCCTTGCGGCTTCGACGAATTGTCTGGTCGCAAGGCTGCGCTCCACCACGGTATACAGGCCAAGGTGACGTTCTGGCACGCGCAGATATTCATTGTGGGGTACGCATCCAAATACCTTCAAACCGACGGACTGAACAGCATCCGTTAACCAGAGCGCGTGTGCTGGCCCCGCAACATTGTTGAAGATGACTCCCGCCAGATGTAAATGTGGATCAAACTGGCGGAAACCCAGCGCGATCGCTCCCGCGCTACGTGCCATGCTGTGCGCATCGATTACCAGCACAACGGGAGCGGATAGCAGTTTGGCAACTTCGGCGGTACTGCCTGAATCTGTATGCCCATCGTGACCGTCAAAGAGGCCCATCACGCCTTCGATGATGCAAAGGTCTGCGCCCTTTTGACCTCGGGAAAATAATTCCTTTACCCGTTCAGTGGGGATCATCCACGTGTCGAGATTGCGCGAGGGGCGTCCCGTGGCGGCCGTGTGGTAACCGGGGTCAATATAATCCGGCCCCACCTTGTACGCTTGTACGGTCATGTGTGCTGCAAAAGCAGACATCAAACCGACGGCGAGAGTGGTCTTTCCGCTGCCACTGGATGGGGCTGCAAGGACAAAACGAGGTGTGTTCATCCGATCTTAAAACTCGATTCCCGGCTGGGCCTTGAATCCCTGTTCGTAGGGATGTTTGATCATCAGCATTTCGGTCACCAAATCAGCTTCGGTAATTAATTCGGCTGGGGCGGAGCGCCCCGTGATCACCAGGTGCAGGTTTAGGGGGCGGTTGGTTCGCAGCCAATCTAAAACATCAACTGTATTCAGCCACCCGAAATGGAGCGGGTAGGTAAATTCGTCAAGCAGGATCAGGTCGTAATTTCCGCTGCTAATTTTTTCCTGTGCCAGTTTCCAGCCGTATTGGGCGCGGGCGGTGGTTTCGTCCATGTCTTTGGAAAGCCAGGTGAATCCATCGCCGGTGGTAATCCATTCGATACCCATTTTTTGCGCGGCTTTCACTTCGCCCCATTTGCCCGTTTCAGATTTAATGAATTGAACGACACAGATGCGCATACCCCGACCCCAAGCACGCAGCAGCATCCCAAACGCGGCAGTTGATTTACCTTTCCCATCGCCGGTGTTGACAATTAATAAACCTTTTTTATTGTCAGGCATAAAGTTTTTCCTTTGCTTCCTGCACGCTAACTGCCCATGCACCCCACGGGTCACGATAGAGGCGGGCATCCACACCAAAGACAGTATGCAGGTTTTCAGGGGTTAGGACTTCTTCCGGCGTGCCTGCGCTGACTTGCCGCCCCCCATTTAGCAATACCAGACGGTCACAATATCGCGCTGCCAGATTCAAATCGTGAATTGCCATGACCACCGAAAGTCCCTTTTCCTGCACGAGACTGCGGACGAGATCAAGCACCCGGATCTGGTGGTGGATATCGAGGCTGGCGGTGGGTTCATCCAAAAGCAGTGCGTTGGGTTCCTGAGCCAGCACACGCGCAATTAATACACGCTGAAATTCACCCCCTGATAATTTGTTTACCGGGCGATGTTTCAGTTCAAGTAAATCGGTCCGGGCAAGGGCACATTCAACGATCTTCATATCTTCGACCGTGTATGGCATGAGCCAGCCGCGATGCGGTGCGCGTCCGAGCCGGACTATTTCGGAGACGGTCAGGGGCCAGGCGGCACTTTCCTGCTGTGGAACCCAGCCAATTTGGCGGGCGCGCAGCCGTTTATCCAAATGGGACGCCTGTTTGCCCTGCACGAGTGCTGTCCCGGCCCTGGGTTCAATTAACCCAGCCAACGCGCGCAGGATGGTCGTTTTGCCAGAGCCGTTTGGGCCCACTAATCCGACAATGGTTTTGGGTGGAATGGACAGACTGAAATCCTGCACCACCGCATGTCCGTTATAACTGAGGGATAAAGAATTGGCAGAAAGCAACATGGCTACAACTCCTGTCTTCCATTTCTTAATAAATATAAAAAGAAAGGTCCGCCCAGCAAGGCTGTGAAAACACCAACCGGTAGTTCCATTGGCGCGGCGATGGTACGCGCCAGATCGTCGGCAATTAAGAGCAGGATGCTGCCAAGCAGCATGGAAGCCGGGATGACAACTGCGTGTGAAGCACCGACAAGTCTGCGTGCCAAATGAGGTGCGATCAATCCAATAAAGCCGATGATCCCGCTGGCTGAGACCGCAGCTGCAGTGGCAAGACTCGCGCCAATCACGATCAGCAGACGTGCGCGGCGCAAGTCCAATCCGAGGGCCTCTGCACTCGACTCGCCTGCAGATAGTGCATCCAATGCGCGGGACATCGGTAAAATAATGGCAATCCCTAAAAATGCGGCAATGCTTGACTGTGCTAAATGCGACCAACTACGCCCGGAGAAACCGCCCATCAACCAGGAAAAAATTTCGTGCAGCACTTCGTCGCTCATAATTAATAGCAGGGAGACGATGGCCGATAGCATGGTGCTCATGGCGGCCCCCGCCAGCAGCAGGGAGACCACCGAGCCGAAATTACTTGCCTCGGCAATGGCATAAACCAGCATTACTGCCCCGAGCGCCCCCAAAAAACCTGCCGCGCCGATGGGCAGTGAGGGACCCGACTTCCCCACTACGATCGCCAAGGTTGCGCCGAGTGCCGCTCCGCCAGATGCGCCGACAATATATGGATCCGCCAGCGGGTTGCGAAAAAGTCCCTGAAACGCTGCTCCAGCCGAGGCGAGGGATGAGCCGCATAAAATCACCAGCAGGATGCGTGCCACGCGAAAATCCCAAAGAATGGTTAGGTGCGATGCCTTGACAGGATGACCGCTCAGGGCAGCCAGCGTTTCAGAAGGGCTGATGCTGACTGCACCGACGCCCAAACTGAGCAGACTGCCCACGAGAAGCAGTGCAGTTAATCCTGTAAAAATCCAGCGGGGGCGAGTCATCATTTCCTTTGCGATCATTTTTTTGCTGTTGTTATTTTTACTTGAATAGATCGGGGTGGAGGATTTTGGCAAATTCTTCAAGCACGATGACAATTCGCGGGCTGGCATGCGAGACGATATTTCCGTCCACGATATAAATGGCTTTATTTTTTACAGCAGTCAGGTTCTCCCAACCTTCGCGCCTGCCGATGACTTCAGCTGTCATCTGGTCGCCATGACTGCTGGGTCCGATAATGAACTGCGGGTCAACTTCCACAATTTTCTCGACGCTGACGGTGGGGTATTCGTCGGGCAAATCCGCAAATATATTCAAGCCGCCTGCGAGATCGATCAATTCGCCCACTACTGAACTGCCGTTCGATGACATGAGGGGCTCGTTCCAGACTTCATAAAAAACAGTCGGGCGCTGGTCGTTAGGTATGACGGATACGGTCTGCCTTACCGCATCAATTCGCGCCTGCATTTCATGGGCGGCGGTGGTTGCTTTTTCAAGATGACCCGTGATTTTCCCAAACAGCAGCAGCGAATCCGCAATTTCGGACAGGTTGGCGGGTTGATTGACAAAGGCGGGGATGCCGGCCTTCTGCAGGGTTTTGATGACATCCGCCTGGTAGGTGGAACCGCCGATCACGAGGTCGGGGTCCAATGCAATAATGGATTCCAAGCTGATGGAATCAGATGAAAATCCACCGATGCTCGGCAGGGATTTGGCTTCTTCCGGGTAATCGCAGTAGTCGGTGCGTCCAACTACCTGTGCGCCGGCGCCAATTGCAAACAGGTTTTCGGTGATGGATGGCGCGAGCGAGACGATGCGTTGCGCTGTGCCGGTTAAAACGATTTCGTTCCCAAGGTCATCGGTAAATGTGATATCTTCGATTGCGGGGGCTTCAGTTGGGGTTGTTACGGCAGGCAAATTTGTTGCAACAGGCTTGGGTATTTCGGCAGGGATTGCTGCGGATCCGCATCCTGCCAGAAGCAGGGAGGGCAATAAAGTCAAAAAGAGGGTTTTACGAAACATGATTTTCTCCAATGTATTTTGCAGACCCAAAAGGGTTTTAATAACTTATCGGTCTTTTTAGCGCGAGAATCAAAATCCCCAGCAATAAGTGCCGGGGAGGTTGGAGAGGCAATTCGATCAAGCCATCCTCCACCTCCTTTCCACGAGAGTGTGTTGGAACTGACCAGAGCGG
>CAYLOW010000056.1:0-17531 GCA_964385315.1 uncultured Anaerolinea sp.
AAGGATGCCCGGGAAGAATTTGGAGTATTGTGCGTATTACAGTTGTCACACCTACTTATAACGAAGCGGAGAACCTTCCTAAACTGGTCTCCGCTTTATTATCGCTCCCATTAAACTTGAATGTACTGGTTGTGGATGATAATAGCCCCGATGGTACCGGTCAGGTTGCTGATGAACTTACCGTTGTTTATCCCGGTCGTGTGAATGTAATTCATCGTCCCGGGAAATTGGGGCTAAGGTCAGCCTACTTAAATGGATTCCAAAAAGTCTTGGAAGGCAACTCACAAGTGATTGTCCAAATGGATGCTGATTTTTCACATGATCCTTCTGCGCTAATTAATATGACAGATTTGTTGAACTCGAATGATGTTGTCCTTGGTTCTCGTTATATAGAGGGAGGATCTGTGGATGACCGTTGGCCTCAGTGGCGCAAAAGTCTTTCCGCTTTTGGTAATTATTATGCCCGTACTATATTGGAATTGCCCTTGCGCGATGTTACTACAGGCTATCGCATGTGGCGCCGTGAGACTTTACAGCAGATCCCTTTCGAACGGATTAAATCGAATGGTTATGTTTTTTTGGTTGAGATGGCATATCTTGCGCACTGCCTCAAATTCAAGATAGGTGAGGCTCCTATTTATTTTTCCGACCGCCGTTGGGGAAAATCTAAGATGTCGATTCGCATTCAGTTTGAGGCTGCGTTTCGCATTTGGCAGGTTCGGTGGAACTATCATGATTTAAAGAAGGCAGGCAGGGCTGGAAGATTGCAGAGTTATTAAAAGAAATCCTGACAATGCCTTGGGGCCTTTGATATATTTATAGCCCTACCCAAATCCATCACTCTCTGATAATATAAAGGTCGCACGCCGATCTTATAGCTACAAGCCCTCGGCTTTCCCCGTCGGGGGTTTTTGTGTGTGTATCAACTACTTGTCTTTGTAATGACAAATGAAACCAGGTGTATAAATGTTAATCGAAAGAACTGACCTCCGTAATATCGCCATTATTGCACATGTTGACCATGGAAAGACAACTCTTGTGGATGGGTTACTTGGCCAATCGCATACGTTCCGTGAAAATCAGCATATTGAAGAACGCGTAATGGATTCAAATGACCTTGAACGTGAGCGCGGCATTACCATTCTAGCCAAGAACACAGCCATAACCCTTGTCGACCCGGTTACCAAACAGCCGATAAAGATAAATATTGTTGACACGCCCGGCCATGCTGATTTTGGCGGTGAAGTTGAGCGTGTAATGAATATGGTGGATGGTGTATTGCTCCTTGTAGATGCGGCAGAAGGTCCCATGCCACAAACGCGTTTCGTTTTAAAGAAAGCACTGGAAATGGGGCACAAAGCAATAGTGGTCATCAACAAAGTTGACCGCAAAGATGCCGAGCCAGCCCGTGTACTAAATGAAACCTTTGACTTGTTTATCGAACTGGGCGCCAGTGAAGATCAGACAGATTTTCCTGTAGTTTATGCCCAGGCGACAGCTGGTCGAGCTGGCTTAACCCCAGATCTCGGACCTGATTTGCAGCCAATGTTTGACGCCATCCTTAAACATATCCCTGCCCCAAAAGTGGATCCTGAAGCGCCTTTGCAATTGTTGGTCACAATGCTGGGATATGACGATTACCGCGGCGTGACAGCCATTGGGCGTGTCTTTGCCGGTACGATTAAAGCGGGTCAAAAAATGGCGCGCATGAAATTGGATGGTACGATCCTACCGGAAAACGCTCGTTACCTTTACACATTTAAAGGTCTGAATAAGATCGAAATTGATGAAGTCAAAGCGGGCGATATTATTTCATTGGCTGGTTTGGAAGGCATTGCCATTGGTGAGACCCTTGCTGACCCGTTAAATCCCGTTGCACTTCCGACGATCAAAGTGGAAGAACCGACTGTCCGAATGACATTTGGTGTAAATACATCACCTTTCACAGGCAGAGAGGGTACTTGGGGTACTTCACGCAAACTCCGCGACCGTTTATATACAGAACTACGCACGAATGTTTCGTTGCGCGTGGAGGATACAGAATCCGCCGAAAATTTTTTGGTTTCCGGACGAGGTGAATTGCATTTAGGTATCCTCATTGAAACCATGCGCCGCGAAGGTTATGAATTCCAGGTGTCACGTCCTGAAGTCATTTATCACAAAGCCGATGATGGCGCATTGCTTGAGCCGTTTGAAGAAGTCCATGTTGAAACCAGCAATGAGACTGTAGGGGTTGTTGTGGAAATGCTTGGAAGCAGACGTGGTAGAATGACCGAAATGCATGACGCCGGTCAGGGAATGACGCGCATCGTTTACATTGTTCCGACACGTGGCTTGCTTGGGTTCCGATATCAGTTCCTGACGTCAACTCGCGGCGAAGGCGTGATGCATACGATCTTTAATGGTTATGATGAATTGGCTGGTCAAATCAATTCACGTACAAGAGGCTCCATCGTAGCCTGGGAAGCCGGAGTGACTACTGCTTACTCGCTTAAGAGCGCAGAAGAACGCGGTGTGTTGTTTATTGGTCCGGGCGTTCAGGTTTATGAAGGCATGGTTGTCGGTGAAAATGCGCGAGGACAGGATATCCCCATTAATGTCTGTAAGAAGAAACATCTTACCAATATGCGTGCGTCTGGGGGCGATATGGAAATTCGCTTGACTCCCCCGCGGTCGATGAGCTTGGATGAAGCAGTTGAGTATCTTTCAGATGATGAATTGCTCGAGGTAACACCGGAAAGCTACCGTATCCGTAAGCGCATTCTTGCTACGGATGAGCGTGGTAAGCAAACGAAAAAGGCAAAAGAGCAATTGGGTGAGGAATAAAAACACCAGACATCTGACAAATCAGATATCCGGTGTTTAGTTGGATGATATCTTTCCAATTAACAGCGTCATGAAAATCAATTTGTTGATGACTTTCATGACGCTGTTTGTATTATTTTTTTAGGGCACGCCACACTTTTTCCGGCGTAGCTGGGTTATTGTCAATATTTACGCCGATGGCATTTAGGATTGCATTTCCGACGGCAGGTGCAACTGCATCCAATGGGATTTCAGCAACAGCTTTAACTCCAAATGGATGACTTGGTTCAAGCGTTTCGATGAAGATGGTTTCCATCCTGGGCATTTCGTCAGCGCGGAAGATGTGATAACGGTCAAAGTCGCGCTCTAGAGCAACGCCTTTCTCGTCATAGCGCATTTCTTCGCAGATCGCATAACCAAGAGCCTGAGTCATCCCCCCCTCAATTTGACCCGATGCTGTGACCGGGTTCACAATGACGCCTGAATCTACAGCCATGATAAGTCTGTCAACTGTAACCTGACCGGTTTCAACGTCCACGGTTACTTCGGCAAATTGAGCCGCGAATGGAGGGGGAGACACAGGCGAGACGTAGCTTGCTACTCCCATAATCTGCTCTTGATTATTTTTGTGCAGGGAGTCCAGTGCGATTTCCGCCATGGTAACTGACCTTCCATCGGGTGCAATCGCCTGACGATTTATTAGTAAAATGCCGTCATGTTTATCCAAATTCAACATCATCGCCGCCCGGATTTTTATCCTCTCTGCTACGATTTGCGCTGCTTTCGCAGCCGCAGTACCTGAGATGTAAGTGGTGGATGACGCATACGCACCTACATCGAATGGCGTGAAATCAGTGTCCGACGAATAACAGATCATATCTTCGATTGGAACACCAAGAATTTCCGCCGCCATTTGGGCGAGGACGGTATCAGAACCTGTGCCCAGATCGGTTGCGCCAACCAATAAGTTGAAAGACCCGTCATCATTCATCTTGATTGACGCACCGCCCATATCAAGGTAGGGGATGGCTGTGCCTTGCATTGCGAGCGCGACACCAATTCCTCTACGTTTATGCATGGCACCTGCTTCCCGCCATTCTTTATTTCCATACTTATCATCCCAACCAATGGCTGCCCGGCCTTCTTGTACACATTGCTCAAGGCCGACTGTGTGAATAATTTCAGGACGGGGTTCCCGTCCTTCGTTCCAGGCGGTGGAAAAGGGGTGATACTCTCCTGAATGAATTGCGTTCTTTAAACGAAAATTTATCGGGTCAAATCCCATGGCTTGGGCGATTTTCTCCAGGTGGCGGTCGAGAGGCCAGTAGCCTTGCGGTACCCCGTAACCGCGATACGCGCCCGAAGGTGGTGTGTTGGTGTAGACGATATCTGCATAGAACCGGATGTTGGGTGTCTTGCGATATTTTCCGTCGCCTACATATAATGCCATTGATTTATGGCCAGTATTTCCAGTGACGGTTAATGCGTGAGCCCCATTGGCACCCGTATCCGAGAGGGCATACATCGAATTGGCGGTGATGGTTCCATCTTTCTTCACCCCTGTCTTCATTTTCACGCGCATGGGGTGGCGGGACCGAGCAGCGATGAATTCTTCTTCTCGGGTGTATTCGTAAATGACCGGCTGTCTAGTGGCAATCGTTAGATGAGCGGCGATATCCTCTATCAATACTTCCTGTTTGCCGCCAAAACCGCCTCCGACACGAGGTTTGATAACGCGGATTCGTTTCACGGGCAAGCCCAATACGGGTGCCATCATCCTGCGGACGTGGAATGGAACCTGGGTGGAAGTGCGAATTACCAAACGATCGTCTTCATCCCAGTAAGTGACTACAACATGCGGCTCAATGTGTGCCTGTTGAACTTTCGGGACTTCGTATTCAGCTTCGAATATTTCATCTGCGTCAGCAAAGCCTTTTTCCACATCCCCGACATCAATACGAATTTCTGCTGCCAGGTTTTTTTCGGGATTGGAATCTGCGAAGTTGATGTATTCAGGTTCATCATGGATCCGAATTTTGCTGGTCATGGATTCTCGAGAGTCCAAAATCGCAGGCAGGATCTCATATTCAACTTCAATAAGTGAAAGTGCTTTCTCCGCAATTTCAGGCGTTTCAGCAGCCACAAATGCCACGCGATCACCAACAAACCGGACCTTTTTATCCAATGAGAAAGTATCCAGTGGACCAGGGATTGGATCAGACTGTCCAGCAGTGGAATAAACCACGCGGGGAATGTCCTGCCAGGTAAGCACGGCTGCAACGCCATTGAGGGCTTTGGCTTTCTTGGTATCGATTTTTTTGATAATCGCGTGCGCGTGCGGTGAATGCAATACTTTTGCATGGAGCAATCCGCGTATTTCAAAGTCAGCGGCGAAGGCTGGTTTGCCTTGTGCCAATTTAACGGCATCCACTTTGATTTCAGGTTTGCCAACGGTTTGCCACTTTTGCTTGTCGGGAGTAACAACTACCTTAGGGCGGACCATGGTATCCATTTGGTTCGGGGCAGATTTGTCACTCTCGAGGTGGTTTCCTTTGGATGTACCAAAGTCCCAATTTATGAGAGGCCTGTCAGGCTGGGTCTCACCCCTCATTTCCGCAGCGGCTTTCAGCACTGCCTGTACAGGTTTGACGTAGCCTGTGCACCGACATAAGACACCCGAAATTGCTTCTCGGACTTCTGCCTCACTCGGGTTGGGTTTTTTTTCAAGCAAAGATTTCGCGGCAAGGATTTGCGCAGGTGTGCAATACCCGCATTGAACGGCGCCTGTTTCAATAAAAGCCTTTTGCAGCGGGTGCAGACCATCGGTCAGTTTCCAGCCTTGAACAGGATGTTCACCGAGGGCTTCAATGGTGGCGATATTATGTCCTTCCGCTTGTGCACTAAGGATTGAGCCGGCATTGACAGGCTTGCCATCGAACAAAATTGTATCGGAGCCGCTCAAACCGCTTTCATCGCCGAATTTAACTCCCTGAAAACCAAGACCACGAAGGGCTGTGAGCAGGGTTGTGGAGGGGGGTGTGTTTATACTGTGCTCTATTCCGTTTATTTTGAGTGAAATATTCATTTTGTCTCCTTGATAATCACAAAGGTCTTAAGTAAAAAGGTTCACTTTACCTTTCGCCTTGTCCCTATTTACAATACTTTGGTTACCTTTAAACCAGCCTTTGAACCTTCAATTGCTGATTGTGACCCAAATGCTACGACTGCATCTGATTGAGCGACTTTATCCAGGATTTCACCGAAAGCGATGAAATCTTCACCATTGGTGGATAGGACTTCGTCACGTTCCTTTTGAAGTATTTCATCAGTTTTGCCGGTCAGGTAGCGCATCATGGATGTGTGTCCCTTTGCATCAGGCAGTTGGTAGGAGTCCATATCGCCAATTGTACCGATGATGGCTTTTGTGAGTTCACTGTCGGTCAATGATGTGGCGTCAATTTTCTTTAAATAACCGGAAGAATTATTGTAAATTTCGATTGTAGCATCAAGATTCGGGTCTCGATATGAGAGGAATGATAGTATTCCTGAGTTGTTATCAAATGGGCAGAAAGCCCCGTACGCCCCGCCAAGCACGCGGATTTTTTCCCACAAGTAAGTGGTTCTTAAATAATTGAGGATGACATATGAGGAGCCGTCAAGGACGTAACCCAGATCATAAAGATTCGCGGCCTTGCCCACATAGTTGACCTGAGCTGGGATTGTTAACCCTTCCTTTTCGATGGTGGAGTTGATGTTAAAAGGTTTCAAGTCCACGGCTTTTTCCGGGAGCCCAAAAATAAAATTTTCGAAATGCGGCTGGAAGGTCTTCCAGTTTTCTGCGTCAATAGTTACATTACAGATCAGAGATTTGCTGTTTATTAAAAGCTCACGCATGTTTTCAAACTGTTTCAAAACGCTGTCCCATTTTTTGTCGATATCGTTGACAAGTTTCCGCAAGGCGAAGAGATAACCGATACCGCTTATCTGGTCATTAACCCATCCTGCGCCGCCGAACTGCGCCCGAACACGGCGGTTGGCATAGGCGTGTCCATTGGGTACAAGGGATGATTCCAATCCGGATTTTTCTTCGAGTACGATTTGTTTTAGCCGTTCGCGGTTATCAAAATTTGTATTAAGAAGAATCTCCTTCATGATCTTCAATAATTCGGTTGCCCGGCCTATCGTTGATTTGCCACTCAAGAACAATTTACTAACATTTTCCCGCGATCCGTAAGTTGTCGTGCTTACCGCGCTGCCATGGATCCCGCCTGTATATTTTCCAATACGCTGTGAGAGCTTGACATAATCTTCCTTATCGGTGCCCATTTCCAATAATGATCTGGCAAATATTTCTGTCAGTGAGAGGTATTCCTTGGGAAGGGTATGCAGATCAAAACCAAGATCAAGATATACAATTCCGTGTGTAAACAGGTCGTGGTAGAGTACGGGTGTGTCCTGAATTGGAATTACCTCTATCGGAATGATCTTGTTCCCCTTGTCTAAATCTGAAAGGCGAAGGAAAGGCATGGTTGCCAGGGCTTCTGGTGAATTGGGAGCCTCTTGTAGCTGTTTTAGTTTTTTTGTGGTTTCGATGCACGCCTGCACCTGTTCATCGTTCATCCCATCGCGAATTAACGATAATCTGGTTTTCTCCTCTTTCTCATATCGGCGGCCGATTTCCGGGTCGGGTTTGAATCGAAGAGTCGTGCGGTGGGGATTTTCCAAAAGGTGTGTCTTAATCAGTTTCTCAAAATAATTCTTATCTGATGCGAGTATGGATTTGATTTCAGCAAGCGGGGCTTCGAAGGAGAGCAATTTAAATGGGGAGTCTTCATGCAGCCAGGTGGTGAGGGCGCGAAGCATAACTGAAATCCCCTGGGGGAAAGAGCCAGTATTATTCTCGCGTAAATGGAACTCAATTGTGTTAATAGAGGCTGCCGTCATATCTGGGTCTATTCCATTGTGCACGAGTGCTTCGAGAGTATCAAAAATTATCTTCTCAATTTTAGGCGCATCGCTGCTTCGAGTACCTTTTAATCCGGTGGAAAATATATGCTGGCGTAGTTCGTTCTCCATACCCAATCCAGCGAGGTCTTCACCAAGTCCGGAATCAAGTAAGGCTTTCCTCAATGGGGATGCGGGTGAGTCAATTAATATTCCTGCAAGAATTTGTAAACTGAAATCAGTGACCGCATCCGATGTGTCGGGCAGAAGCCAATTTACAGTGAAATAATGCTTTTTCTTGATATCTTTGTCTTGCCCTGCGTCGTATGAATAGGTTAACTTTTTCGGCTTTTTAAATGGCTTGGCAAGTGGAACTTGTGATTTGACCTTGAGTCTTTTGTATTGTGCAAAACAGCTTTCAATCATTTTGAGACGTTTTTCAGGATCATCATTCCCGTAGAAGAAGATAAATGAATTTGAAGGGTGATAGTAAGTTTCGTGAAAAGACTTGAAGGCTTCGTAAGTTAAGTTGGGAATATTGCGCGGGTCGCCGCCAGAATCAATACCGTAAACATGTTTTTGAAATAGCGATTGTTGAATGGTGCGCGCAAGCAAATTGTCGGGCGAGGAATACGCGCCTTTCATCTCATTGAAAACTACACCTTTATATGTCAATGGTTTTGTGGGGTCGTCCAGCTCATAATGCCAGCCTTCCTGCATTAAGGTTTCCTCGGTAATAAGCGGATGAAGTACCGCATCTAAATATACATCAATCAAATTGTAAAAGTCCTGTAAATTCTGGCTGGCAACAGGGTAGCAGGTTTTATCCGGGTAGGTAAACGCATTTACAAATGTAGCCAGTGAGCCCTTGAGTAATTCTACAAAGGGTTCCTTAACAGGGTATTTTTCTGAGCCGCCCAAAACAGAGTGCTCCAAAATATGAGCAACACCGGTTGAGTCTTTTGGCGTCGTTCGAAAATTGATCGAAAAAACTTTGTTCTCATCATCATTGATCACCGAAAGCAATCGCGCTCCCGTTCGTTTGTGGATGTAGAGTTTTGCGGTTGAATTAAGTTCGGGGATGAAATTTTCTTCGATTAAGTTAAATGATTTAGTCATGGTTCTCCAACCTGCTTGGTTCTGGGAATGAGCTGTATATTAGAGGAAATTACCGATGGATAAAGTTGTGATTAAGCCAAACATCTCCTTGCCAGGATCGCTGCTACATCCATTCGGTATTCTGCGCTTGCCCAATTGTCGCTTGCTTCGTGGTATGCATTGCGGGCGGCAGCATCCAAGCCTTCCGCTTCGGTGCTATCCATTGCTAGCAATGGATTTTTACCGTAACCACCGAGGGATAAACGGGTTCGACCTGAATTCCACTGTGAAAGAGCTGCAGCGACAAGTGGTTTATCAGTAGGGGTCTTTGAGACGAATTCAAAAGTGAATTTGGTATTAAGAGGAATAGTGATCGATGTGATTAGCCCTTGGGGCCGTAGTATAAGGAAATCTCCCACATTAATCACGGTCGGCTTATCATTGACCATTGTTATTTTTGCATCAAGCGCCAAAAGGGAGGTGGCAAAGGGTGAGCGTCCATCACTCGAAACTAGTGTCCCCGCTATGGTCGCTGAATTTCGGATATTGATCGGAGCTTCAAGTTTGATCGCCATTTTCAACCCTGCGGGACAAAATTCAGCCTCGAGCAATGATTGTAAGGTGCAGGTTGCCCCTATATTGAGATCATTACCCGTTTGTGTCAGCGTGTCCAATCCCAGTGATTGAAGATCAACCACTTGAGTCGATGAATTCGTCGCTTGGGAAAGAAGGGTTCCCCCTCCAAGGGGAATGGTATTTGGATGTGCCAGAAGAGTCAGGGCATCATCTAATGTTAGGGGTCGGTGATAATTTGTGATCATGTTGTACCTCCGTGTGTAAGTTCCCTTATTATAAGCCACCGTGAACAGCGTGGCAGAGATTTTGTGTTAAGTTCCACATCTTCTGATGCAGGTTTTGATCCTATTTTTCCAAATCATGGACACCAAAAACTTGGTTGAAGAGCAAAAATAATCACAATTTTGGTTGAAAATCGAGGTTACAGAGGTTCAGCCTGTGTAATTTAAGAAAAATGCCGCGTCCAGGGGTAATTAATTACTCTGGATATACTTTCCAACCTAATTCTTCAAGTTGTGACGTGTCAAATTGTTCATTTGGCACATTTACAGACACGGTTGAACCTTCAGATAGCAGTTCATTTGTCTCTGCGTCATAAATACCCGCCCAGGATTCAGCAAGATTTCGTTTGGTTTTTCCCGCCTTGCCAATAATTTTCAACAACTTTCCGATCGGGACATTTTTTCGATATTTAACTTCCAATTTGCCAGTAAACATAAATCGTGGATTGAGCGGGTCGTTGCCCATCTGTGCTCGACCTGAGACTTCGTCAATAATCGCGGCAACAATGCCCCCATGCAAAACGCCAGGGTATCCCTGGAAATGTTCGGGAGCGATATATTGACTTTCAACAATACCAGGTTCTACTTCGTAGATATGTAAATGCAGGCCGATTGGATTTTCCAATCCACAGATAAAACAATGGCGTGAATTTGGTTGTTTGATTTTAGACATATGCGGATTATACTCTGGGTCATGGCTTCGAAAATATTTATTACTCGTATCATACCTGACCTCGGCTTAAATGAAATCAAGGAAAAATTTACTCCGGATGTCTGGGCGGATGACTTGCCCCCTTCGCGTGATGAGCTTATTGCGCGCGCTCGGGAGGCGGATGGTTTACTCTGTCTTTTGACTGATAAGATTGATGGCGAATTAATGGATGCTATCGGGACACGGTTAAAGGTTATTAGTAGTATGTCTGTTGGTGTTGACCATATTGATGTCATCGCCGCAACCGCGCGTGGAATCCCGGTTGGAAATACTCCAGATGTATTGACAGATGCAACAGCCGACCAGACCTTTGCACTAATGTTGTCTGCCGCACGGCGGATCCCAGAGGCTGAAAGATTTTTGCGATCAGGCAGGTGGATCACATGGCAGCCCAGCCTGCTGCTCGGCGCTGACGTTACGGCATCAACACTGGGAATTGTGGGTTTTGGCAGAATTGGTCAGGCCGTCGCCAAACGCGCCCAGGGATTTAGTATGCAGGTGTTATTCCATGACCCGGATGCCGCACCAGCTTATGGTGCCAAGCCTGTTGATTTAATCACTTTACTGCGGGAATCAGATTTCGTTACCATTCATGTTCCATTGACTGAAAAGACAAGGCATATGGTCAATGATGAATTTCTTGGATACATGAAGCCTAATGCAGTGTTGGTTAATGCAGCCAGGGGTGGCGTTTTGGATCAGGCTGCTTTATTTAAAGCTCTAAAATTAAATAAAATATTTTCCGCAGCCTTGGATGTTACGGACCCGGAACCCATCTCAATGGATAGTCCTTTGTTGGAACTGGAAAATTGTATTATTGTGCCGCATTTGGGGAGTGCCAGTAAAAAGACTCGAGATATGATGTCACTCCTTGCCGCGCAAAATTTGGTGGCTGGTTTAATGGGTAGGCGATTGCCAAATTGTATTAACCCACAAGTTTATGGATCTTCATCTTCCCCATAGGATGTGGAAATTAAATATTTACGAATGGCTTTTACCCCGGTCGCTCCCATGCGGAGAAAGCATTTGGTGCAGTTAAAAGACAAGCAATAAATATTCACATTAATTTCTTATCTTAAGTAACCCATGCCTTCTGGCAGTAAGGAGACCGTGGCAAGGAGAATTATGCTTGAGAAACTAAGTAACACTTACAACCAATTCCCGCGCACATATTGGATTGTAGTGGGCACGCATTTTATTGATGTAATTGGTAATACGTTACTCAATCCATTTTTTGCTTTGTACGTAACGCAAAAATTCCATGTCGGCATGACCCAGGCAGGCATTATCCTCGCCACAAATTCAATCGCCGGGATTTTCGGCAGCACTATTGGCGGAGCCTTGGCAGACAGGTACGGGCGCCGCGGGATTATCTTATTTGGTCTTGTGGTGAGTGCCTTAAGTGGACTTACCCTTGGTTTTGTAAATAAATATTA
The DNA here is from genome assembly GCA_964385315.1 of uncultured Anaerolinea sp. Taxonomy (GTDB): domain Bacteria; phylum Chloroflexota; class Anaerolineae; order Anaerolineales; family Villigracilaceae; genus Villigracilis. The sequence goes on from CAYLOW010000056.1 coordinate 11,853, forward strand.
TCTGTTTTACGGGTTATCCGTGTTTGTCGGATTATTGGGTAGCGCTGCCCACCCCGCGCATCAGGCAATGGTAGCAGACCTTCTCCCTGCGGAAAAACGCTCCGAGGGATTTGGCATCATGCGTGTAGTTTCAAATTTCGCCTGGATTATTGGTCCGACGATTGGAGGATTTCTCGCTTCGTATAATTTTCTTTACCTGTTTTTGAGTGATGCGGTGATCAGTATTATCACCGCATCTTTGGTTTTTCGCCTTTTGCCCGAAACAAAACCCCAGCCCAGAGAGAGCGCAAAAAGCGAATCTATCGCGCAAACCTTACGTGGATACACCCAGGTCTTTTCTGACCATCCGTTTTTGGCATTCATTTTCGCTTCGATTTTAATGATTCTTGTTTACCAGCAAATGTATAGTTCGTTGTCAGTCTTTTTACGGGATGTGCATCATGTTGATCCGCAATATTATGGGCTTATTATGTCTTCCAGTGCGATCACGGTTGTTCTCTTTCAATTTTCCGTATCGCGTTTCATCAAACGGTTCCCCCCGTTTCTAATGATGGCAGCCGCAACATTTTTCTATATGATTGGTTTTACAATGTACGGATTCGTGGCGACCATTCCGCTTTTCATAATGGCGATGATTATCATTACAATTGGGGAGATGGTTGGAATGCCAACTAGTAACTCACTGGCTGCATCCTTCGCACCTGAAGATAAACGAGCCCGCTATATGGCGATTTTCGGGTTCACTTGGGCTGTCCCCTCGATGATTGGACCCTGGGCGGCGGGATTGGTCTTTGATAATTACAATCCCAACTATGTTTGGTATATTGGCGGCATATTGTGTGTGGTCGCAATTTTGGCGTTTTTATTACTGCACCACCGTCTTGGATCCAGGACACAATTTCAACCCGTGAAAGCTGAGTAATTTTATACCAAAGTGTTGGAATCTCAAGTTGCATGAAGTGATTCCCGAGGTTATTATTTCACTCCCGAGTGAATCGCAATAGTCCCAAACATTAACCTTTGAAATTTAACGTTTTTGAATCCGGCTTTTTCCAATCGAGCGGTTAATTCTTCCGCTGTAACAAATCCCTCTGTAGTATTTGGAAGGTAGGTGTATGCTTCCCTTAAACCTGTCAGAAGACCTCCAAGGGTGGGAATGATGAAATGCATATGGATCCATATTAGCGGTGATAGGATGTTTTTTTTGGGGCGTGTCGTGTCAAGTATGACGATCCGGCCGCCGCTTTTCAGTACACGGTACTGTTCTTCGATTCCGTACTGTAAATCGATTACATTGCGCATTAAAAACCCTGAAATGACCGCATTAAAAGATGCAGCGTCAAATGGCAGGCGAAGGGCATCAGCACTGGTGAAGTTGAGCGAAGTTGTTTTTTGTCCAACTCGCATCATTTCCAAAGTGAAATCAGCGGCAATAACTTTGGCTTGGGGAAACTGACTCACTGCTTCTCGTGCCAGATCTCCTGTCCCTGTACCCAGGTCGAGTAGAAAATCGTTATTTGTTAATTCGGCGAGATGGACGACTTGTTTCCTCCAGCGTACATCCTGAAATCCTGTCATTAATCTATTCATTAAATCGTAGCGTTTCGCTACCTGGGTGAACATTTTTTGAACGTAAACTGCGCGTTTCTGTCCAGTGAGTTGTGTCATTGGTAATCCTGATTGCCATTCCTATTAATATTTATCGATTCCCAGGGAAGTTGGTGATGGGTATTTCCTGCATTATAAGTTATACTGCGGCGAATTTTGTTTTTTGGAGTGATGATTTTGAGAAATCAGACATTACAAGCATGGATCATGGCAATTCGTCCCCGGACATTACCAGCTGCTGCCTCAGGAGTAGTAATGGGGTGCGCACTCGCATGGCGGGATGGTTATTTTCGTATCGATGGGGCGCTTGCATGTTTGTTGGCCGCCCAGCTTTTGCAAATTGGCAGCAACCTCGCAAACGATGTTTTTGACTTTGAACGCGGTACTGATACACCTGAACGGCTTGGCCCCATCAGAGTGACACAAGCAGGCATCCTAACCCCTCTGCAGGTAAAATATGGCATGGGTGTGGTCTTTTCTCTTGCTGGGTTGCTGGGTTTGTATCTTGCATTTCTTGGGGGCGTGCCTGTTATATTGATCGGTATTGCTGCTATCCTCTCTGCGATTGCGTATACTGGTGGTCCCTTTCCGTTGGGGTATCATGGTTTGGGTGACATCTTTGTGTTTATTTTTTTTGGACTTGCCGCTGTGGCAGGTACTTATTTTGTACAGGCCGGTTCGGTCTCCACCGCTGTCTGGTGGATGGCGTTCCCGCCCGGTTTGATCATCACTGCGATATTGGTGGTTAATAATTTGCGCGATATTGAAAATGATCGCAAAGGGAGGAAGAATACCCTGGCGGTGATTCTTGGCGAACGCTTTGCAAAAATTGAATACTTGATTTGTATGCTGGTTGCTTATCTAATTCTTCCTTTGGCTGTATGGATGGGTATTATCTCGTGGTTCTCGTTACTGGCGTGGGGCTCCCTGCCCATAGCCTTCCATGCAGCAAGAACAGTATTCACCCAGAAGGGGCGTGCGCTCAATGGCGCACTCGCAATGACGGGACAGACTGCGCTTATATTCAGTTTATTGTTTTGGTTGGGTATGTTGTTTGGGTGATGCATATATGCCTGAGAGGTATTGAATTCAAAACTGCCCACGTCCTTTTCCAAAAAAGAACATAGGCGTTTGTGGCACCCTGGATATGTGTAAATGTAGTTAATCAAAATTCATTTAACAAACTTCCATTTGCATAATCGTCTTTCCGCCCAATCTACCGCGAAATACATACCAAGGCCTAACAAACTCATTGCGATAACCCCTGCATACATGGCGGGGTAGTTGAATAATGTGCTTCCGTTGTAATAAATATAATAACCCAGCCCATACTTCGTAGCGAATAGCTCAGTGATATAAAGTACCGCAACTGCAGTCCCAATTGATTGACGAAGTGCTGTAAGGATGGCAGGCAGACTGGCTGGAAGGTAAATAAATCGGAATAGTGCCCTCCTTCCTGCTCCAAGACTCTGCAAGCTTTGAATTAACTGAGGGGGAAGTCCAGCGGCCTGGTCTCGCACCAGCACCACGATCTGGAAAAATAATATTAAAAAAATGAGAGTAATTTTCGCGAGGTCTCCGATGCCTAAAAATAATAAAACCACCGGTACAAATACAACTTTTGGTATTGGGTAAAGTAAATAGATAATGGGCGAAAAGAAATTGTCGAGTGTTTTTGATCCCCCTATCGCCAGACCAATTGGAGCAGCCACAAGAACGGATATGAACATTCCAGCCACGACACGCCATAAGCTGTAAAAGAAGTGTATTATCAGCCCATTATTTAATTCCTTGAAAAAAACCAAAAATACTTCCCACGGTGCGGGTAAAATGGGACGGGCCAGGAGGGTAGCTGAGAATTGCCATACAATTACCAACCCTGATGCAGCGAAAAGGAGGTTAAGTCGTTTCATTGGGATACACCACCACTCCCATTTTCAGGTGGTCGTATTGATGGATCATTCCGCATTTCCTCCCACAATAAATCATATAAGTTCTGGTACTCCCGACTGTTGCGGTATTCAACCTGCCCGACTTGTGGATTTTCAAAAATGCGTGGAGTGGAATCTAAAAGCAGGATTTTGCTTCCCAATGCGATGGCTTCCTCGATGGCATGGGTGACAATTACCAAGGTTATTTTTTGTTCAATGCATAGAATTAAAGTCAAATTTCGCAGGTCTTCACGGGTGATTGCGTCGAGGGATGAAAATGGCTCGTCCATTAATAACAGGTCAGGCGATAAAGCAAGCGTTCGTGCAATTGCCGTACGTTGACGTTGTCCCCCCGATATTTGTCCGGGATATTTATTCGCGATATCGCATAGGCCTAATTTGTTTAGCCAGTACTCAGCATTGTTTTCAGGCTGAAAATTTTTTGGCGAGTGTTTGCCGTCTTCACCGTAAAAATCGCGGACATCAAGTCCTAGTCTGGCATTTTCGTAGACAGTAGCCCATGGTAGTAAACCATAATCTTGGAGTATTAAACCGCTTCGTGGCCGTGGATGCCCCAGCAATTCTCCGTCAATTTTGACGGTCCCTTTGGTTGGGAATTGCAGCCCAGCGAGAAGGTAAAGGAGTGTAGTTTTTCCACATCCGGACGATCCAAGGATAGCCCAGGTTTCTCTGCGCTGAACTGTCCAATTAAAATCCTGGAAGATGGGTGTGGAATGCGGGTAGCTAAACGATAAGGAATTTATATTAATCATGATTTGAAAAAAGTGACAGCCACGCGTAATGCAGTGACTGTCTTGGAATTATAACGGTAATATTACTTCAATCAGGACTTGGGTAAATAGGAGCTGCATTAAGTAGTCCGTGACCAAATCCATGGGTGGAAAATTAAGGTAGCAGAGAGTTGTTTACCGAATCTGTGTATGAGACATCCGTAGTTAACATTCCCTTTTCCTTTGCCCATATTAGTACATCATTCCATTCCGCTTCGGTTGGTACGCCTGCGCTAGGGAAGGGGGGAGTTTTATAAGTTGCCAGCAAAGGAGGCGGGACTAGTTTTTGATCGCTCAATACATTTGTGTATTTTGTTGCATCCGAGTTTAGAAGTTTGATTGCTTCATCGATTGCAGCGAGAAAGCCCTTGATCGCTTTAGGGTTTGCATTAATTACATCTTTGCGGAAGGAAATCACACTGAAGCCGTATTCTGGATGCTTTGAATCGTCAAGGATAATAACCGCGCCTTGTTGAACTGCAAGCGCACCAAGCGGATCCGGCAGTACGCCTGCCATTAATTCACCAGAGGCAAGTAACGCCATACGGTCGGATATTTTTGGCACAGCAATGGTATTGATCTCATCTCGCGTCAAGCCTTCCGATTCCAAAAGCCTTTCGGTCACATACTCGATCACGGTACCCTGTGAAACGCCAATTTCAACACCTTTCAAACCAAGCGCATTTGTTATGCCACTTTTGGCTGATGCAATAATGAAAAAATGACCTGAGTTTACAGACGGGCGTAAGGCGTAACTTACGGCTTGCATCTGGATTGTATCTTTGTTGAAAAGCATATCCGAAAGTATCTCATTGACTGCTCCGTCTGCCTGGGCAGAGGCTAGCAATTGATCGCGTTCCGGCGCGGAGCTGACCGGTACAAACTCCACGTTCACTCCATGGTTGGCGAACAAACCTTCCTTTTGTGCTACATACATCGGGAGGGTATCAATGATTGGAAGGACAGCGATTTTTAATGTTGCTGGTGTTACTGCAGAACTGCAGGCGTTGAGAATTAGGATTAGTGCAATGAATAATATTGATGTTGAACGATAATAACGCATAAAATAAATCTCCTTTGGTATTTGTTACTTTACATAGCATATTCTTTCCGTCGAAACGGGATCAATAATTAGCGGGTAAAATATTTAAGAAAAATTTACGTTTGCCCTGGCGGGGAGCATGTTATTGATCCATCGGAGGTAGGCGATCATCAGAAACCCCGATCGAACGCGCTAAAAGAAGTCTCAGTGCAGGAAGTGATTCTTCTAACGGTGGGGTGCCTTTATAGATCCAATTTATCACGACCTCATTCAAGGCTCCTACCCATGCCCGCGCGGAAATCTCTGT
>CAYLOW010000057.1:0-17488 GCA_964385315.1 uncultured Anaerolinea sp.
ATCTGGCGGGCTGCCTCGCCGGAAGATTGAGAGGAGGCGATCAAGTCACTACTGACACTCATGAGGTGTTGAGCGCGTTGAGCAAACATATTGATCATGCCGCGCAGACTGGACGGTTCACTATTAAAGGTTGCCACCGGAATTCCTGCAGCAACTGCACGGTTGATGAAGGGGACCAGCCCATTTTCAAATACATCAGTGGCTATGGCATGATATCCTTCTTTTACCAGTTTATCCATCAATGGTCCCCTCATATCCAAGCTTGGCGGCATATTGCCGCCTTCAGGGACCAGCCACTCAACGACCGCGTTTTTAGATCGCAACTCGGCAGCTGCGGCCTGAACGCCTGCTTGAACCGGTTCCCAGAAACGGCTTTCGTTTCGTCCCAGAACTGCGATCCGAAGAGGGTGTTGTGAAGACTGCAACGGTTTGGCACGCCGTTCGGCCACAGCCGCAGATTCGATAACACCGCGGCCTGCCTGCCAAAATTGCTGGTAATTAAGCGATGTGATCACATCCGCATTGGTGAGCATGCGCGGGGTGGGAGGATTCCAACCCACGACCAGATGGTTAAAAAGGTGAATAACAGAGTCATGTCCCTGCGCAAACGGGTCCTGACCAATGGTGGCAGTGACAACACCTTGTGCCAGGTATTGGACAGTTTCGTCCACCATATCGTGGGCAACAAGCTTCACGCGCCCGGCAACCCCGGCTTTGACAAGTGCACGCGCCGCACCAAAAGGGGTACCGCCTTCTGCAATATAAATACCAGATAGGCGTGGATGGCGTTCCAGAAGTTCCAATGTCACATCCCCACATTTTTCCACACTGGATTGATTTTCTGCTGTCTGCACAATTTCCACTTTGGGATACTTTTCACGCAATGCACTTTCAAAGCCTTTGCGGCGGAGTTGATGTGAAGTCTGTGAAAATGACCCGATAATGATCGCCACCTGTCCTTGACCGTTGAGGAGCTGCCCCATTAATTCACCACAGGTGCGTCCTTCAATATATGCATCAGCCCCGACATAAAAAAGCCTTTGGCAGGGTTCATCGGTAACGGTATTGAATTCCCTGGCACTTGCTTGCAATTGGGTGCTAACCATATTGAACATTTCAGCCAACCGGTTAACTTCACTTGATCCATTAAGCGCAAACGGCTGGATATCGAGCGCTACGCGTGCGGTTAAGTTGCCTTGCGCCAGCGACGCAAGTGCATTGGTGAGTGCCAGGCTGTTTTTGTGGATCAGTGATTCGCCCGCAGCAGTTAAAAGCGATATAGGTTTGGTAATGGACTGTCTAGTTACGTATAAGGTAATACCCCAACCGAGCCCGCAGCCAATTGCAAGGAGGAAGATCGTACTGCCCAATTCCCTGGAACCGGTCAGATAGGCAAACAGCCCCACCGCCATAAGCCCAAATGTAAGTAACAAACCCGGGTAGGCAGTCAGTCGTCGAAATTGTGAAACCATATGATCATTCTCCTTACAACAAGCGCACAGTGTACTGTTACAACCGGCCATCTTCGCGTGTATATCCAGACATCTCACTCAAGCAACTGCATACACAGCAAAATTGGACAGTCAATGGCTGCCCCTTGATGTTTCCTAAAACAAGTTTATATACCTTTACATTTGGTATGAGGTTTCAAATCATGGTTATTGTAATAAAAAGAGGCCGAAAGCGATAATAAAAACAGAGATAAGAACACATAAATATTAGGTTAATTTCCTCAAGGCAATCCAATAACATTCTTCAAGAACCTTACAAATCCAAGAGCACCAGCCATATATAAACCTTAATGAACCGACCCTTCCCGGCATTATGAAAAATGAAAGAGAATTAGTCCAATAATTATCCGAAATGAAGATGTAAGAAATTTAGAATTCTGTTATTATAAAATCGAAAGAATTCGTCGTACAAAAAATCACTCCGATCCATTTTGCCTAAAATTCACATCATGGCAAAATGGGCAGTCCTCGACAGAGGGCAAGGGTTACCAGGGAAACCAGGCAGCCTCCCGAAATCCCCATGCAAACGGGATGGAATTGGAAAGGATGCAAGGCTATGCAACTGTCTGAAAACTCGCCTGTATCCATTCTGGCGAGCTTTATTTCTTCAAACAAGCCGGATTTGGTGCAAGTGACAGGTAAAAAAGGGGCCGGAAAGACCCGCTGGTGCGTGGATCTAATCGAATACGCCTGCACGCTTGATCTTAAACCTCGCGGCTTAATTTCCCCTGCAATCTTTGAAAATGGCCGGAAAGTAGGCATTGATCTTATGGATTTATCCAGCGGCGAACGCCGTCGTTTGGCTTACCTTGCCGGCACTGCAGACGGTGACTTGCAGACAACCGATTGGCGGATGGTGACAAAGACTCTGGACTGGGGAAACTCGATTCTTGAAAAGATACGTACCTGTGATCTATTCGTACTCGATGAACTAGGCCCGCTGGAATTTGAACTCGAGGTCGGCCTGACCGTCGGGCTTGATATTCTTGATTCCCACAAAAATTTTCCATCAGTTGTTGTGATCCGGCCATCACTTCTTAAGGCAGCATACAGCCGCTGGCCCTGGGGCAAGGTAGTCGATCTTTCTTCCGGAGCAGCAACATGATCAAAGTCCGCAACCTGACTGTCTCATATGGAACCGACAAGGTCTTGCAAAATATTTCATTTGATGTCGCTGCCGGAGAATGTCTGGTTCTGACCGGCTTATCAGGCTGCGGCAAATCAACGCTGGCGCGGGTATTGACCGGAATTATTCCAAACACGATCCCCGCACAGGTCGAAGGTTCAGTGACTGTCGCAGGTCTGGAAGTGCTCCACCTCCCCACCTCTGAAGTTTCCCGGCGCGTGGGTGCGGTGTTCCAGAATCCGCGCGCACATCTTTTTCATCTGCGGGTGGATGATGAATTGGCATTTGGTCCACGAAATCTCGGTGTAGCAGAAGATGAAGCAGCGGCACGTGTGGAATGGGCGCTCGGCGCAGTTGGCCTGCTTGAGTTACGTGATAAAAAGCCCGCCAATCTCTCAGGTGGTCAAATTCAACGAGTTGCAATCGCAGCCGCCCTAACCATGCACCCCGATGTACTGGTGCTCGACGAACCTACGGCATCGCTGGATGTGCCCGGCACGCAAAATGTGATCTCCACCCTGGAAAAACTGCGCCGCCAATTTGGACTTACAATCGTATTGATCGAACACCGGCTCGCCGAAGTGCGACGTATTGCAGATAAGGTCTTTGTTCTGCACGAAGGCAAAAAAGCCGCTGAAGGAAAATTTGACGAGGTCCTTGGCGATCATAATTTACTCCGCGCATATGGTTTGCGCCGCCCAACCATGGAATCACTTACCGATTGGTCCCGGCTGCTGGTTTCAAACGAGCAGAGTCCGATGGATCAAAAACCATTACTTGACCTCCAGGGCTTAACAGCAGGTTACGACAGACATGCTGTCATCAGCGATATCAATTTAAAAATTTTCCCCAGTGAATTTGTTGCGCTGGTGGGTAATAATGGTTCAGGCAAATCCACACTGGCACTGACTGCATCGGGTCTGCTTAAGCCGCTTGCCGGCAGGGTCCTCGTGCGCGGCACAGCCCGCCCGCGACCCGGGCTGGATATTGCCCTGCTCTTTCAAAATCCAGCTGACCAACTTTTCACCGATTCAGTCGATGAAGAAGTGTCCTTCGGCCCGCACAATTACAGGGGTTTCAGTACCGATAACCATGAACAAACCCTTGCCAATGCAGACCTGCTTCACCTGCGCACCCGCCGCCCGTTTTCATTATCCATTGGTCAGCAACAGCGGACCGCGTTAGCCTCGTGCATATCGCTGTGCCCCGCGCTTGTCATACTCGACGAACCCACACTCGGTCAGGATTGGCGTCATCTGCAACAATTGATGGATTGCCTGAGCCTCCTCAATTCACAGGGAACTGCCATCCTGCTCATCACACATGACTATAAATTAGTCCATCATTATGCGCGACGTGTAATTTTAATGGACAACGGCCGTATCATTCTCGACGGGAAAATCGGTCCTGCTTTCAAGGACAGGATCCCAACTGCGGAAGTGATCCATGCCGCATCCTGACGCTTTGCAATGGGATTATCGTTACTCACATGAATCACCTCAGTTCCTCATACGTTCTCCGCATCAATTGGTTACGGAGTATATTGACCTGCTGCCCCGCAAGGGACTCATCCTCGACGTGGCATGCGGCACAACTGCAACCGGGAGATTCCTTGCTGCGCGCGGACGGCAGGTCATTGCCCTTGATGTCTCCATTGCCGCCTTGCGCATCGCCCGCCTCGAAGTTCAAAAGGGCGCCCTGCCCGTCTCCATGGCTGTGATGGATTTGACAGACCCCTGGCTGCCAAGCAAACATTTCGATGTCATCCTCAATTTTTATTATTTGTCACGTCACCTTTGGAAGACATACCATGCCGCACTTAAACCAGGCGGGCTGCTGTTCTTTGAATCTTTTCTATGTGAAGCGGATATGAACCCGGACCATTATTTGCATTCACTTGAATTAAAAATCGCTTTCGATGACTGGGAGATCATCCGCTACACAGAAATCCAACGCGCCCCCCATACACCGGGCAAAACCAGCAAAAACCGCAGGGTTGCTCAATTGGTGGCTCGCAAACCATTTTGACCAAAAGGAACACATATGAAATTTTCAACCCGTGAACTTGTAATGATGGCTGTATTTGGCGCCTTATGGGGATTGGTGGAGATCAGCCTTGGTTCAGTCTTTCATGCAATAAAACTGCCGATCACAGGCATGATGCTTTCGGTGATCGGTGTCATGACCGCGTCGATCGGGCGGCTGTTTGTCCCGCGCCGCGGCTCAACGATCTTCATCGGCATTATCGCGATGGTCTTGAAGTTGTTCAGCATCGGCAGCATTGTAATTGGCCCAATGGTCGGCATCTTCGCCGAAGCGTTAATCGCCGAATTGATCCTGGATATGTACCCGAAACCTTCCTTGCCGGCATTTATATTCGCCAGTGGTGGCGCGGCACTGTGGACTATCGTTCAACCATTCGTAACCGGTGTGCTGTTATTTGGCAGAAATCTGGTGGTCATTTGGCTGGACCTGCTTGACTCAGGCAGCCGCTTATTTGGCATCCCCTCTCAAGCCGCGGTATGGATCATTATGGCACTGGCCGCTTTACATTTCGGGATCGGCGGGATCGGCGGCTGGCTGGCATGGAAACTGGGGCGGGTGTTGCAAACACGACTGGGCGGAGTTATTTCCCCACCTGTTGGATCATAATCTTTTTCAGGAGATGCACATGAAACGCTTACTTCTTTTTGGTTTTATCTTTGTTCTTGTTCTTTCAGCCTGCACACCCAAGGCTCAAGAACCTGTAACCGATGTGTTAAAAGTATCAAATGGCACCGTTGAAAAAACCTACACCACAGACGAGCTCAAAGCACTTGGTGAAGTGCAATCCTCATTCAAAGGTGTCACTTATGTCGGCGTCACACTGGTAGCATTGCTCGCTGATGCTGGCATTGACTCACCTGCACTGACCGCGGTAAAAGCTGTTGCAAGCGACGGCTTTACAGCCAACTATGATTCTTCACTTTATTCCCGCGAAGATACAATCGTCGCTTATACGCGCGCTGATGGTCCACTCGGTGAGGATGAAGGGACCTTCCGCATGGTTTTGCCGGCTGAAGAGGGCAAGATGAACCCACGCCAGTTGATAGAGATCATCGCGATCCCATAATGCTTAAAGAAAACCAATCCGCCCGTGTTCCCTTAACGCCCCCAAAAGTGCTTATAGGGAGTCCTGGTCACTTGAGCACTTTCCTGTTGGCGTTGGGAATGGTGTTGCTGCCTCGGTTTGAACACGGGATACTTCCCGCATTGATCATGCTGGGTGTGTTGATCTTTATGTATCCGTTTGCCATAAAACGCCTTGTGCACCCGAGCTGGGCGTTCATTCTCGGCAGTTTATTTTTTGTCAATGTTTTCTTCGGTTTTCCAGAGGGCGGAACTGACCGGCTGGTGATGGGGCTGCCTTTTTCATCAACGGCAATACTAAATGGCACACACATGACCCTGCGCGCCATTGTTATTTTACTAGCCGCAGACGGTCTTTCCAGTTCGGTCAATATCACTGAAATAGCCGGCCTGCTTGAGCGCGGCAGGCTGCGCGGACTTGGGTTTTCGATCGGTGTCGCCACCAATCTTTTGCCTGATCTGCGCCAATCCAGTATCAATACCTGGCACAGCTTAAGGATGCGCGGCGGGCTGCGCGCTCATTGGTTCCGCGGCGTTCAGTTACTCATCCTGACCGTGTTGTCGAATGCGCTGCGTCATGCTGAGGAAATAGTGGTTGCTGCGGAGGTGCGCGCTTTCAATCCTGAAATAAGCCGCAAGGTCTCAATCCGCATAGGAACTTTAGATTGGTGGATCGTTGCCGGTGAGGTTACCATACTGGTCATGTTAATCTTTTTTTAAATAAATATGAAACGGTATTAATCCATAAGATTTTCCCAGCACGATGGAGGATGCCAAGCCCGAATCCCACGCGAGCTCCTGAAAAAAACCATCATCCACTTAATATAATGAAGCAAGCAGCCAATATATATAGGTTTTTTAGCAATTTGAGCTCACAAATGATATTTTTGAAACCCCAAGAGGGGTCTTAAAATAGCCGGTATGTCGGCTTTGCCTTGTGTTTTTCCTCCAGCCACCGGGTCCATTCGGTGAAACCCGCTCCTGTCTTGCAGGACACCTCAAAAACCTGAATGCGTGAATTAAGCTCATGCGCCCTGCGGTGCAGGAGTTCAAGATTGAAGTCCGACCCGTCCAAATAGTCAACTTTGTTCACCAATAGCGCATCACAGACAGTAAACATCAGCGGGTATTTCAGAATCTTGTCATCCCCCTCCGGGACGCTGAGTATCATGATTTGCAAGTCAGACCCGATATCAAACTCAGCAGGACAGATCAAGTTGCCGATATTTTCCACGAAGACCATATCAAGTTTTTCAAGATCCAGGTTGTCAAGGGCTGCAGTGACCATTGGCGCATCCAAGTGACAGGCTCCGCCAGTACGAATCTGCACCGCAGTTACACCCTCTGACACGATCTTCTCAGAATCCACGATCGATTCCACATCTCCTTCGATCACCGCCATTCGCAATTTCGCCTTTAACCTGCGGATGGTCTGGATGATGACGCTCGTCTTTCCGGCTCCGGGGGATGCCATTACATTTATCATGAATACATTTTTTTCGTTCAAATTTTGACGGATTACCAGGGCCTGATTTTCATTTTCCGAGAGAATGCTCTCGCGGACATTGATCATCCTGATTTCTTCCATTACCGTACCTCCAACTGCTCAATGATCAATTCCCTGCCAGTTACAAGGTCATATTCAAAACCGGCACAATGCTGGCAAAGGATCTTTTTATCCTCTTTAAGGTTGGCCATGAATTCCCGTCCACAATCCTTGCAAAGGAAAACTACAGGGATCTTTCGAACTTTGATCACAGCCTTCGTGGCCACTGTGCCCTTACTGATATGTTCGAAGTACCGTTGAAGCCATTCCTCCTCCAAGTTTCGCATTTCACCAATTGCCAGATGGATGGAGACGATCTCACCACCCCCATTCCGGGCGGCGTGATCCAAAGCCTGTTTCAGAATACTTTTTGTGACAGCCAGTTCGTGCATGGTGTATTATTTCCTCGGAATACGCAGCTGTGGGACATCCAAAGCAGCCTCATGAATCCTAGATCTTTAAATCCAGCCTGCCATCTTCGAGGAAGTATTCCTGCACACTTCCAAGCATGGGCCTGGACTGTTTGATACGGATCGCATCCGGGCTGCACTTTGATTTGCAAATGCCGCATCCCACGCAGAAATCCTGGTTGACGATGGCTTTTGAATTCTCATCCAACGTGATCGCAGCCTGTGGACAGGGTGTAACACACGCCCCGCAGCCGGTACAAATATCCTGTTCCACCAGGGATGTCCAGCCTGAAGGTTTGAAGCGTTTCTTCACATCCCGTGAAGCGTTCTTTGAAAGATTCAAGCCCACACAACAACACGGACAGCAAAAACACATCTCAATGAAGTGTTCCATATCCGCATTGGAGAATCCCCAGATCAATTGCTCCACTTCAACCCAAAGCGCCTGCCCGATCAACCCCAACTCCGCAGCCTTGTCCACACGTGCGAGGGCGTCGTCCAGCGAAATTTCATAGCCCACGCCATGATCAACAATGGTCTTACCGCTGTTACTGAGGAACAGGCAGCACACATCTTTTGGATAATCGGCACATTTATTCGCATCACGACATATACAGGCATTGCTCGATGCAATGTAGCTGGATTTTTTCAACATATCCTTCACCAGATCCATCGGCAGGACAATGCTCTCGCCCTCTTCACTTATATCCACATTAAGATTGTAAATCGTACCATGCGAATAGGTTGTATCTTCAGGTGTGAACTTCATCAAACGTTTGTAAATGGGGCCGAAGACAGGCGCATCCATATATTTGCTCCCCGCAACGATCATCTTAAAGACTTTGAGGATCGGCTCCCAGGTCGCAGGCCGTACGCCGATCTTGTCAATGATCCAATCCGAGATCCCAAGCCAGCTTTTCTTCGGGACATAGATCTGTTTTCTGCTTTTCACTTCAACTGTGTCATTCATTTCTGCCTCCTATTTTTTTCTGCCTTCTGCACAGGCTTTGATGTTAATTAACATGGACTTGCACATTACGAAGGATGGTATCCCCAAAAAGAAAGCAACCAGTCCTTTGTGAATGCCGTCAAACGGTTCGAACACTGCATCACAACGGGTAAAGAAACGGGTCCTGCCCTGTCCCGCATCCTCAAGGATGAAATTCCAACTCCAGGCAAAGTACTTCAACCCAATGGGCGGAACAAAGGCAAATGCTCCCTGAAAGTTTGACGGCCTCCGCGAATCAGAGAGTGAGGCAAAGTATTCATCTTTCCTGAAAGCCTTAACCTCCGAGCCGATCCCGTTCTGGTGATAAAAAATATATTCACCAACATACATGTTCTGCCATTCATCAATGACCTTGTAGGTATTGTAGATGTGAAAACTGAACAGCCGCTCAAGCCAGTCAAAGGCATAGAACCCGGCGCGACGCAAACCCAGTTGGGCAAGATACCCCCACAATTTTTCGCGAGGCACATTGACGGTGATAGCAAGTGTTCCCCGCATGCGATTTGGCTCAGCTCCCAGCAGTTCGTCACCGGGCAGAAACTTCTTTTTCTCCCCATCTGTAGGTGGATTGCTGAACCCGTAGTAGACCAGCCCCGCCAGGAGGAGAATGCCTAACAGCACGAAGCAAACGATTCCGAACCAGACGGGGTGAGTTGTAATAAAGGCTTGCAAGTTATTCATAAGTTACACCTTCTTTATTATGATCTGGTTGGCGGCAAAGATGCCTGATATGGCGGCTGGTTCCAGCCCCAACCCATTATGATCGCCAGCCACATAGATGCCATCGCCGTATTGCTGTTCCATGAACGCCCTGCCCTGCATATACATTGCTTTTTCCCATTCCATGGATGCAAGCAGTTCGAAGTGATCGCAAATCTGGCACAGGTCAGAATCCTTTTTGCAGGCGTAGACCAGATAACTGCCGTCATGCTGTTTAACGGTCAGCATGAACTCGGAAGTAGGTGGAAATAAATTCATGCTGGATCTGCTATAGACCGGTTTCAACTGCGCCTTAATATGATAAACATATATCCTGCTCGCTTTGCGTATCTCTCCCAGGCCGAGCAGTTGCTGCGTAACTGCCGCGGGTGTAGCGATGATAATATTTTCGGCTTGATAGGTTTGTCCTGATGTTCCCCTGAGCAGGTGCTGCCCGGTCAATTTTTCCACACGGGTGATCGAGTCGTAGATGAGATGTTTTCCCAGTTTTTGGGTGACGACCCCAGGGTCAAACACCAAGCTGTGTATGGGAGTGATCATACCCATGCTGACGTTCAAAAAATCCAGCGCTGTGATCTGTTCCAGGCTGGCGCCTGTGCAGGCATAGGCAAATTTGGAAACATAGTCGGAAACCACACGTTCGATATTTTTCTCTTGTGCAAATTGAACGGCTGGCATTGAAAATAAAGTTTCAAGATATGGGTCGGCCTTCAACACATCTTTTTGCGGAATGGTGATGCAGTGTTGTTTGAAAGATTCATAATGCGCCGAAAACTCCCTCAGCGCCAGGTAAAAACGGACCAAGCCCGGTACCTGCGCAAGTGTATGTAAACTAAGCGCATTGAACCTTTCGGTTTCTGAATTGTGAAAGCACGAATCCAATGGGTTGATCCACAGGCCTTTTGACACCAGTCTCTTTGCATTAACATAATTCGACATTACAAAGTAGGCGCCAAAATTAACCTTTGCCTGCAGCGAGTATTTGATCCGCCCGCCGAGGTCATCTGTAATGAGCAGAAAATCCTCCCCCATATCCAGCAGCTGCACGGCACAGGACATGCCAGCCATGCCCCCTCCAACAATGATCGTTTTTGCTTGCATTCTTCACCTCATGTTTTTACCCGGGTGTTAGCTTTTCCCATCTTTTTATGGAAAATGCCGTTGACGAAGGAAATTGTAAATTTCCAGACTTTCACCATTTATTCCAATATCCAATACTGTTATAGAGCAGATAAAAAAAACTTCCGGAAATCAGGAAGTTTTTTGAGAAAAAGCGGAGCGCTGTGATCATGAACAAGTCTCCTTTTCAGGGCAGCCTTCACACTTGTATTCATAACGACATGGGAGAAAACCTTTGACAAAAGCCAATTCCAGCAATTGGTGATATTCATCAATGGATTTAATATTGAGGGAATAATATACTGCGGTGCCAATTCGTTTTCTGTCAACTAAATCCACCCCATGGAGAATCTTCAAGTGCTTGGTTGCTGAAGGCTGGGAGATGCCCAGAATCTTTGCAAAGTCACTGACCGTCACTGAGTCTGCCGCATTAGAACCCATGATCTTCATCATCTTGACCCTTTGGGGTTCAGATAGCGCACCATTGTATTCACAAATCCGGTCTACCAATCCGCGGTTTTTAGTCATATGAGATCCTATATTACCTTATAGCTATAGTACTATAATTCACAAAGTTCGTCAATGTCTTGTGCTCTATTTCACAAAGCAGTGGCAGCATCGAATAAATAATAGGTTGTTTTTGGTGTAATATTTCAAGCCCCCATATTCGCTGAACGACAATGATGGGATCACCATTGAATGGACAATAAAATCCTTTTCTGGAATCAACTTGGCGAAAGAATTATTTCAATGGAAATGCAGCGAAAAATCCTAATCAACTGTAAATAATTGAATCAAAAATAGTCGATTTATTTAACAACAGTGATAATCAACAGCATGCCCGCCCGGCTAAACATTATCGTTAAATTCATTTTCCGCCAGGTGTAAGAGAAACGCACACTCACTAACAGGGCCATCAGAAGGAACAGGAACAGAAAAAATTGCCTATCCAGCCAGCTTTATGGAAACAGGTAATTTACTACCAAACGCCTTCAGCTTTACCATAATTTATAGAAGGATGCCTGTTTTTTATGAGCTCTTTATGCCTTAACCACTCTGAGCTTGTATAATCTTGAAGTTGTGTAATCAAATTTATTTTTTTTCCCAGTAAGAAGAAAAGCATAGAGTAAATGCTCATTTTTTGGCTTCCGATTCATGCGGTATCCAATTATTTGCCGATTGTGGAAGTGCTTTTAGTATTGCTCTAGCGCCGATCTGCCAACCAAGGAAGCAGAATATGAACCAGCCTAAATCGGATCCAAATGCATCCTTCCCACGCCTTCTCTCCGGGCAGTACTCCTGGCGCAAACGCATAAGCGATTTTTTTCGCGGTGCCGGTCCGCGTAATCTCTGGCTTACATTGGGATTATTGTTCCTTGGTATAACAATCACCTGTATCGCATCGCTTTATATCAAAAAGGAAGTTGAAACTGCAGCTCAGCAAGGTTTTGACTTTATTTGCAACGAGATCGAGCTCAATATCACAAACCGATTAGCTTCAAATGCGCGTGTCTTGTACTCGGGCGCAGCCCTCTTTGATGCCTCGGATTCTGTCAATCGCGATGAGTGGCGGATATTCACCAAACAGCTTCGTCTTGACCAGGAATTGCCCGGCACGCAGGGAATTGGTTATTCAGTATTAATCCCGCCTGACCAATTGAATCAACATATCCTGGAAATTCAAAATGAAGGATTTCCTGACTATACTGTACGACCCGAGGGGAAACGGGAGATTTATTCGTCTATTATTTATCTCGAACCGTTCTCAGGGCGCAACTTACGCGCCTTTGGCTACGATATGTTCTCGGAACCTGTGCGCCGCGCGGCAATGGAACAGGCACGAGATAAGAATACCGCCGTGCTCTCCGGGAAAGTAATCCTGGTGCAGGAAACCGAAAGGGATGTGCAAGCGGGGGCTTTGATGTATGTTCCAGTCTACCGTTATGGGATGCCGATCGAGACGGTAGAGCAGCGCCGTGCCGCGATTCTCGGATGGGTTTACAGTCCCTACCGCATGGCCGACTTAATAAGCGGCGCTCTGGGAGGTTGGGATGTGAAGCAGGGGGACAAGCAAATTTACCTGCAGGTTTACGATGGTGATGTAATTTCCCCAAACACCCTGCTGTATGACAGTCAGAGTACCATTGATGACACTCTTACATCATCCACCAGAGTGATCACCAAGGTGGTTCCGGTAGATTTGGAAGGACATAGATGGACTTTACGTATTACCCAGTTGGGCGGGTTGGCATCCCCGGCAGATTATGGCAGCGCCTGGCTGGTTCTATTTGGCGGAATGAGCATCACCCTGCTTATGTTCGGACTTGCGACTTCAATGCTTGGAACACATGTCAATGCACAACAGATTGCCCGTCATCTCATGGCCGACCTTAGGGGAAGCGAAGAAAAATTCCATCAATTTTTTACGCAAAGCAGCGATGGAGTTGCAATGTTCGATGAAACCGGCCGTGTGATCGAATGGAATCCCGCAATCGAAAAGATCACCGGTTTGAAACGCGAACAAACGTTGGGTGCTGATTTTATCGATATTCAATCAAAATTGAGTAACGAACAGCCTTCGTCAGAGTCATTGGAAGAGCAAAAAATCAAGGTGAAGACCGCATTACAGACCGGGGAAGCCTCTTTCCTTAACGCCACTTTTGAATCCATTTATGGACCGGTCAATGGCAGTCCACGGCATATACAACAGATGGTGTTTCCGATCAAAGCTCAACAAGGTTTCCATCTTGGTCTCTTTGCACGTGACATCACCGAGCGCAAGGAAGCGGAAGAAGCACTACGCCAAGAAAAGGAAGCCCTGGCAAGGTTACTCTCAGTTACGGAAAATTTCCTGACAACCTCGGAATCGGAGACCGATTTTCAAAAGATCACTGATAACCTCTTGAAAATCTCTGGAGGAAAATACGCCTCCTTTAATTTGTTTGAGGAGAATGGAAGAGAATTTCGCACGATGGCGGTATCGGGTTTGGATTCGAATATTCAAAAAGCAAGCTCCATGGTGGGATTTGATTTCATTGGAAAGAAATGGCCGTATGACGAGGCACGCGCATTAAAGATGAAAGATAACACCATTATCCGCTTCCCCTCCCTTCTGGACCTGGTCGGAGATGCGCTGCCAAAACCTGCCCTACTGATGTGGAAAAAAATATTTAACCCTGGTGAAACAATTGTCGCCAAGATATCAACGGAAGCACGCACCCTGGGTGATTTCACCATTGTTATGCCTGCGGGGATGGCGTTTACCGCAGATAACCTGGTCTCCATTTATATCCACCAAGTCGGATTGCTTTTGCAACGGAAACAAGCCGAAATATCGTTGAGAGAAAGTCAACGAGTCTATCGTCAATTAGTTGAACAAGTGCCGGAGGTTATTTACACACATGAAATCGGAGGAGGATGGCAATACCTTGGTCCTAACATCCTTGAGTTGTGCGGCTATTCAGCCGAAGAATTGGTGTCAGATGCAGACCTCTGGATAAATATCATTCATACCGAAGATCAAGAACGGCTGCAAGATACACTCCAGTCCCTGGCAGTGGGGGGAGTTCTGAACAGCGAATATAGAATAATAACCCGGGCCGGGAGTGCGCTCTGGATTCGCGATCATGGGATTGTCAAAGAGAATAGCTCAGACACTTTGCATGGGAATAAGATAATCCAAGGGCTTTTAAGTGATATCACAAAACAAAAAGAGGGCGAAATCGCAATCCGCGAGAGTAATGATATGCTCTCCGCGTTAATGAAGTATTCACCAATATACATTTTTATTAAGGCTGTGACATCCACAGAAAGCCGCGTTCGATTAGTCAGCGATAATTATAAGGATATGGTCGGAATCCCAAAATCAAAAATGATCGGAAGGAGCATGGAAGAGCTATTCCCGCCTGAACTGGCTGCAAAAATGACAGCCGACGATTGGTCTGTGGTTTCCAATGGGGCGGTGCTGGAACTGAATGAAGAATTAAATGATCGCAGCTACACCAGCATCAAGTTCCCATTTTCTTTTGGCGGGAAACAACTTTTGGGCGGGTACACGATCGACATTACCGAGCGCAAACGGTCAGAGCAGGCATTGCGGCAACAATCACTTCTGCAACAACTACTGATGGAGATTTCATCAACTTATATCAATCTACCACTGGAGACTGTTGCAACGACAATTCAATCTTCACTGGGTGATCTGGCAGCTTTCGTTGAAGCAGATCGGGTCTATATTTTCGACTATGATTTTGATCAGCAAACCTGTAGAAATACTTATGAATGGTGCGGTAATGGAATAGAACCACAAATCAATAATTTGCAGAATATCCTTCTGGAGGATATCCCCGACTGGGTAGAAACGCATTTACGAGGGGCGGAGATGTCCATTGCAGATGTATCCAGTCTACCGCCAGGCGGGTTGAGAGAGGTACTCGAATCGCAAGGCATAAAAAGCCTGCTTGCGGTACCCCTAATGAGTGCGAATACTTGTATTGGTTTTGTAGGTTTCGACTGGGTGAAAAAACATCATACTGGTTCAGAAAGCGAGCACCGGCTGCTGACGATCTTTGCGCAAATGCTGGTAAACATCCGGCAGCGCCAGCAGGCTGAAGCTTTGGTGCGAGCCAGCCAACAAATCTATCGTGAACTGGTTGAACAGGTGCCGGAGGTCATTTATACCGATGAGATCGGGGGCGATTGGCAGTATCTGGGTCCAAACATCAAGGAACTGTGCGGATATACAGCCGAAGAATTGTGCGCCAACTCGAGTCTATGGCTTGAAATGGTCCATCCGGAAGATCGGGAACAACTACAGAAACAGGTCAAAGCCTTGACCGTGGGAGATCTATTAAATAACGAGTATAGAATTCAAACACGCGACCGCGGTCAGATCTGGGTGCGGGATCATGGAATTGTTAAAGAATCCGGCTTAAAAGGCAGGAAGCTGATCCAGGGGCTTTTATCTGAGATCACGGAGCAAAAAGAGAATGAAATAGCTCAAAAAGAAAGTGAAGCACGCTTTCGCAGCTTGTTTGATGATTCGCCTATCTCTGTATGGGAGGAAGATTTTTCAGCCGTAAAGAATCGTTTGGATGATCTGCGGGCCGAAGGAGTGACGGACTTTAACGCTTATCTCAGCCAGCACCCCGAAATCGTTGCAGACTGCGCAGCACTGGTAAAGGTATTAAATGTCAATAAAGCCACCCTCGATCTATATGGGGTGGACAGCAAAGACGAGATGGTTAAGAATCTGACAACCATCTTTCCTGAATCGGGAAATGACATCTTCCGACAAGAATTGGTATTGATCGCCTCCGGAGCAATGCATCTGGAAATGGAGATCATTAACCAAAGAATGGACGGGAGAATGATCACAGTAAACATGAACTGGGTTGTCATCCCCGGGTATGAAAAAGATCTTTCCAAGATCATTGTTTCCATTATTGACATCACCGAGCGCAAAAATGCCGAGGCTGCGCTGCTCGAATCCACAAACCGCCTAACGCTTGCCTCGCGCGCTGGCGGCGTAGGAATTTGGGATTATGACATTGTCGGAAACCATCTCGTTTGGGATGACCAGATGTTTCGGTTGTATGGAATAACCGCAGATCAATTTTCCGGGGCTTATGAGGCCTGGCAAATGGGACTTCATCCGCAAGATAGAGACCGGGGCAGCGATGAAATTGAGATGGCAAAACGCGGTGAAAAAGATTTCGATACCGAGTTCCGCGTGGTCTGGCCTGATGGAAGTATACACAACATCCGCGCCATGGCACTTGTCCAACGTGATACTTTTGGCCAAGCCTTGCGAATGATCGGCACTAATTGGGATATCACCAAACAAAAACAGGCTGAAACTGAACTTCTCAACACCAACCAACAGCTGGAGGAATCAATTACCCGCGCGAACACCCTGGCTGTACAAGCGGAAATGGCAAATATAGCAAAAAGCGAATTCCTGGCGAATATGAGTCACGAGATCCGGACTCCCATGAACGGGGTGATCGGAATGACTGGACTGCTATTAGACTCCGGTCTGAATGAAGAACAAAAGCGTTATGCTGAAATCGTTCGTTCCAGCAGCGATTCACTACTGACCTTAATCAATGACATCCTGGATTTCTCCAAAATAGAAGCCAGAAAACTGGAACTTGAGACCCTGGATTTTGATCTACTGAGTTTACTGGATGATATTGCGAGCACACTAGCTGTAAGGGCAAATGAAAAGGGTTTGGAACTATTATGCGGTACTGACACGAACGTACCCGTCTTCCTGCAAGGTGACCCGGGGCGCCTAAGGCAGGTCGTAACCAACCTTGTGGGCAATGCCATCAAATTTACATACAAGGGAGAAGTGGCATTGAGGGTCACCTGCCTTTCAAGAATTGGAGATGAAGTTGAATTGGGGATCTCAATCCGCGATACCGGCATGGGAATCCCACCTGAAAAGATCAGTCTGCTTTTTAATAAATTTACCCAAGTGGATGCCTCCAATACCCGCAGGTTTGGCGGTACCGGGCTGGGGCTAGCCATCTCGAAACAGTTAGTGGAATTAATGGGCGGCAAAATCGGAGTTGAAAGCGAGGAAGGCAAAGGATCCAACTTCTGGTTTTCCGTCCGATTAAAAGTCCAACCCGAAGGCACACCAGATGAATTGGGCAATATTCCTACGTTGGCTACAATGAAGGACATGCGAGTTCTGATCGTGGATGATAATGCGACCAGCCGGGAAATGCTGAACACAAGATTGACTTCCTGGGGCATGCGCCCATTGGAAGTCACTGATGGACCATCTGCCCTTCAGGAAATGGCCGCCGCTTTTGATCAGGGTGATCCCTACAAGATCGCAATTCTGGACATGCAAATGCCCATGATGGATGGAGCCATGCTTGGGCGTGAGATCAAAAAAAATGAACG
>CAYLOW010000058.1:0-17442 GCA_964385315.1 uncultured Anaerolinea sp.
AGCACCAAGCAGTTTTCTGGCACGCTCCACAATGGCTTGCAGCATGGTATTTAGCTCATTTTCAGAAGAAAGCGCGTTGCTTGTTTCATATAGCGCGGCAAATTCCCGGGCACGGCGCGCAGTCTCTTCATACAGCCGCGCTGAGTGAAGTGCACCTGCGGCCTGGGCTGCAAAGAGTGACAGCAGTCGTTCATCAGAATCAGTAAACGTACGATTTGAATCATTCATCTCTGCCACATTCAATACACCAATCAAATCCCCCCCAAATAGCATCGGCACTTCAAGGATTGCACGGAATATAAGGCCGTCATACACATGTGAACGACCTTCCCAGGTTGAATAGTCTTTGATCCTCATTGGTCGTTGGGTTTGGGCAACGCGTCCCGCCACGCCCTCGCCTGGACGCAGGGTTGTACCAATGGAAATGACCGGCGTTGTTGAAACTACGATTTGCAGATCATCATTGGTTCGATCTCGAAGATACATGGCTCCTGTGGCGGCTTTCAGTAACGTTGCCGCATGTTCAACAATATCCTTTAACAGGGTATTCAAGTCGTTGTCTGCCGATAGGGCATTACTTGTTTCATACAATGCTGCAAACTCTTGAAAACGGCGTGTTGTTTCATCGAACAGGCGGGCATTTTGCAGAGCCAGGGAAGCCTGGCCTGTAAACGCGCGCATTAATTCAATATGATCATTTGTGAAGTAATTCCGTTCAATACTGTCAAGCGAGAAGAATGCGATGACTTCATTATTGACAATGATCGGCGCACCTGCCCACGAACGCATATAACTTGTTTCTGATATGTGGAGCCAGCCGGGGTATTGTTCCACGTCCGGTATGACAAGAGGTTGCTTATTATCGAACATCCAGTGCAGGTTCTTCACAGAGTTGATATCAAAGTTAAACCCCTTCAAAATTTCAAAGTTATTCTCTCCAAGCTTGTTATATCCGCGCAGCCTTGCTATGTTGATCCTGTGATCATCTGGTTGAACAAGCATGATGCAGGCGCCATCAAAGGGCACCACCTGTTCCAGGGCTTCCAGCAAACGATCCAGAATGGTTTCAAAGTCAAGGCTGGCGCTCATGGAGGCACCGGCGCTCAAGGCATCACGCAGCGCATCGGATATCTGCCGTTGTCTTCTTTCGGACGCAAAAAGACGGGCGTTCTCCAGCGCGCTAGCCGCTTGATTCGCCAGAGTGACAGTCAACCGCTCATCCGCAAGGCTGAATGCATTGGGTTGTTCGCTTTCAATGCTGATAACCCCAATGACACGCTCCCCCTGTTTCATCGGCACGTACAGACCAGACTGTAACCCGGGATAGGTTTCCACATAATGCGGGTCATTACGCAGGTTATTTGACCGTACAACCTGGTTATGCTGGACCGCCCAACCGCTTATACCCTGGGTGGAACTGGCAACCATGGTTTTCAAACGCTGTTCCACTTCAGGCAGTTCCGCTTCATTCCTTAATCCAGGCTGATTGAATGCCAACAACTCCAGACTTTCATCCTCCGGGTGATATAAACGAATGGTTGTGTGATGCCAGTCCAGTTTTTGTTCGAGCAGTTCAATCAACAATTGGCCTATCTCCCCCGGCTCGTGAATCTGATTGATGGCCAACCCGCTTTCATAAAGTGTTTCCAGCTCCATCACACGCTGGCTCATTTCATTTTCCGCCTGTTTCGCTTCGGTAATATCACTTATCATGCCCTGCATTAACTGCGGCTCACCGTTTTCATCACGCATCATAACCGCCTGATCGTGAATCCAGAGATATCTCCCGCTGGCGTTTTTTATACGGTACTCAGCTTCAAAGGGCTCTCCGGTTTTTGCACAACGCAAGTATTTGTTATGAACCAACTCACGGTCATCCGGATGAACGAGGGTATTCCAGATACCAGGTGCGGCATGCAGCCATTCTTCAGGGGCAATCCCCAGTATGCTATTGATCTGCGGGCTGACATATAAAGAAAATATTTCATCCCTTACATCATCAATATAGATAATAGCTGGAATTTGTTCAACCAGTGTGCGGTATTGCAGTTCGCGATCACGCAGGAATTGTTCAACCTGTTTACGGTCGGTGATATCCTGGATCACTCCATGCATTTTTATAAGGTTATTCTGCGCATCCACTTCCAGTTCCCCCAAACCATGGACCCAGCGCTCAACACCATCATTTTTTCTGATGATCTTGTATTCCCTGTCAAAATTGGCGCGCTTGGCCATAACATCATTTGTTAGATAATCGATCATCTGCTGAAGGTGATCAGAATGAATTAGGCTAAACCACCCTTCCACAGA
This sequence comes from uncultured Anaerolinea sp., assembly GCA_964385315.1. GTDB lineage: Bacteria > Chloroflexota > Anaerolineae > Anaerolineales > Villigracilaceae > Villigracilis. The sequence goes on from CAYLOW010000058.1 coordinate 2,311, forward strand.
ACGAATAAATGTATCATCAATGCCGAATAGTATGTCGAGAGGAACTGAGCTTTTCCACATACCCGAGGAAAAGTCCAGTACATAGCTTCCCATTTCCGCGATGCTTTGCGCTTCCCTGAGCAGTTTTTCGCTTTCACGCAAAGCCTCCTCTGCCTGTCTCCGCTCAGTAATATCACGTACAACCGCTAGAAATTGATCCTCCCCGCCAGTCTGCATACTACGCAATGAAACTTCCGTCCAAAAAGTTTGCCCGTTCCTTTTTTTAGCAAGCCATTCAAAGACCTGCGGACCTTCCTCCAATGCTTTATGCATTTTTTGCTGCGCATCAAATTCAGTGTAAGGTGGTTCATCGATACTTAGATCTTTAATCCCCAGCGAGAGTACCTCTTCTTCAGAGTCATACCCATATATTTGCAACATTGTGTCGTTAACGTGCAGCAACTCTCCATCCGGCACAGCCTGGATAATGATCCCTTCAGTTGTGGCATTGAAAATTTCCCGATACTTTCGCTCGCTTTTTTGCAGGTCTGATAGCGCCTGTTTCAATTCCCGGGTGCGCAGACTGACACGTCTTTGGAGGCTTCTATTAAAAATGACCAGGATAACAATGACCAAAAAGACGATCAGTGTTCCCACCTGTAAATAAGGCAGGTATTTCTGCCACAGGTTTGCTGGTTGAGTACCAAACCAGCGATTGTCAATGGCTTGATATTCGGCTTCACTAATACTTGCAAATCCGCCAGCCACCAGAGCCAGGAGCGTGGAATCACCCTTTTTCACAGCGCGATGGAATTCACCGCTAAATAACGGCGCAGAGTGATTGAACTGGTTTTGCAGCCCATATTTATAAAGAAAATAAAGACCCGGCGGCTGATCAATCACAAAAATGGTCTCTTCCTTCCTCTCCACCGCCCGGATAATATCTTCATAACTGTCGTAAAATACAAGATCTATATTCCCCAGACTGGCCAAATATTCAGCATCGGCATCACCTGTTTTGACAGCAACGCGAAACCCTTTTAGGTCATTCGCGTCTACAATACCAGAGATATTGTTATGAAAGAAGATCGGCACGTCAATACTGGCATATGCATCTGTAAAATCATATATTTTGGCACGTTCTTTCGTATAAAAAATAGTGTCAATTACATCAACATTCCCCCCCGCCATGCCGGCAAGCGCATCCTCCCAGGGAATGGCAGAGATTTCAACTTTTACCCCAGTGTATTCCTCCCATAGCACCCATTGGTCAACCAGAATTCCCTGTGGATTCCCCTGTTCGTCAAGAAATATATAGGGCGGGTAGTTATTATCCATCACAACCCGTATACTGGTGATGGACGGGGGAACCTTGGCAGCTGGAGCGCTGGTGCAGGAAGCCAGGGCACCCAACAGGAAAACAGCGGTGAAGACCGCCGTAACACAATATCTTTTTTCATCCAAATATTTCATGATGAATTCTCTAAAATAATGATTTGAATATAATTATTCTGAGTCAAATATAACGGTGCGATTGCGCCCGGCTTCCTTGGCGGCGTACAATGCCTGATCGGCACGCAGCAAAAGGTTATCCACAGTATCAGGCTGGGTGGCATGATGAAGTATTTGGGTGATTCCAAGACTGATCGTGAGGCTAAGCGGACTCTTTTCTGTCTCGATGCGCATACCGGCAATACTGGCATGAATGCGTTCGCCAAGGACCCGCGCTTCCGGGATGCCGGTTTGGGGCAAAAGAACGATAAATTCGTCACCCCCATAACGGCCAAACACATCAACAGACCGGAGTTGGCTGCCAACCACTCGGGTGAGGTATTGCAGTGCCTGGTCACCAATGGAATGTCCAAAATTATCGTTAATTAGTTTAAAATCATCTATATCGAACATCAATACAGAAAGGGGTGAATTATAGCGAAGGGCAAAATTAAATTCATGATCGGCAAGTTCGAACAGAAAGCGGCGATTATGAACACCCGTCAAGGTATCAATGCGAGCCAGCTGTTGTTCACGCAAAAAGGCTTTCTCAAGTTCACTGTGGGTAACTTCAAGCGCATCCTTCGCCTGGCGCAATTCGGATTCGGCTTCCTTGCGGGAGGTGATATCGGTGAATGTCGCCGTCATTCGCAATGGACGACCTTGAAGGTCATATTGGACAATTTTCCCCTGATCCAGCAACCAACGATAACTCCCATCCTTTGCCCGCAAACGATATTCGTCACGGTGGATTGGCGTTATCCCGGTGAGATGATCCTGCATGGCTTGCAACGCCGAGGTGCGGTCATCCGGATGGAGTAAATTCTCCCACAACTGGTAGGTGGGCTCGATTTCTGTAAGGGTATAGCCAAGTATTTCCGCCCAACGTTCGTTTCGCAAAATTTCCCCCGTTTGGATATTCCAATCTGAATAACCCAACTGACTGCCTTCCATCACTGCCGCCAGCCGCGCTTCAGATTCCCGAACGATCTCATCCGCCCGTTTGCGCGCGGTGATATCCCGCAGCATTCCTTCATGATACAGGATATTTCCCTGTTCATCATGAACATAATACCCGTGATCTTCAACCCATATTTCGGAACCGTCCCTGCGTTTCATACGATATACATCGACTTCTTCCTGCCCTGTATCTAAAATATGACTACCCCGTTCTTCGGGTGAAAAATAAAGGTCTTTTTTGATATCCACCGCCAGCATTTCCTCCCGGCTGGAGTATCCAAACATTTTTACCAGGGCGGGGTTCACATCTACAAATTTTCCCTCATGTGTACTGCGGTAAATGCCATCCATCATATTATCAAACAAGGTGCGATAGCGCACTTCGGATTTTTGCAGTTCCTCATTAACCCGGGTGCGCTCTGTAATATCATGAATAATGGAAAAGATCGCCGGTTCTTCCTGCAAAGCGATGGGAGATGAATACACCTCCACGGTGCGTTCCTCTCCGTCTGCCAACTTGTGTGAAAAAATTAGATAATTTCGTTTTTCGTTTAATGCTTTTTGAAGTTCCGCCGCAATGTGCTCCGGCGAAAAAATATTGATTTCCTGTATTGACATGCCGCATAGTTTTGATTTGGAATACCCATAAAAATTTTCCGCGGCATGGTTCGCATCAAGAATTGCGCCCGTTTTTGGCTCGATCAGCAGCATAACCGCAGAATGTTCCTCAAACATAAGGCGAAAAATCTGTTCGTCAAACCCGGCAGTTGGTTTGCTTTTGGAGGATTTTATTTTATGCGGCATTAAGTATCTCCTGATCAACTTACAGCGCAAGCTTTATTCGAATAAACCACAGACCTGACAAATCAAAACTGACCTTACCCCACCCCGGTATTTAATTATAATCAGGCTGGAATAATTTCCTGATTTTGATATAAAATCGAAAGATTAGCTCCGGGCTTATCCCATCATTATTTTTAATATTTTACGCACCTGTACCTGCAAACGGCGCGGTTGAATTAAATCAACTTTAACCTGCTTTGCCCCCACGAGTTTTGCAAACCTGACAAGCCCGCATCCAAGCGCATTGGCAAAGCGTTCATCCTTCGGGGCATCGTCCTCCAGCCAAAACCCCAAAATATGAAGTGTGTTCGTTTTACGGTCCAACCTCGGGTCGAGCCGCGCCACCAGGTCATCTCCGTAAAGGATAGGCAGGGTGTAATATCCCCAGCGGCGCAGGTGAACCGGCTTGTATACTTCCCATAAATATTCAAAATCAAAAACCTGCTTTGCGCGCCCCCGCGCACTGACCATATCCAACGGCGCAAGAAATGTAACTTCATCTTCTGTCGATAAATTCAGCGGTTTCCACGCATTGGGAATGCGGTTGGACTCGAGTGATTCCAATATTGGGATATCCTCCGCCAGAGTGAGCCACATCTCCCCGCTTCCCTCCACCTTAAGCTGTCTGAGCACTCCCTTTGCAACCAACGCCGACAATTTTTTCTCCGCCTCCACGACGGTCACCTCCCGCTGGATTGCATCCTGCCAACCTGCGCGAAACCGCTTCGCACGAACCAGGTTAAGTATGGCAACCGTCTTGCGCGCAAAGAAATCCTCTGCCTCGTCGACAGGCGCCACAAAATCGTTTTCATGCGGCACCACGCGTTCTCGCAGGTCATAAACACGGTCAAAACCTTTGCGGCTTGAAATCATCACATCCCCCCGCAGCCAGGAATAAAAAAGCGCAACAGCAGTATCCTTGCGTCCGCGATAGCTCCATTGCATGAGGCCATTGCCCGTGAAGTCACGGTTGCTCATTGCGCCATTGGAGAGCAGCGCTGCGAGCACCTCATCAATTGCATGTGGATGGTTTTTCCTAAACTCCACCATACGCGGGTACTCTTCAATACGGGGCATGATGGCATGCCAATATGGGAACTCATTCATCGGATAAAGAAAGAGCGTTCCACCGTAATCGAAGAAATTACGCTGCTCATATACGGACTGATATAAATGCACGAGTTCAAAATCCAACACACGCCCATACAGTGCAATCTCCTGGCTGCGGGCAGTGATATTCAGAGGGTCGAGTTGCAGCGCCTGCATCTGACAGATTGCCGGGGTAACGCCATCCAGGCCCCTAAAACGCCTCCCGGGCCAAAGTCCCTGCTGGCCAAGTAAAAAACGGCGAAATGTATGACGCGAAATGGTATCCATAAAAAATGACCGAGGATTAATTCTCCTCGGTCGATGATTTGGGTTACTCTTCTTTTTTAATCGTCACCCAGCGATGTAATTGCCCGCAACAGGCCAATGATCAACACTCCCAGTTTGAGCCCCTCACCGGAAGTGATGGCGGTTTCACGTTCATTATTCTCTGCGCGGCGGGTGAGGAGAAGGGATGCAACCAGGCCTGTAATGGCGCCGATCAGCACACCAAAAAAAATAATTCTGTTTTTGTTCATGGGGTACTTATCCTTTCAAAGAATGCTTTCACGTTTTCGATGAAACCATCAAGCGCAATAACAGGTTTCACAACCATATCGGCGCCCCGGATGATGTAACGCTGTGCGAGATAAACATAATCCTGCGCGATACCCGTGTAGTGCGGCAATCCGCTCAATGCGCGTGCCATCAAATAGATAAGTCCAATAAGAATGGCAAGCAGGATCAACCCCGCAAGCAAGGCCGGAATGATGATCCAGATCGTAGAGATAGCCGCCCAACGGCTGACATCGCCGTTCGATTTGAAAGTGGCAAAACTGACCAGCACGATCATACCGGCCAATAACAAGGCAGCGATTACGACTGGTAATATAATCTGCGTTGTACGCTGCCTGCGATGCAGTTGATAAGAATAATGTTCAGGGTGGGGAAGTTGGGCTTTCATCACATATATTTTAGCATAAATCAATTCCCGGCACCGTCCTTGAATTCGGGCTTCCTATAGATCTCAATGATTCTGAACATGGATCGCCCGGATTTCATAACTATTCACAAAAAAGCGGTGAGACCCGTGTGCCTTCCAATGTCCATCAGTGTGAGAAATACCCGTGTTCCAAAGAGCTTAAATTCAACATATTCTTAAGTTGCCCCGCTCAATTTAAACCGATTACAATTGTCCATATGAAGTACCGACATTTCAAACATGAAGGCTGGCTGTATACACTGGCGTTTCTTTGTGCGATCTTTTTGCGTTTTACCAAACTTGGCATAATGCCGCTCACTGACACGGAAGCTGCATCCGCTTTGCAAGCCTTGCACATCGCTCAAGGACTCAAGCCTGCGCTTGACCCGCATCCCTTGTACATTCTTTCCACTTCGATCCTCTTTTTCATCTACGGCGGCGGGACTGACTTTCTTGCCCGATGGATTCCGGCCCTTACGGGAAGTATATTCGTCTTCGCACCTTTGCTCTTTGCAGACCGGATCAAACCCCGCGCGAGCCTGGTACTTGCTTTTTTTATCGCGTTCGACCCGGGATTGATTTCCATCTCCCGCCAGGCTGCCAGTCCCATCCTTGCGGTTGTTTTCCTGTTTTTTGCATTGGGATTCTATAATCAAAACAAAGCCGGTCTTGCAGGATTCTTCGCAGCCCTTGTCTTGCTCAGCGGGCCATCCATCTGGACGGGTATTCTAAGCCTCGGTTTCACGCTTGGGATCCTTCGCCTCCTCAATTCCCGGCGTATCCCCACTGAAGAACAGGCAACACACAACACCCTGCAGCTCGACCGCGGAATACTACTTCCATTCTTTGCTACCCTCCTCACCGCAGGTACGCTCTTCTTTATTGCTCCCAACGGACTGAGCGCCGCGCTCGCTTCAATTCCCGCCTTTATCAATGGCTGGCTGACCTCTACGGGTATTCCTGTGGGCAGGCTTTTCTTTTCTCTTCTTATCTATCAGCCGCTTGGTATTTTACTTGTGATCTTCGCCATTATTCGCGGATGGATGACAAAAAGCAGCCGCATTATCCCCCTCAGTATTTTATTTTTTGCAACGTTACTTCTTGTTGTCCTCAACCCATCCCGCCAACTTTCTGATCTCGCCTGGGTATTAATTCCCTTTTGGGCAATGGCCGCCCTGGAGCTCATCCGTAATGTGGATATTTTTATTGAGGAGCGAACTGAAGTGGCTGGAGTTATTTTCCTGACTGTCTTCATCTGGACTTTTGCCTGGCTTGATTTTTCAGGGTTAACCACCCTCCAGATCGGGTCACGGGAATATATCATGCGCTTTTGGCTTCTGATCGGATCCCTTATCCTGCTGATGATGAGTCTCCTGCTGGTCGCAGCTGGATGGTCCATTCGCGTTGCGCGAATCGGAGGAATCTGGGGACTGGCTCTTGCATTTGGAACTCTTGGACTTGCCGGCACAGCCGGTGTAATGGGGCTACGCGGACAGAATTCCCCTGAATTGTGGTGGCCGTCTGAACAGCCTGTTCAGGCGCATCTGCTGGAATCAACTGTCAGCGATGTCTCAGAGTGGGGGCTTGGCAATGACCATGCAGCAGCGGTGACCATTGTAGGTATACATTCTCCGGCTCTCGAATGGCTGCTCCGTGAGCGTCAGGTCCATGCAGTTGAATCTTTGGATGTTTTGAGCACACCAGACATTGTCATCACTCCGCTCCAGGATAACCCGGTACTTGCTTCAGCTTACCGCGGACAGGATTTTCCCTGGCGGCAGACTCCCCTGTGGAATGTGACCACGCCGAAAGACTGGGTGCGCTGGGTGGCTTTGCGTGAAATGCCAATGAGCGGCGAGACCATTATCCTTTGGGTACGCGATGACCTCTTCCTTAATTCTCCATCTGTGACCACCCCCTAATTTCAGATTTAAGAGGTTTCATATAGCCCCTCAGATCTGATGCTGTCGAAATTGAAATTCCAAATTATAGAAAACCATGACAAATAAAACTCCCCCCTCCATCATCGCCCTTGACGGTCCTGCAGCATCAGGTAAATCCACACTCGGCCGCACCCTCGCCGATTCCCTCGGGTATCTTTTTTTTGACACCGGCATCATGTATCGCGCCATCACCTGGATTGCGCTCCAGAGTAACCTAAATCTGCGTGACGAAGCTGCCATTACTGAACTTGCGCAAAAAACGCAAATTGACATCCGCCCGCCATCCAAAGCAGATGGGCGCCCTTGTGATGTGGTTCTTGGCGACAAAGATGTCACCTGGGATATGCGTAATAGAGAGGTGGATGCAAATGTCTCTGTCGTTTCCGCATTTGCGGGTGTACGCCAGGCATTAACTGAACAGCAGCGTCGTATTGGAATGCGCGGCAGGGTTGTCATGGTGGGACGGGATATTGGCACAGTTGTTTTACCCCAAGCCGACCTTAAAATATACTTGGACGCTAGTGCCGAGGAACGCGCCAAACGCAGGTTTGATGAGATCGTTGCCCGCGGCGAAAAGGCCGATTATGACGAAATTCTAAGCAAGGTGATCGAGCGGGACCGGATCGACTCCACGCGTGCGGTTGCGCCATTACGACCAGCCGAGGATGCTGTCATCCTTGACTCGGATAAAATGAACGCCAAGCAGGTATTTGAACGTGTCATGGAGTTATGTAAATAGTTCTCAAGACTCCTGAAATTCCATTTGTAGTATTTCAGTTAGTAAGCTCCCCACGTATCCGTACATAGGGTTTTCCTCTCCACCCGCCCTTATTGACAGGTGATTGACCGGGCTTTGTTCAAATGGAAACCCTGCCGGCTGGCTTGAATGGAACACAAGAGGGGATCTATCCCGCCTTTTAACTCTGACCACAAGCGCCAATCTTTTCATTAAGCGGGATTACAATCCTCCTGCATGATTTGCCTGCCCGTATACCGGGGTCCAGGTTGAAGTTTTTTCCTGTCAAACCACCACCACTATCGATCGTACAAATTTCTCCACGGCTTAAAAATACTGGTATCATTCTCCGCTATGGAATTTAAAACAAAACACTCCCAAAAATTTACCCTGCCCAAGCGCATTGCACGCTTGGGAGAATTAGCCTACAACCTGTGGTGGACGTGGCAGCCTGAAGCCTCACGGCTCTTCGGTAAACTTGACTATGACCTGTGGGAACGACTCGGCCACAACCCGATCCGCTTCCTGCAGGAAGCCAACTACGAACGTCTGGAACAGATTGCGAAGGATGACGAATACGTTGCCTTGTACGACGCGCTTTTTGAGAAATTTGACGCCTATTTCACCAAACAAACCTGGACCCAAAAAACGCATCCCGAATTCGACAACAAACCTGTTGCTTATTTTTCCATGGAATTCGGCTTGCACGAAACGCTGCCCATCTACTCAGGCGGATTGGGCGTATTGGCAGGCGACCACCTAAAAGAATCCTCTGACCTTGGCCTGCCCCTCATCGCTGTCGGCTTCATGTATGCGGAGGGTTACTTCTCCCAGCGCATAAGCGAAGACGGCTGGCAGGAAGCGATCAACAAACCGTTGACTTTCGAACATCTGCCCGTTTCGTTGGTCACGAAAAATAAGAAACCGGTCACCATTCAGATCGAATTCCCTGATCGCAATGTAACCGCCCAGATTTGGGAAGTGCGTGTGGGACGAATTCCGCTTTACCTGCTTGACTCCAACGTAGAAGACAATAACGATTTCGACCGCCAACTTACAGCCCGTTTATATTGGTCAGACCTCGATCGCCGCGTCATGCAGGAAGTCCTGCTCGGAGTCGGCGGTGTGCGCGCCCTGCGGGCCTTGGGATTTAAACCCGCAGTCTGGCACATGAATGAAGGGCACGCCTCCTTCCTTACCCTGGAACGTGCACGCGAACTCGTGGCAACCGGTTCAACCTTTGCCGAGGCAGCCCGGAAAACCCTTGGGCTAAATGTCTTCACCACCCATACCCCTGTTCCAGCCGGCAACGATGAATTCCCGCTCTGGTTGATTGACAAATATCTCGCCAAATTCTGGCCCGAACTTGGGCTAACCCGCGAAGAATTCATGGGCATCGCCAAACATCAACAGCCGCATTCTGAAACATTCTCCATGCCCATTCTCGCCTTGAAACTATCCAACGGCAGCAATGGTGTTTCAGAACTGCATGGACAGGTCTCCCGCGAAATGTGGAATTTCCTCTGGCCCGAAAAAGCGGAAAATGATGTACCAATTCAACATATCACCAACGGAGTTCACACCGCCAACTGGATGGCGCGCCGATTAAAGGATCTATTTGAAAAATATCTGGGCAAAGACTGGTACGATCGTCTCGATGACTCCGCAACCTGGAAAAAAATGGACAGCATCCCCGATGCTGAATTATGGAGCGTGCGCCAGCACCTTAAACGCAAACTCACCTTTTACATGCGTGAACGCGTCCGTGACCGCTGGACTCATGGCGGTTTCCACCCTGTGCAGGTCGTCTCTTCAGGAGTGCTGATCAACCCATATGCCTTGACCATCGGCTTCGCGCGGCGCTTTGCCACCTACAAACGCGCCAACCTGGTTCTGTCTGATATTGACCGCCTGCTTGACCTCATCAACCGCCCCAACATGCCTATACAAATCATCTTTGCGGGCAAGGCGCACCCCGCGGATGAGCCTGGCAAGCAACTGATCCAAAAAGTCTACCGCACCATCAAACGTGCTGAAACAGGCGGGCGACTGATATTCCTCGAAGATTACGATATGAACCTGGCGCGTTACCTCGTACAAGGCGTGGACGTGTGGATGAACACACCGCGCCGCCCGATGGAAGCGAGCGGAACCTCAGGAATGAAAGCCGCGCTCAACGGGGCATTGAATTTCTCTGTTCTCGACGGCTGGTGGCGCGAAGCATACAATGGCAGGAATGGCTGGTCCATTGGCATGGATAAGGAATACGAATCGAACGAGGTGCAGGATGCGGCTGATGCCGAGGACCTGTACCAGACACTTGAACACAAGATTATCTCAACATATTACAATCGCGACTCGAAGGAAATCCCACACGAGTGGATCGCAATGATGAAAAACACCATGCAGACTGTTACCCCGCAATTCTCCACACGACGCATGGTAAAGGAATATGTAGAGAAATTTTATGTGCCTGCGTTGAAAAATTCACTGACATCCATAAAAAAGGGCAGTTAAAGGCTGAAAATCAATTTACGGGGGCCTGCACAATATACGAAAACTGGCAGCCCAAGGGCTGCCAGTTTTCGTATATTGTGATTAATGGAAAGAATACCCCATTCAGTCTCCACTTCTTTCAAACCTTTGATTATGCCCCTATTACATTTCGTTTTAAACAGAAAATGGGCTGTCCAAAAAGAAGACAGCCCATTTTTGATAGTGACCCCGGGGGGGCTCGAACCCTCAACAAATTGCTTAAGAGGCAACTGCTCTGCCATTGAGCTACGGGGCCAATAATCTTTGCGAACGGTATTATACCGCAAAGAAAATGAGTGTCAATAAATTATGGGAGTATCGAAAAGAATAGGCAAAAACACGGGAAGGAGCGGATTCCTGTATTATTGGTAAAAAAAGAAAAACGGGTCAGAATAAAACGAAAACAAGTTCGTCAAAGTATACCTGCCTGTATTGCTTGTAAATACACGCCTAAACTGAGGAACCGCAAGTATAGGTGCCGATCATTAAAACAATAAATATCCCATCACTGCAGCAACTATCGTAGAGGTGATGTTATCCACATCCTTGAAAGGAAGCGACTCGATGATGGTTGTGCCTATCGCGATCCATGTCAGGGGCATAAGGTAGGAAATGAATGGCGCAGGAAAAACTCCGGCATTGATATAGCTCAGCAGGATCAGTGCAGAGAGAACCCAGCCGCCGATAAATACGCCAATGGAACCTGCCACGGATTTCCCCCCGTTCCACGAAAGTTTCCTGGATTTAATTCTTCGTCCAACCAAATCTGCAATTCCGTCGCCGCCGCATAACATCATTAACGCAACGATGCCCACCGGCGTCTCCCTCCAAAAGATAAGCGTCAACGCCACGAACATGATCCCGTAAAAAAGCGGTCCGCGCAAAATTTCTTTTGGATCTCCCGTGCGGGCCATGGCTTTAACCGATGCATCGTCTTTTATCACGCCCAGACCGATCAGAGCAAATTGTACGGTAACAGCAAAAGGTACAAGCGCTGCAAGCCAGCGTGCTCCAGGATCATCGTTAAATAAAAACCAGCACAATACGAACAGCGGGCCTGTCCCAATGTGAATGACTTTACGGCTGAGTTTGCTGTCCATCCACCCGCGATGGGCGATAAAGTCCATAAATCGTAAAAATATCAATGTAAGGGAAAAAGTAATGACTAGGGCAATATAGTTGTTCAATTGACACTCCTTGGTATTTTATTGATTAAACCCGGGCGCGATGAAAAAGATATTCACTATTTTATATGCTAAAATCCGTTCATGCAATTTGAAGTTTTCTCACTCCTGCCTGAAATATTCCCCCCATATCTTGATAACAGCATTATGAAACGCGCCCGTGAGAGGGATTTGATCCGCGTGAATGTGTATAACATCCGCGACTACACCCACGATAAACATCACACCACAGATGATACACCCTACGGTGGCGGCGGCGGAATGGTAATGAAGCCTGATCCAATTTTTGAAGCCATCGAATCTGTTATAGGGTTGGATGCGCCCTTTGACCAGGTCCCTGTCCCGATCATTTTGCTCACACCGCAGGGGCGAGTCTTCAACCAAAAAATTGCGCAGGAACTTTCACAGCACCCGCGAATTGTCCTGCTTTGCGGGCGTTACGAAGGAATTGACGAACGTATCCGTGAGCATCTCGTTACGGATGAAATTTCCATTGGTGATTATGTGTTAACTGGCGGCGAATTGCCAGCGTTGATTCTGATCGATGCCATTTCGCGCCTCTTACCCGACGTCCTGGGAGACCCCACCGGTGCACAGGATGACTCACATGCCATGGGCTTGCTCGAATATCCGCACTACACCCGTCCACCCGAATTCCGCGGCTGGAAAATACCCGATGTGCTGCTTACAGGCGCGCACGCAAAAATTGATAAATGGCGCCGCGAACAAGCGCTGCTGCGCACTTTTAATAAAAGACCAGACATGTTAGAGAAAGCCGAATTAAGTAAGGAAGACAGGAAATTTATCGAAAGTCTAAAATCCAAGCTTGAATGACCTTGGAACTTTGACATTCAACTCACAACCCATCATTGGAGGAAAATATGATAACAAGATTGAATTATGGAAAAACCTTCCTGCTTGGCTTTGGCTTTTTTGGTGTCAGCGTTATTTGGGGAGTGTACAACGCCTTTGTCCCGATTTTTCTCTCGGAAAAATTTCATCTCTCACCGGTTTTGGTCGGCTTCTTCATGACATTGGATAATATTGCGGCGTTATTCATTCAGCCATTTGCCAGTTCCTGGTCAGATCGAATTCGCACCCCGATCGGGCGCCGCATCCCCTTTATTCTCATCGGCGCACCGATCAGTGCCTTTGCGTTTGGATTAATCCCGGTTGCGGCTATCCTTCCATTGTTTGTGGCTTGCACCAGCACCCTGCTGTTGAGCGCTGCCATATGGCGTACGCCTGTCATCGCGCTCATGCCGGATATCACGCCATCTCAATTCCGCTCACAGGCAAACGGTATTATTAATTTCATGGGAGGCATTGGCGCAATAATCGCCTTGCAGACGGGCGGCATCCTTTACAAGATGAATCCCAATTTCCCCTTCTGGCTTGGTTCAGCGCTTGTTTTAGCCGCCGCCCTCATTGTATATCTCTTCATCGAAGAACCGAAAGATTACGAACAAACCGAAGCGCAGCCGGGCATTCTGGCAAGCCTGCGTGAAGTGCTGACCAGTGAAGATAAAAGCGGACTCCGCATCCTTCTCGCCATTTTCTTCTGGTTCGTTGGCTATTCGGCCGTGGATACCTTTTTTACGCTTTATGCCAAGCATCACCTTGGCTTGAATGAAGGCGACGGCGCTACCCTGCTGTCTGTGCTTCCATTATTCTTTGTTCTATTCGCCATCCCATCAGGATTTCTCGCGGGTAAAATTGGCCGCCGTACCACCATCTCCATTGGTTTGGTTGCCATTTCTCTTATGCTGGTTTTGCTCTATGTCACGCCAGCCAGCGCCCTGCTGACAGGCGTAGCTCCCCTGCCGTTGGTTGGTATTCCTCTCGTGGCTGGCGGTGCGCGAATGCTTACGGTTGCAGGTGTATTCCTCATCATTGCGGGCGCCGCCTGGGCATTTGTCAACATCAACTCCCTGCCCATGGTGGTGGATTTAACAAGTTCAGCGCGCATCGGCACTTTTACCGGTTTGTATTATTTGTTCTCCACCCTTTCTGCCATTGTTGGCCCCAACCTCAACGGCTGGGCGATAAAACTAACGGGCAACAACTTCAACATCATCATGATCATCGCACCCGTTTTTATGATGCTTGCTCTGGGGCTGATGCTCGGTGTCAAACGCGGCGAGGCAACAGCTTAAACATACATGAGACAGATCGAGTCTAGAACTTGGCTAATCCTGACGATTGTGATGCTGGGTGTTACAGCCTGCTCGCAATCGTCAGATTGTTTTCAGGCAGATGTTTTTTGCACTGCGCTGGTCACGGATACGCAGGGCATTGATGACCATGGAATGAACCAGGACACATGGGCGGGGTTGGAGCAGGCACAAGCGGATGGCTTCGTTCAACAGATCGAATTTATTGAATCAATTGACTCACGCGATTACGGAAAGAATATTTCTTATTTTGTGGAACGGGGATTTGATGTAATCGTGACCATTGGGCCGGGCATGCGCGACGAAACACTTCACGCCGCCGACCTCAAGCCCATTGACCCTGTCCTGGGCGAGCTCGGGGTTGCGCCAGTCTTCGTCGGTTTTAACCAATCCGGCGACGAGCCTCTGCCAAACTTCATTCCCATTACCTTCCCGGAAGATCAAATGGGATTTCTTGCCGGTGCACTTTCCTGGCAGATTTCAGAGACAAAAATTGTCGGCTCAGTGTGTGAGACTTCAGGCATCGATTCAATGTGGCGATATTGCGAAGGCTTCCGCGCTGGCGTAATATTCATGAACCGATCCACAGGGAAAAATGTAAAACCGCTGGTTGTTTATCGTGATGACGGGAATCGTGAAAAAATATTTGTAGATGAAGATTGGGGATATGACTCTTCCCTATCGTTAATTCAACGCGGGGCGGATGTGATCTTCGCAGCGGGCGGCGCCACAAGCCAGGGAGCGTTACGCGCCGCAACTGAAGCGGGGATCGCATCCATCGGAGCTGAACGCGACCAGCGGGCGGCACTTGCAGGGTCAGGTTCGGGTGTGTGCACATCCATTTTTGGCAACGCCGGGATTGAGATTCAAAAAGTGCTTCGTCTGCTGAGAACAGGGAAGATGGTGGAAGCGCAGTCGGGGCAAATCAAATATATTTCCCTCGATCGGTCATTTTCCGATGGTTTTACCCGGGATTTGGACTTGCTGCTCTCCGCTCTCCGAACCGGGGAAGTTAAGACGAATGTAACTTTATCCAGGCCTTAACATGTACAGGCTTGCACAATGAAAAGAGAAGATTTATACTTATTAAGTCATGCGGCTTAACTTATTTGGTAAGCCGTGAAACCCTTACTCTTTTAGGAGAAGAATATGAAAAAAATGTATTTTGTGATGGCCTTGTTGATCGTCGCTTCGATGATCCTCACGGCTTGTGGTGCCA
>CAYLOW010000059.1:0-13016 GCA_964385315.1 uncultured Anaerolinea sp.
TAATTTTATGGCCGGCTGCCGAGGACCACTGTCACGTCAACTTTTTCGTTGCCGCGCAGTACCTGCAAGACGACTGAATCTCCCGGTCCCTTGCTCGTGATGAGATATGCGAGCATTTCATCAAAGGTACGGACTGCCTGTCCATCTATGGCGACGATTAAATCGCCGCCGCTGGATAGGTTGGGAATATTGGTGGGTTTGTTTCCAGGGATAATGCCTGCCTTGTCTGCAGGGCCGCCGGAGACAACATCTGTGACGTACGCGCCCAGGTATGACTTCAACCCCAGCGCTTCCACTACCGGCAGGTTCAGGTTTTCGCTCGGCAGGGAGGAAAGCCCCAAATATGGATAATCATACTTGCCGGCGTCAACCAACACAGGCACCACACGTTTTACTATATTTACTGAAATCGCAAAACCGATCCCTGAATTCACCGGCTCACCGGTGTCGGAAAAGTTGGTTGTGCGGATGGCTCGATTAATGCCGATCACCTGGCCTTTGGTGTTGAAGAGCGGTCCGCCCGAATTGCCAGGATTGATCGCCGCATCGGTCTGGATGATATCGCCGGCGGTGAAGAAGCTTCCCTCAGACGCTTGATGGGCAGAGTCTAACGTGCGCCCCAGTGCAGAAACAATTCCAACCGTCATGGTGCTGTTCAAACCAAACGGGTTTCCAATTGCCACCACGGTCTGACCCACCTTCAGCAATTCCGAATCGCCAAGCGGGAGGGGGTGAAGTTCATTGGAGGGTGCATCCACCTTAATCACGGCAAGGTCTGAATCCAGATCAGTGCCGACAATTGTCCCGTACGCCATATATCCGGAGGGGAATCGAACTTCAACAGTGGTCGCACCTTCGATCACGTGATAATTTGTGACTACATTGCCCAGTCCGTCGTAGACAAACCCAGACCCCTGACCCTGGTCGGTGATAATCGCAACCGTTCCGGGGCTCACACTTTCATAAAGTGCTACCAAGCCATCCTGTTCCGTGGCAGGGTTGGCGGCATTTGAATCGATGGGGGCAACCGGTAAGACTGGTTCGCTTACAGGTACAGGCAAAGCCTGCTGCGTTTGCAGCGATGACGCCTGGCAGGCAAGCAATGCAAGCGCTAAAACTGCAAACGCTAAAACGCTTTTTTTTGTTTTCATTAATACTCCTGTGATTGGCTTTTAAAACTTTATGCGGGCAGCTTCTTCAAGCAATTCTCTTTGTTTGGACGATAGGTATTTGGGAATTTGTACTTTTAATTTAACAAAAAGATCACCCTTTGTATTTGGACTCTTCAATTGTGGCATCCCGCGCCCTGCAAGCCGGAAGACTTGGTCGATCTGTGTACCTGCGGGTATGCCCAGCTTGACCTTTCCCGCAGGTGTTTCCACCTCTGTTTCGCCGCCCAGAATTAAGGTAAACACACTCAGAGTGGATGTCGTATATAGATTTTGACCGTCACGCTCAAAACGGTCCTCATCTGTGATATCGACAATGAGATAAAGATCAAGACCTTCGGGACCAGCACCAGCCACGCGGACTTTGGACCCGGTTTTTACCCCGGCCGGGATTCGCACCTGCAGTTTGCGTTCGCCTGATTGAAGTTGACGGGTTGTGCCTTCGTATGCTTCCTGAAAACTGATCTGAATTTCCTGTTGATAAGCCTGCTGTTGCTGTGCAGGCCTGCCTCTGCTGGTGGATCGCATGGCTTCGCCAAAAATGGCGCTGAAGAAATCTGAAAAGCCGCCGCCGGCAAACGGGTCTGCGGTATTCCCATACCCTTTTTTCTGCGCGCTCTGCTGAAACCAGTCATCCCAACGAAAATCACCCGGCCGTCCTCCCTGGGTCCGGAAGTCGGAATATGCACTCCCCAGTTGATCGTAACGGGCCCGCTTTGTCTCATCGCTCAAGACCTGATAGGCTTCGTTGATATCTTTGAACTTTTCCTCTGCTTTTTTATCGCCGGGGTTTTTATCGGGATGAAATTGCATGGCAAGTTTGCGGTACGCCTTGCGGATGTCGTCCGCGCTGGCTTTTCGTTCCACGCCGAGAATTTTATAATAATCCTTATAGTCCATAATGCTATTGTTATCACCGCGTCAGTTCAGAGTCAAGCGCACAAAAGACACACTAACACAACTCTAACCTGTTTTTTTGTGATACAGTTGCAAAAACAATTCTAAAAATAAGGAATGAACGGCAGATGAAATCAATATGTGTTTTTTGTGGGTCTTCTGACACAGTCCATGCAGACTACAAGACTGCTGCGTACCAATTGGGAAAACTGCTCGCTGAGCGGGGAATCCGTTTGGTATACGGCGGAGGGAAAACCGGTTTAATGGGTGCAGTGGCAAACGGTTCCGTGGAAACGGGCGGCGAGGTGATCGGTGTCATCATCCCATCGATGAATACCGCCGCGCTGGCGCATACCGGCCTGGCGCGCATGGATGTTGCTTCTGATATGCATGGCCGCAAAGCCCGTATGCATGACCTCGCGGATGGGTATATTGCCCTGCCTGGCGGTTTCGGCACATGGGATGAGCTCTTTGAAACTGTCACCTGGGCGCAGACCGGCGCGCACGAAAAGCCCGTCGGCTTGCTCAATGTACGCGGGTATTACAATCCTCTGCTCGCCGCGATGGATCACGCTGTTGCTGAAGGATTCATTTACCCCGAACATCGTGAGACGATCTGTTGCAGTCTTGACCCGCAGCAACTCTTGAGTGATATGGAAAAATATAACCATCCGCATGAAGCAGTCAAAAGGTGGTTGAAAGAGGAGTAAAGAATTTTGTCCCGCAGGAATTACTTCTGTGGGACGTTTTTAAGCCTTTATCGACCTTTCGATTTATTCACATCAGCAATCAAGAAACCCCGTTTAATTGCGGATATTCATTCAGGTTTATGGTCTGGCATCCATTGGTTGATCATGCTGCCCTTGTTATATCGTGATCAATTTGTTTTCTTCGAGTTTTTCCTTCTCGTGGTCTTTACGCCAAATCCATGCTTCGCCCCGGACCAGAGTTGTTTTTTTGCCATCCATTTTTATGTAAGCGCCATCAGACAGCATAATGACCGGGTTATCATGGAAGAAATGATAATCCGCCAGCCACTCATCTTTTACCGATTGGCCGGATTCGTCCAGCGGGTAGTGGGGATAGAAATTGAAGGGCGTCACGTTCAGCCCTTCAAAATGGGGTGTGGCAACGGTGTTCAGGTCATCGGCTGTGAGAATGTTCGGCCCGCACAAAACAGTACCGGCGCTGAACGTAATAACAGGTAATCCAGCCTGGGCTTTCTTGCGCAGGAAGATCATCAAACGGCTGATATGCAAACGATGATTGAGTAAAAATGTATTCCCGCCGGGGATGTAGACCAGCGAAGCGCGGCGGATCATATCCTCCATCTCAAACAGGGTCATGGTCTCTGCGTTGATCGTTTCCAGCCGCGCCAATCCTCTAAATGAATTTTCCACGGGTTCCCGCCACCGTTCCGCGTAAAGTGAGGCGAGCGGGAGATGTGCAACCATCACATCCGCCTTGCCTTCCAAATAGGGGCGGCTGGCTTCGATAATAAAGCGGATATCATCCTTGCCGGGGGAAGAAAACAGGTGTAGGTTTGGCATGATTATTTATTCACTCGCTTCCCTGTTAGGGACCGGGTCCCGCTAGATTCGAAATTCCATTATTTAATCTATATGGTGAGGATGATCGGCTCATCTTTTGTGACAATGATCGTATGCTCGAATTGCGCCGCGATGGTACGATCCGTCGTTCGCAGGGACCAGCCATCCTGTTCTTCTAGGACATGTCCTTTGCCGGTGGTAAGAAATGGCTCAATTGCCAGTACCAGACCGTCTTCCAAAATGTGACGGTCTTTTGACTTGAAATAATTGAATACCTGAACCGGCTCTTCGTGAAGGTGGTGCCCAATGCCGTGACCGGTCAGGTCATAGATGACGCCATACCCATGCAGTCTGGCTTCCTGTTGGATGGTCTTGCCGATCAAGTTGATCTGTTGTCCGGCCCGGGCAGCCTGCACCGCCTTTGCCAGTGCGGACTTGGCGGCTTCGATCATTTTTTCAAATTCAGGCACATGCTTGGCCAGGACCATCGAAGCGCCCGTATCTCCAAAGTAACCATCCAACTCGGCGGAAACATCAATGTTGATCAATTCACCTTCGCGCATAACATGGTCGCCGGGGATCCCATGTGCGATGACGGGCGAAATGCTGATGCACGTTGCCCCGGGAAATTGATACAGGCTCATTGGCGCGGATCGTGCCCCTTCTTTTTCAAGAAACTCGTTGCCAATATTGTCCAACTCCCCTGTCGTCATGCCGGGTTTGGCGTGATTCATCATTTCCTTTAGTGTCATTGCGCATATATGACCGATGGTTTTTAGATGCTTGATATCGTTTTCATTTTCAACGATCATGATTTTGATAATCCTGCTGTGATCATTTTTTTCAAGTCCGCCTGAACGTCATCCCACTTTTGGTCTGAATTGACGACCACCCATCGGTTCGGATCCTGCCTGACCAGCTCCAAATACCCCCGGCGCACGCGCTGGTGAAATTCCACGGTATATGCATCCATACGATTCCATTCGACTTCGTTTTGGGTTTTGCGTTTCAAGCCAACTTCAATATCGAGGTCGAGCAAAATGGTCAAGTCGGGAGTTAAGCCGCCTGTGGCGTACTTAACCAACGCGCGGATTTGATCCAGGTCCTGTTGGTGTCCATAGCCCTGATACGCGATCGTCGAATCATAATAGCGGTCGGATATGACGATCTCACCTGCAGCCAGCCTTGGCTTGATGACCTGCTCCACGATCTGGGCGCGTGCGGCCTGATAAAGCAGGGTCTCGGTGCGTGGGTGCATTTCCGCATTTTTCATGTCATGCAGTACGTCACGGATCTGCTCACTGATCGATGTGCCTCCCGGTTCACGGGTGGGGAAAACGACATACCCCATCTCGCGTAAATACTCCACGAGATAAGGTATATGGGATGTCTTGCCAGAGCCTTCGGGTCCTTCGAGTGTAATGAACATGGAGGCAAGTATACAGGGAATCAGGCGGACACGTAAACAGTAATTTTTTAGTCTGTTTTCCGGCTAGAAAAATATTCCTCAAGCAAAGTACCAAATTCAAAACCAATATTCAGATTATTTATTTCATTGAAATTAAAAAAACGAACATCCTGACCTTCCCCCAAAGTTAATTTTCCGCATGGTAAGTCAATATTTGCCAAATAGATCATCTGGTCAACAAGTGCACAAGGATGTTGCCTATCATAACGTTTCCAGAAATTTATAACTGTATCGATGCCTATTTCTTCGAGCATTTCACGATGCGCGGCAGATTCTGGCGTTTCACCTTTTTCTACTTTGCCGCCGACCAAAGTCCAGTAGTTGGGAAAGGAAATAAAGGGCTTGTCATCACGTAGTAACAGGAGAATTTCTCCTTGTCGGTTTTCAATGATGATGGCTACACAAGGAACACGAATCATGGTGCTTTGCCGGAGTCTTTGGGTCTTTTAAATATGAAAGTTGAGGAGACAAAAATATAAACCGGTATACATGTAACCAAAGAATCTGTCTGCATGTATACCGGTTTATATGACAGGGTTTTACGATCACTCACGGAAGATGCGAACGTGACGCCGTGGTTCTTTTCCATATGAATGACTGACCAGTTCGGCGTTGCGAGCCATATCATGCTGCAGCCTGCGGACAAGAGATGTGCCGGGAGGTAAATCCACCCAGCGTTCGCCGTTAAGGACTGCAGAGATGGCTTGCTGTGTTTCCTCGCGCACACCATCCATTCTATCGCGTGGGTGCTGCTGTTCGGTCAGGTTGTATAGGTCACCCAAAAACTGCTCGACCTGCGCCACTGAATTTGCGCGTAAAACATAAATGGGTAGTCCGCGATGCTCGGCATCCATTACGGTCTGCTCGCGGTTGCGGTAATATGTCCGCAGGGTGACGAGCGCGTCGGCTTCATCTACGTCGGTCACGATCACGGCAGGCACTCCGAGCCGTTTGGCAGCCTGCATCAGCCGGTTGCGGGCCACACCATAAGCATACACACGAACCGTTTGTAAAGCGGATGTCATGACGATTGGGGCCTGATTGGATGTTGGTTCCTGTCCATCGCCGGCAGTCTCGGGCTGTGGCGGAGCTGGGCTTTGGCGTCCGCGCCGGGTGGCTTTGACCAATTCCCGAGGTTCCACTTTCGATCCTTCGCTGAATCGCTCAGAGCGGTACCGTGGAGCGGGTGCGGTTTGCTCGATCACGATCTTCCCTTCGGCATCCCGTGTGCGGACCTCTGGCAAAAGAGGAGCGCCTCGTAAAAGCGAATCCACTGAAACGGTAATATCGTGGTGAATGGCGAATCGGTCGCGGGTCTGGATTTCGATTACCACATCGAAGGTCGGGGGGGATCGGCGTTCCAAAACCGTTTTCTGCGTGCCGCGCCGGCGGGCTTCTTCATCTGACAGTGTGACTGCTTCGATGCCGCCGATCAGGTCGCTAAGAGTGGGGTTGAGTAAAAGATTATCTAGTGTCTGCCCGTGCGCCGTTCCTATGAGTTGAACACCGCGCTCGGCAATGGTGCGCGCTGCCTGGGCCTCGAGTTCACGCCCGATCTCATCGATGACGATGACTTCGGGGTTATGGTTTTCGACCGCTTCGATCATCACCTCATGCTGGAGCATTGGCTGGCTGACCTGCATACGCCGCGCCCTGCCTACGGCAGGATGGGGCACGTCTCCGTCACCGCCAATTTCATTGGAAGTATCCACAATGACGACGCGTTTATTTTCTGCGAGGATGCGGGCAGCTTCGCGCAAAAGGGTGGTCTTGCCGACCCCCGGGCGTCCGAGTATGAGTACGGATTTGCCTGATTCTATAATGTCCTGGATGATGTCTACCGTGCCGTATACGGCACGGCCCACCCGGCAGGTGAGCCCCACCACAATGCCTAGCCGGTTGCGGATTGCGGAAATGCGGTGAAGCGTGCGCTCCATGCCCGCGCGGTTATCCGCATCGAACTTGCCGATGCGTTCGGTGATGTAGTCAATTTCTGCGCGTGTGATCTCTTTATCGTAGAGAATTACTTCATTATCTACGAAACGTGCAACAGGAACACGCCCCAGGTCAATGACGATTTCCAGCAGTTTATCGCTGTTATTCGCCCTTTCCACCGCATGGCGAATATTAAGGGGAAGGACGTCAAGGAGGGCTTCCAGGTCGTCTGTAATTCGATGTTGAGTCATGGTTAAGGTACCGGTTATCAAAAGTGTCCATCGACACAAACTGTAGGCAAAAAGACATGTGCTGCATTAGAACCTTGTTTGCAGCATGTACCGTGAAATCCCGTTGAAATTGTTGATCATGCGGGCAGCCCTGCCTATTAATAAGGATAAATATATTATAGCAGGGTCTTTACTAATGGAAAGTTGTCGGTGTATAAAAATTTTGTTGACTTGGCTGCCCAATTTCGACATTCTTTTTATGCCAATTTTTTAAGACAAGATAAACAATCGATGGACCTGGATTTAATCCCGAGATGCGCAAAGCTTTCCCGTTCTTTCGGGTAAGCATGACGAAATAATTTTTTCCATTTCTAGTCTGGGTAAAACGCAGTTCAACTGCTTCGATCTCATCTGCGGGGAGGGTCTTTTCACTGAAAAGATATTTAATAAAAAGGTTCTTTCCATCAAGGATCATGGACTGCGGCGAGGATAGAACCAATCCTAAAAATACAATAAAAATGATGACTACAAGGAACATAGGCATAAACAGGATCTCCGGGGTTTGGGACGTGTGAGAAAAAGCCCTCCCGAATACCATAAGCGTTGAAAACAAAAGGAATGCCATGGCAACAAGCAGTATTGGCACAGATGTGCCCCGCCTCATTTCGCCGTATTCCATCGGGTTGAATAGATCAGGGCGCTTGATACCGATCCATTCAACAACCTCTTCATACCCCGGTAGCTGCGAACTGGGGATAACAGTTACATCCCCATCAAAGTTGTGCAGTTTGATCCCGTTCCCCCGGCCCGCAACGCGGTTGACCTCGCTCCAGCGAAGGGACTTCGCACCCCAAAGAGTACTTGTGGAAATCCCGTCATCGGAGATGATCGTCTTTTGTGTCATCGAATACACAAGGGTCAGAAAAATGATGCCCAGGAGCAGTGCAAACGGGATCAAAAGATAATACCCGATCTGGAAGCCTGCGATCAGTAAGCCAATGCTGAAAATAACCAGCATTGCAATGATCAATATGAGTTGGATTGGCGGGCGGCGGTAGGTGCGCGGTTCGTTAATCATGGCGGTCGCTCCTGCAGATTTCTGCATATTACCACTGAAGAACTGTCTTTACCTTGTCCCAATGCACATGGGGTGAATTCTTTAATAAATATAACTTCGCATCATTGTATTTCACACGGACATAATATTCCTGTGCCCACTTGCTGAGAATTTGATCGCCCCTGTCAAACTCCTCCACATAAGTGGGCAGCAGGGTCTGGATGGAATAGGTCAGGTCATATTTATTGTGACCAGGCATGCTTTGCATTCCAAAGCCTGCGCTTTGTCCCGATAGATCGGGCGGCAGGTTGGCGATGTATTTATCTGACTTGCCGAGAAAATCTATCGCAACCCGATCCGTGTAATACGGGAGGCTTCCAGCCCAAAAGACACCGACTGTTGCCCCCCCGTCCGTCAGCTCGTTGATGGCAATAGCTGTTTCCACGTGTGCGCGGGCATAGTCATTCTGGTATGGGAGATCGATCAGGAGAAATTCACGCATGAAACGGGCGTTCATAATGTATAAGCCTGCGAGGGAAAGAACGATCAGCAGACCGTTTTTTGTCATGCCAGGCGCAGAAGGAATAAGCTTGACGAACTCCATACCAGCAAGAAGGAAAAGGATAAAGAGCAAAGGCATGGTGGGAGCCATGATGCGCCAATATTGCCAGGCGTCGCCGCCTACGTAGATTTGATAGAGAATTGAAACAATGAACAAGCCAAGCAGGTATGCCTTGTGTCTGGAAAACCAAAATAAAGTTCCGGCAGCCGAAAGCAGGATCACAAACCAGGTCTCCTTTAAAAATGGCTGGATAAATCCCCAGCCATTTACCAGCCTGTAACCCAGCGTCATCCCGACGAGTTTTAGGGTGTATGTGTTGGGCACCAATTCGCCATAATAAGCATACCGGAAGGCAAGCTGTCCGAGTACAAAAAGACCATACAATCCGCCTGCGAGCAGAAATAGATAAAAGGATTTGGATCCTAATTTTAGGGTGGGAGTCAGGTAAAGGAACGCCAGCGCCGCAAACAGCAGGGATTCATTTCTGGTGAGATGGGCCAGCCCAAAGCACAGGGACATTAGCCACAGGTATTTTACATTCAGCCTCTCACTGTAATATATCGAGCAAAGCACGCCTGCGCTCATCAGAAATGCCAGCAAACCTGTTTCCATGCCCATCAAGGACCAGTAATTCAACGGGTAATACAACATGATTAAGACAAAAAGCAGATAACGGGGGAAGGCCTTTTCAGAAAATTTGAAAGTCTCAAATATTTTTACTGTAAAAAAAGCTGTGCCGAGCATGAAGAATATTCCAGTCAACTGGATGAACAGGACGGCATACCGCTTATCAAGCAGAAGGGTGGCGGCAGACATCACCAGTGTCATCAGAAGGTTGGTATATCCCTCCACCCTTTCGCCCGCATTCCAGACCAGCCCCCTGCCGTGCGAAAGGTTCCACGCGTAGCGCATGGATATCATGGCATCATCGAACAGGTTGAAATATCGTCTCCCATCACCCGCCGCGTAGGAGGAATGATAAATGAACGCCAGCGCCCACCCGGCAAATAGCGCGGACAGCAGCAGGGGTATCCAATATTTTTTCACGCAGGTCTGGATATTTTTTATCATATTCTCCATTTATTCAACACCCAGCCCCATCGCAGGGATGGGAGGGATCGTTTCACTGTACAACCAGGTGTCGAAGAACTCGCCCAACTCCTGACCGCTGACCTTTTCGGCAATGGCGATAAAATCCTCAGTTGAGGCGCTGCCATTTTTATAAAGTGCAAAATATGTTTTGAGTATCTCAAAGAAGGCCTGGTCGCCGACTTCAAGTCTCAATGCGTGGAGGGTTAAACCGCCTCTGACATAAACGCCATTATTAAAAAGATCATCCGCGGGCGGGTCACCTGGTGGAACAAATTCCTCGGGGAAGTTCACCACGTCCGTGTATTCAGATTTCACCCAATCATCGATTCCTTTGCGTCCATATAGATGTTCAAGCCACAAACCTTCAGAATAGGTGGCAAAACCCTCATTTAGCCAGATGTCGCTCCAATCTGCCACGCTTACGCTGTCTCCAAACCATTGGTGGGACAGTTCATGGGCTACGGTCAACTCTGTGCCTTCCACATCTTCAAAGTCGATCATGTCAATTCCAAAAATGGACAGGGTTTGATTTTCAAGTGCTGCGTCAAATTCAGTATTCATTACCATCGAGCCATATACCTCGAATGGGTATTGTCCGAAGGTCTCGCTGAAATAATCGAGCATTTCGCCCTGCCGCGCAAATGGTATTCGGACTTCTTTTGACAGATCTGTTGAATAATAATTTCTGATTGGAATTCCGTTTTTCGATTGCATCGTCTCAGTGTCAAACTCGTCAATGTTGATGGTGGCGAGGTAACTTGCCATTGGGTCGCGCAGTGTGAAAGTGAAGGTCGATGTATCGCCGTTGTTCAGCGTTTCAGTCAGAATGCCGTTCGCTGCCACCTCCAGCGGATTTGGCACAGTCACTCGGAAAGTATAGGTTGCCTTATCCAGCGGATGATCGTTGACGGGGTAAAAACTTGCGGCGCCGTCCGGCTCGCTCAAGACAAAGCTGCCGCCGTCCACCTTCACCCAGCCTGTTTGCACAGGCAAAGCAACAGATTGCATCACCTCCGGAGATCCGCTATATTGAATGATCGTCGTGAAAGGCTGCCCCATCGTCAGCGGCTTGAGCGGGGTGATGGTCAACTCCTGCCCCTTGCGTGAATAATCAGCAGGCGCACCATTGATCAGGATTGAGATAATGTTAAATCCGATAAAATCTAAATTGAAACTTGCCAGGTCTTGAGTCGCGGTTGCGTCGATGGTTGTGCTGGCAGTTAAAGCATTGGTGGATATATCATTAACTGTGATGTCTAGTATGTAATTTGTTACATCGTAGCCGCCGTTGCCAAAGCCGGGGTAATAGGAATCGCCCAACCCCGAAGATCCCGCCTCCGCATCCTTCCCAAGCGATTCTTCAGGTACGATCATGGCTGTTACCGCGTCAGGTGATGCGATGGGCACGGATTGGGATGAAAATTGATTGCATGCCAAAACCGCAGCCACGATCAGAACACATACAAAGATCATTTTGAATGAATGTTTATTTCTCATTTGATATCCTTCTCATTTCATGCTTTTCACTTTTGGCCCACACATGGGCAGTATATCACGCCGGGATATTGTAAAATTGAGGGCGGTCAAATAATATTTTGGAAAGGAAGATTATGCCCCTTCGCCCCCGTCATGAAATGCCCGAATTTTTTCGCGATGTGCTCAACACACACAATTTGATGAAAGCATACCTTGCGCGCCCGCTATATCAGCAAAACGACTATGTCGGCTGGATCCTGCGCGCCAAACTTGAAACCACAAAACAGAAACGGCTGGCTCAAATGTTGGATGAATTGGGACGTGGAGAGGTTTACATGAAAATGAAGTGGAATGGATAACGCAGTCATATGACACAAAATGAAACCATTCAAAAAACAGCGGCCTTTGTAAAACAGGAATTTGGCGACGATTCCTCGGGGCATGACTGGTGGCATATCTACCGTGTGTGGAAGAATGCCATCTCCATTTGTGAACATGAACAAGCCGACTTGTTCATTGTGGAACTTGCAGCGCTGCTGCACGACCTCGACGATTGGAAATTTAACGAGAGTGAAGATGAAATTCCGCACCGTGCAAGGGTCTGGATGGAATCCTGCGGTGTTGATCCCCGGATCAACAGGATGGTGTGCGAGATCATAATGCACGTTTCATACAAAGGCGCTCAAGTCGAAAACAAAATGAAAGGCCTTGAAGGACTTATTGTGCAGGATGCCGACCGTCTCGACGCTATCGGGGCGATCGGCATTGGGCGTGCCTTCGCCTACGGTGGATACAAAAATCGGCTGTTGTATGACCCTGAAGTTACAAATAAAATGCACGCAAGTTTTGAGGAATATAAAAACAGCAAAAGCGCAACCATCAACCACTTTTACGAGAAACTGCTTTTGCTCAAAGATATGATGAATACCGCCACTGCCAAAAGAATTGCAGAACAGCGGCATGAGATCATGCTTCGGTTTCTTGATCAATTTATGAATGAATGGGAAGGCAGGGACTTGGAATGACAGGGGGGCAGCAGCCTTTCTTGAAAATGATTGTCATCTTGTTTCGAAGACCAGTGCGGTTTTTGACTCGTACACCAGCCGATGCGAGTCGGAATTGCGTGCGGAAAGTGCAAGGTTTCGCAAGGCCTGTGCGGATTTACTTTCGTCTTCCTGCGGGGGAATAGCCACGAACAAATAGTCATAGCGTATGTCGTTGATCGAGCTCCACGAAGAAACACAGTTCAGATCGGCGCAGTGTTGAAAATCGACCAGCTGCTCATGCCAGGGGAAGAACTTATCTGACAGAATCCACTCCAGCCCCTGCAGGGTGGTTATGCTGTGCTGTTTCGTTAGCGCGGGGAACCATTCCTGCATCGGGTCAGACATCGAATACTCACGTCCCGTTGAAAGCAAAAACGCCTGCCTGTCCTCTACATTGGAATTTACCCAATTGATCATTTCGAGGTCGGCGGGCTTTAAACTGGTATTGATCAATTGGAAGTCGGAAATGCCTGCCAATACGATAAAGTAGAATGCGGAACCGAATAAAAGAATTTGGCTGATGGGCTTTGCCAT
>CAYLOW010000059.1:13116-17419 GCA_964385315.1 uncultured Anaerolinea sp.
CATTAAATCCAAGCAGCGCAAGATAATATTCAAGCGTGCGCTGGCTGGTCTGGCTTGCGGAAAGCAAAGGTTCAAATCCATGCTGCAGGAGGACAGTTCCCCACCAGGGGGCGGTCAGGAATGCCACACCTGCGCCAATCAATAAAGCCGAAATGATTCCGCTCTTATGGCGCCCGAAAAAAAGAAAAATCAATATGCCGCCCAGTACGGCATGCAAAGCTGTTTGCGGATGACTCATCACGGCGCACGCGCCAAAAAGAACGGTAAGTACAATATGCCGACGCGCTGTTCCTAATTCCCCGATATGCCATTTTTGATTCAGGGGCAGGGTACGAAAGGTTTGTGCCGCCTGCCATAACATGAGAATCAAAAACAACATTCCAAAGGCGCGCGTGACTCCGCCGCCCATCACCTGCCATAGAAAAGCGCGCGACGAAAGCGCATATGCCAGTGTCGCCAGCGCGGCTGATGTGCGGGAGGGGAGGATTTGTTCTGAAAATTTAAAAAAGAAAAAGATGGCAAGAGTATTGACCAGGGCGGGGAGCCAGAGCAAAACCAGTAGATCTGAAACAGGCAGCAGGCTGGATATAAATGCACCGATGTAAATACCAAGCGGAGGGTAGGTAAAAGGAATGCCCGTAAAATTATAGGTTGTGAATTGCGGAAGGATGAAATGATTCGCCTTCAGGTCGCCGATCATCGTGTAGAACATTCCCCCATCGTTGAGCGGGAATCCATTGGAGGCGGCTGGCACAAAACGAACTGCAGCGCCAAAAAGCAAAGCCATGAAAAGATAAAGCGCAGGCCAATCCATTTTGCGATTCAAAAGTACCTCGCTGTTTGTTGATAAAAGACCCTAAAGGTTTTTACACCTTCAGGGTCTGGGTTATATGGGAGCGACAGCCGGATAACCAACCTCAGATTGTGGGTCTTATGGGGGGCTCCAACAACCTGGCAAGTTCCTTGGCGCCTTCGGCGTCAGTGACAGCCAGCACCTCATCACCTTCCTCAAGAGTACTAATGCCGCGCGGCAGGGTGATCTGTCCATGACGGATGATCGCTGCAACAATACATTGCTCAGGCAGGCCGAGTTCCTTGATATGAACACCGATGGCCTTCGCCCCGGCCGGGACTTTCTCTTCCACAACCGAATAGCGTCCGCGGCGCAGTTTGAGCAGGGTCATCATATCGCCAAGGGACATTTCCTCCTGGATCAGGTGCGCCATCACATCGGCTTGATTAATGGTCTCATCCACGTGGAAGCCATCGTCAAACAGCCAGGCATTGAGCGGGTTGTTGATGCGGGCGATCGTGCGGCGGGTCTTGAAAAGGGTGCGGGCCAGATAGCAGATGACCAGGTTGGTGGCATCGTCGCTTCCGGTGGTGACAAGGACATTCGCCTTATCCAGGCCTGCGAGTTTCAAAATGTTGGGGTCGGTTGCGCTTCCTTCATAGATGATTTCAGTGGGCAATTCACGGTGTAACAGATTCAGTAATTCGCGTTTATGCTCGATCAGGCGAACCTGATGATTTTGTTCCAGCAATTGCTTGGCCAGTTGCGCGCCGGTTCTTCCGCCGCCTGCAATAAATACAAACATATTATGCCTCCAGTCCTTTGTGCAAACGCGCATGCAGGGCTGTCATGCCTTCCAGCGTCGCGCTCACGGTAAGAATATCGCCGCCTTTGAGCATTGAATTGGGTGAGACCAGTTCGGCGCGTCCGGCGCGGGTCAGCGCGGCAATCACGATCGTATTTGTGCATCCTGATAAAAGGGCGGACACGGTTTGCTCATCCCAATTCTCGGGAATGTAAATTTCATACAATTCCACTTCGCCATTTCCGGCCGAGAACACCGAGCGGAAGGAGGCGTCGATCAGTAGTTCCTGCAAACGCTCCGCGCCCCAGGCAGTGGAACTAATGGATTGCAGGCCGAATGCCTCCAACATGCCGCGCATGGCGGGGTCGTAATTTCGGACAAGTACGCGTTTTACCTGCGGGAAGTGGGTGCGGATGGCATGCCCAATGACTGCGTTCAAGGTGTCAGAGTTGGTGACAACAGCAACCCCATCTGCGGTTTCCATGCCTGCGCGGGTAAAGGTGTCGGCGGAGAGTGCCTCGCCTTCCACAGTGCGCCCGTGAAAATCTGCATGGAGACGGTTGAATGAATTTTGGTTGCTATCTACAACAACGACCTTGTGCGAATTTTGGTACAGGCGGTAGGCCAGATCTGCACCCACCCTGCCGCACCCGATGACGATAAATTTCATGGTAATTTCTCCTTACACTATGCTTTCTTCGTGAACATGATATGGGACATTGGTAATGACGATACCTTGTTTGTTTTTTAGCTGCTCGCGCAAAATATTTGCCGTGTTTGTATGTAGTGCGCTGGTTAGGTGGTTGTCTGAAACAAATTCAGGTACCACAACCGTGATCGTCTCACCCGGCTGACGCACATCGGCAATATCAGAAATATATGCCAGGATCGGTTCGACGAACAGACGGTAGGGTGAATCCAGCATAACCATGCGCACCCCCCCGCCCCAGGTTTCCCATTTGGCGCGGACTTTTTCGGCGTCCGCAGGCTCAATGATCACATGCACGGCAGTTACATCGTCGGATAACATACGTGCATAGCGCAGTGCGGCGAGCGTTCCTTGGTGTACGCCGCTGACCGGCATAATTACACGATGGCGGGTGGCATGATGGGGGATGACGCCAAAATTATCGAGTGAAAGCTTTTTGGCTAGGTTCTTATAGTGCATATGAATTAGCCACAATGCACTAACCATTACGGGGATTAAGATCAAGACCACATACGCCCCATCTTTAAATTTAGTAATTGCAAAGACAAACATCACAACGCCGGTACAAACCGCGCCAAACCCATTGGTGATCATTTTTAAACGCCAAAGCGGATCGTACTGGAGCGCCGAAACGCGATGGGATGTTTGTTGTTCCACTTTTTCGGGGTGGATGCTTCCACTCCGTCGCCAGCGCAATGCCATGCCAAATTGAGCCAGGGTGAATGATAGAAAAACGCCAATGGCATAAAGCGGGATCAGGCGGGTAACACTTGCTTGAAATAAAACGATCAAAAGCGATGAGAGAACTGCCAAGGCCGCAATACCGCGTGAGTAAACCAGTCGACTGCCGCGATAAGCCAATTGGCGCGGCAGGAAACCGTCCATTGACATCAACGCGCTCAAACGTGGAAAACCTGCGTAGGCTGTATTTGCCGCCAGGATCAAAATGATGGTCGTGGCCAAGATCATGGCGTAATAGAAAATCCCCACTCCGCCATAGATAGTGCGTCCTAATTGAGAAATAACCGTCTCGACCTCTGAAGGCACCGCTCTAACCTGGCCTGATAGGAAGGAAATTCCAAGAAACAAACCCGCTAAAATGAAAGCCATCCAACTTAAGGTGGTAGCGGCGTTTTTGCTGCGTGGTTCTTTGAAAGCCGTGATTCCGTTGGAAATTGCTTCAATTCCTGTTAATGCTGCTGTTCCGCTAGAAAATGCGTGCAAGATCAGAAACGGCGTGACCACCGTTGCAATCCCCACCATTTGCATCTCAGGCGGATCCAGCACCACTCCCAATGTGCCGGTGAAATACTTATACATGCCTATAATTATCGTGATAAACATGATCACAATAAACAGCATGCTTGGCACGGCAATAGCCGCACCGGATTCCCGCACGCCGCGGAGGTTGATTAACATGATTAAAAATACCGCTGCCACCGATAAAGCCACGCGATACTCATACAGGTTTGGATATGCGGACACGATCTGTGCCACACCGGAGGAGATGGATACCGACACGGTCAGGATGTAATCTGTCAGTAGGGATGCAGCCGCGATCAGCGCAGGCAGTTCACCTAGGTTGTCACGGGCAACCACATAAGCGCCGCCGCCATCCGGATACGCATGGATGACTTGAATGTAGGATATGGAGACGATTGTCAGAAGTAGTACGATGGCAAGGGCAATGGGGAATACATACCCAAATGCCATTGTCCCTGCCGCAGCCAGGACTACCATGACTTCCTGTGTGGCATAAGCATTGGAAGAAAGGGCATCCGAGGCAAACACAGCCAATCCAACTATCTTTCCAATTGTTTCGTGTGGCGCATCCGCAGTCGATAGCGGACGTCCGATCAGCCAGGAGCTCAGGTTGCGTGGAGGTTTGTAGCTTGTTGTTCGTTCAATAATTGGAGTTTGCGAATTATTTTCTTGATTGTTCATAAATACCAGCTTGCACACTAAAGATATAAATCCCTGTTTTGTAGAGGGATAA
>CAYLOW010000060.1:0-17415 GCA_964385315.1 uncultured Anaerolinea sp.
ATCCATTCCATTTTGTGTTCGACCATGACCACTGTCATGCCGCCTTCCGCCATCTTGCGCACAACACCGAAGACTTCGCGAGTGCCGATGGGGTCCATCTGTGATGTCGGTTCGTCAAGGACAAGCAGCTTGGGTTTCATGACCAGGATCGAGGTTAGGGCGACTCGCTGCTGCTGCCCGCCGGAGAGGGAATAGGGTGATCGGTCAGCCAGGCTGCTGATATCCGTCAACTTCATGGCTTCCTCCACGCGCGGACGAATTTCCTCGCGCGGCACGCCGTTATTTTCCAATCCAAAAGCGATCTCTTCCAGAACGGTGTATTTTGCGCCGGAAATTTGATTGAAGGGGTTTTGAAAAGCCAGCCCCACATTCAGCACCCATTCATCCAGCGTGGATTTGCTGGATTCCATGCCGGCCACTTCCACACGGCCGCTGATCTCGCCTTTGAAGAAGTGAGGTACAAAGCCGGCCAGGGCGTAACACAGCGTCGATTTTCCCGCGCCGTTCGGTCCGACAATTGCTACGAACTCACCCTCATTCACCTGCAAATTGATATTTTGCAGGACGGGTGTTTTGGTAAGCGGGTATTTGTATGTGACGTTTTGAAGATTTACAAAGGCCATAGGTTTACCGCAATGGAAATGATGACAAGGATAACAAGCCCCCAGCGAATGACCCGGTCGAGGCCGCTGTCAGCGATCTGGTGCAGGGAGGTTTTTTCTTTTTTGGAGGTGAAGCCGCGTGCTTCGATGGCGATGGCCCGTTCTTCAACTTCAACCAGGGAGCCGAAAACCAAGGGACTGACGAGTGGCACAACGGACCCCGCCCGCTTTAAGAACGTACTTTGGGTGTCCAATCCCCGTGATTGTTGGGCGGAAATAATGGTTTGGGCTTTTGCCTGCATTTGCGGCAGGATTTGCAGGGTTGAAATAATGACATAGGAAAATTGCGGGGGCAGCCCGCGGCGTGTGAGATCAGACATTAATTCACTTGGGTGGGTGGTCAGCAGGAAGAGGGTGAACGCGGAGATCATCACTGTAATTCTTGTTGCCATTCGAAACGCGTATAAAAGGCTTTCCTGCGTTATATGAAGGAACCAAAATTTAAATATAATGGTGTCCCCAACCGGTTGGAAGAAGGCCTGCATCAAAAAAATGAATCCTGCGGCGGGAATGATCAGGCGGATCGTGCTGGTAAAGTATTCCTTGGCAACCCTGCCGGCAAAACCAAGCGGTATGATGACCAGGAGCAATAAAACAAGAGACGTCCAGTACCAGGGGCTGAAAATTGAAACGAGGATAATACTTAATGCCAGAATGATCTTTGTTAAAGGGTTGAGGCGATGAAGGGCGCTGTCACGTTTTACATAGAAGGAGAGGCGTTCATGCATATGGGGAACCTTTTATTTGCTTGTCATGAAATGCCGGACGGGTGGTGATTTGGATTATAAGCCAAAAAAAATCAGGCTTCGCAAGGAAGCCTGATTTTTACAAAGCTGAATTACTTTTAGCCGGCAAGTATATTACGGACAACAAAGCCCAGCGCGACCACGATCACGACAACAACAAGCGCGATGACCAACTGCGTGGTATTGCTGCCCTGTTCCAATTCCGTGTTCTCAGGACGCGGGAAGCGCGCGACGAGGCGTTTGGAAAGACCCTGAACGATGGCAAAGGCGAGCATGGCGGTGGTGATCTTGTCCACTGGCTCAACAAGGAATCCGGTACTCAGGACGGCTGATACAACACCCTGACCGGTTTGGAGAAGATAAGCGGTTATGAAGGAGGATCCGCTGGCGGTGATGCCGCCATAAAGGTAGACGGAAATCGGGGTCGAGACGATCGCCGCGGTAAGCGCAATGAGGAACCCCGACAGGATGACTTTCCACCAGTTTTTAAATAAACCGGCGTTGGCACATAAGCCCGCTACCAAGCCAATGAAAAACGCTACAGGCCACCAGGGTAATGAATCAGGATTAAACAAACCCCAGATGGTATTTGAGAGAGCGCCAGTCAGCGCACCCGCCCATGGGCCGCAAATGATGCCTACCAACACGGTGCCGATCGAATCAAGGAATACAGGCAGTTTCAGCAGAACGACGATTTGCCCAATGGCAATATTGATGGCAATCGCCACAGGAATGAGTACCCAGGTCATGGTGGTGAAATCTTTCTTGATCTTTTCGAACATGTTATCCTCCAAATAAAATGATTAATGGATTACTTTTATATAATAACACTTTTCAATATCAAAGGTCACGAGAGGGATTTTGCCAGCTTCTCCATCCTTTCCAGAAATAATTCCATAAAAACACGCGGACGCACGCCGAGCGCCGCCTTCATGTTGGGCGTCTTCTTTTCGTAATTGTAAAAATCTGCAAATGTGTTTCCGAGCCCCACGCCTGTCGAAATATCCACATCCACATATAAATCCTGATAATCGCAAATTTCCGGCATGAAGGTTAATGCCAATGTTAGCGGGTCATTGATCACACACCCGTCGATCTTTTGATATGCATCATGGAATTCCATGTAAAAACGGGTCGCGTCCGCGATGAATTTTGTGATCGGTGAGTTGATCTTCAACAGTCTGTTCAGGTCATCCTTTAAAAAGATGCATTGATAGGTCACATCCAGCGGCGTGAGTGTGATCGGCAACCCCGAATGAAAAACAATATGGGCGGCATGAGGGTCAACGAAAGTGTTGAATTCCGCCAACGGTGTGGTATTTCCTTCGTGCCGCATTGCGCCGCCCATGATAAACACCTCTTTGATGTTCTGCACGATTTGTGGTTCCTGCCGGATCGCCATCGCGAGGTTGGTCAGCGGACCGATGCAGACCAGGGTGATTTCCCCGGGCGAAGACATGATCTTTTTGATCAGAAAATCGCTTCCTTTTTGCGCCCGGGGCATGGTGTGTGGTGCCGGAAGGTTGGCATACCCGATCCCCTGCGCTCCGTGAGTCTCAGGGGCGAGCAGGGATGGCTGTACCAGGGGTAATTCACAACCCTTGTGAACGGGAATATGAGACGCTTTTGCCAGTTCCAAAACAGACAGCGCATTGATCGTTCCCTGCATCGTGGATGAATTGCCATGCACCACGCTCACCCCCTCCAGCGAAATTTCAGGGGATGCCAGGGCGAGGAGAATTGCCAGGGAGTCGTCAATTCCGGGGTCGGTGTCAAGAATGATGCGTTTTATCATAAATTCCCCATTTTACGGCTGAGCGATTCCATACGCTCGATAAATAACTCAATAAAATCACGTCCACGCACATCGAGCGCCACTTTCATGTTGGCTGGTTTCTTCGAGACATTCATAAAATCAGCGAAGGTATTGCCCATTGAAACGCCGCCTGAAATATCCACATCCACATGCTGTTCCTCGAAAGCAAGCAATTCGGGCGCGATGATCGCCGCCAGGGTGAGTGGATCATGCAGGGCGCAGCCGTCGAAGCCCTCGTAATTTTTATAGAAATCCATGTACACCGCAGTCGAATCGCGGACAAACCTCGCAACGGGCGAATCGATTTTGTTCAGGCGTTCAATGTCGGCAGTGGTAAGCAGGCACTTGTACGTGGCATCGAGCGGGATCAAGGTGATCGGGATTCCCGAATGAAAGACAATGTGCGCCGCGTACGGATCGGCGTGGATGTTGAACTCGGCGAGCGGCGTAACATTCCCCCCCTGTCGAATCGCGCCGCCCATGATAACCAGCCCCTTCAATGCCTGCACAATGCGCGGCTCTTTGCGAATTGCCAGCGCGAGGTTGGTCATGGGACCGATGGTGAAGAGTGTGATCTCCTGCGGCTCGGCCAGAATGCGTTCGATCAAATAATCAATCGCATGGGGAGCGATGGATCGTGATTCCGGTTCCGGTAAAACGGCTTTCCCGATTCCGCTTGAGCCGTGGACTGCCTCACCTGATTTTCCAGGTGTACTTACCACCAGAGGGAGCGAACATCCGCGTGCGACAGGGATATGGCTTGCCTTTGCAAATTCCAAAACAGCCAGTGCGTTGCGCGTGGTTTTTTCTATGCCGATGTTGCCATGTGTGGTGGTCAATGCTTCGAGTTGGACCTCGGGCGAGGCCAGCGCAAGCAGGATGGTCAGGGCGTCGTCCACGCCGGGGTCTGTGTCAATGATGATTCGGGTTGGGGACATAATTTCCTGTAAATGGGGATGAACATTATTCCGGGCGGGATGAACTTGCCCTACGGAATAAACTTTTCTGTTTCTTGTTTCGTCGGCAATGACGGCTGCGCGCCGAATTTGGTTGCTGCAAGCGCACCGCAGGCGCATCCGTACCGGACGGCTTTTTGGATTGAGAACATTTGTTCCTGAACTGACAGCGGGTTGCCGGCTTCCAAAAGTTTGGCTGCAAAACCGCCGATGAAAGCGTCCCCCGCCGCGGTGGTATCTACAACATCCACTTTGTAAGTATCCACGTGCAGCACCTGATCACTGGATATGAC
This sequence comes from uncultured Anaerolinea sp., assembly GCA_964385315.1. GTDB lineage: Bacteria > Chloroflexota > Anaerolineae > Anaerolineales > Villigracilaceae > Villigracilis. Next base: position 4,474 of record CAYLOW010000060.1, read on the forward strand.
CAGCGCGCCTTTGCTTCCAAGCGTGACGATCACATTTTTTGCGCCGCGATGTAGCAGGACCCTTGCCGCTTGTTCTGCGGATGATATATCCTTGACTTCGATCCCGGATAATAAACTCAGTTCTGTTTCGTTGGGGACGATAAAGTCGGCGAGGGAGATCAATTCGCCGGGCAGGGATTGGGCCGGGGCGGGGTTGAGGATGACCCGGCATCCATTTTGGCGGGCGCATTGGGCGGCATGTAGAACGATGGCAATGGGGATTTCCAGTTGCAGCAGGACCAGACTTGGGGAAAGCGTGAAGGCGTTGTCAACGTCAGCGGGGGAGACTTTTCCATTGGCTCCCGCCGAAAGCACGATGCTATTCTGTCCGTTCGCATCCACCACAATGATCGCCGTGCCTGTTGCGGATTCATCCACGTGGACATGGGATATATCCACCGAGTCCGACTTTAAGCTGTTTAAAAGAAAGGGACCAAAATTATCGCGACCCACACGTCCGAGCATGGCGACACTTGCGCCCTGCCTCGCCGCGGCGACGGCTTGATTTGCGCCCTTGCCCCCCGGGATGATATGCAGGTCATCCCCGCTGATGGTTTCGCCGGGTTGCGGAAAATGCGGTGCGCGCACAACAAGGTCTGTATTAAGTGAACCGATGACGAGGATATCTGTCATGATGATATTTTACTTTATTGTTATTCTGACCAAACTACCTGTAGTAACGGTGACTTGCAGTACCATCTTTATTTCCTTGGCTGAACAACGCCGCCTTTCACGTCCCAAACTTCCACCTGTTCCACGAACACCGGATCAAATGAATTTGTGTCCGTCGTGGTGAACAACACCTGTGAGTCCTGGCCAATATATTTCAGCAGGTCGGCACGGCGTTGTGTATCGAGTTCTGCCATCACTTCATCCAGCAAAATGACGGGAGTTTCTCCCGTGCGCTCCTTCATCCATTCCACCTCGGCAAGTTTGAGCGCAAGCAGGGTCGTACGCAATTGGCCGCGCGAGCCAAAGTCACTGACATCGGCCTTGTTGATGATAAAGCGCAGATCGTCGCGGTGCGGTCCGATCGTTGTCACGCCGCGTGAGATCTCTTCGCTGCGAATCTGTTTCAGGCGCGCCAAAAAACCCTGTTGAATTTCATTAAGTTCCAGTGTGGATCGGTCGATGGGCGTGTCCAATTTCAAACCCAACTGCATCTCGGGCTGTGGCAGCGGGTCGTAACCCGGCTCGTAGGCCAGGCGCAGGGTCTCACTTCCATGGGCCAGTTGGTGATGGATGCGGGATGCGAAGCGCTCGATCTCCTGGACTGCTTGAATTCGCCATAAGATGATCTGCGCGCCCAGACGGACCAATGTTTCATCCCACACCTGAAGCTGACTGCCGTCAGCGGACCGTTCATAGAGGGCCTTGAGCAGGGCGTTGCGCTGGGTGAGCGCCTGTGAGTATTCACTCAACACGCGTGCGTACGCAGGGATGGTTTGTGCCAGCGCCAGGTTTAAATAACGGCGGCGTTCGTCGGGTCCGCCTTCGATGATCTGCGACATTTGGGGCACAAAGATGACTGCGTTGAAATGCCCCATGCTTTCGCTGGCTTGACGCTTGACGCCGTCGAGCAAAATCTCCTTGCGCAGGCGTTGCCCGTTGATGCCCGTTGGCTCAAGGATAAGACGCGCTTCGATGCGGTGTTTTGTTTTTCCACGCTGATAATCTGCCACGAGGCGTGTCACAGCCAGGGGATTTTTCGCCTCGTGAAAATTGACGATCTGCCGGTCCGCATGGGTTTGAAAAGAGGTAAATGCCGCCAGAAAGTAAATGGCTTCGAGCACGGAGGTTTTTCCCTGCGCATTGCTGCCCACCAACACAACAGCCCGCCGTGGAAGATCGACATCCAGGCGGGCGAGACTGCGAAAGTTGGTCAGTGATAAATGTTTTAGGTGCATGGTTGCGGGGTGCGGGGCGGCAGGACGGTTTTTGAGTCACCGCTGGTTAACGCCGAACACGGATTCATCACACGCGGTCTTCGATTTCTTCTTTCGGCTGCCAAACGTGTTCGGTGAGGTCGGTGAAGAGTAGCCCGTTCAGGTGGTCTATTTCATGCTGGAAGATGCGCGCCAGCCATCCATCCACTTTGAATTTGATGTATTTTCCGTGGCGATTTAATGCCTTGACCTGCAGTGCCTCATGCCTTTCCACTTCGCCCAACAAACCCGGAAGGGAGAGACAGCCTTCAATGCCCATCACTTTTTCCTCCGAGGCTTTTACGATCTCGGGATTAATGAGAATGAATAATTGCTTCGGCTTGGGCGGTTTGGGCGTCTCCTCCGCGCCGTCGATTTCCTCTTCTTCCTCGTCGTCCTCTTCCGCGTATTCGATCACGGCAAGACGTTCAGAAACCCCAACCTGCGGCGCGGCAAGTCCCACGCCCGGCGCGTCGCGCATGGTTTCGATCATGTCATCAATTAACGTTTGCAATTCCCTGCCGAACTTTGTTACTGGTTTTGCCTTGCGCCGTAAAACGGGGTCGGGCAGGGTTACGATTTGTCTGATTGCCATACTGTTATGTCCTCTTTTTTAAAATTACCGATAATTGTCTTCTGTTTACCTACCACTGATCACTGGCTTTCTTCCTGTCTTCATTTGTGATGATGCTCGTCTGATCAGCGGATTTTTCCTTGTCTTCCTTCGGGACGATGATCGGAGGTGCATTGAAGGTGTCCACGTTTTCGTGATATGCCGCGATCCAGGTTGCAAAGCGTTCACGGTCATCCCTGCCGGCGTTTTCATTTTTCTGCGTAATGCGCGCTGAACGCCTGCGGTTGATATCTGCCTGTACACTGGCGGGGTCGGCCACATCCTGAAAATCAAAAGCCGAACCGCCCACCGCAATTTTTACCGTGCCGTAATTGAACAAATACGGGATGATTCCCTCGCGGGTATAGGAGGTGCTTAAAATATTGTCAATTTGAGCCGCGCGTTTTTCCTCCCTGCCAAAGGGTTTGCGGTCAATATCAAATATTTGATCTGAAGCGATCATGAAAATATCATTTTTCCAGTCCACATATTCCCAGACGAGCCAGGCAATAAAAGGCATGGCAAGCATGGGCAGGGCAACTGTGATCGTATCAGGGCGAAGGGAGCCGCCTGTGTTGGGTTGTAAAAAGGACTCAGTGGGCGACATAAAAAGGTTAAAGATGCGCCAGATCTGCAGGGAGAACATGAGCAGTGTGAGCGCCAGCGGCTTCCATGTCTGCCGCACCAGGACGATCCAATGCTTGTGGTAGATCACCTTGCCCGCTTCTTCCACTCTCAGTGTAAAAAGGCTGAGAAACGCCACCCACCACAAGGGCAGGTTTGCCAGGTTTTTGTTTACGGTAACAATCGGCGGAAGTTCATCGAGTTCACGCTTCTCAACGGGCAGGCCCAATTTTTGGCGAATGGTGTTCCGCATCATATCTTTTTGCGAGACTGTCAGGACCGATTTGACGCGTTCCCAATATTCGCGGATCATTTCCGCCGCCTGGTTGGGGTGGTCCACATAATCGAACTCGATCCTGCCGACAAAGGTGCGCACGATCACATTTCCGTAATCCAAAATGCGGCCCAGTTGATCGGTCTCCACGCCCACCGAGAGGATGGAGCCGAGCGGAGCCTCCTCACGACTGTCATACAGGCCGACCACTTTTTCCAGCCAGACCACACGTTGGTTGGTGACGATGTAATAGTCATTGCTCCAGTCAATTGCATTCCAGATGCCCCAGCCGATGATAAAAATTAATGCCAGCACACCAAGCGCGAGAGGGGTTACGGCATCCACCAATATGCCCCAAAAGAATAATCCAGCCGGCACGGTCAGGGAAAGCACAGGTCCAACCAGCGCCTGATATAAACGGATCTTGTGCCTGCGCGCGACAAAATAAATAACCTCTTTTGGGCCCAGCCAGGTGAATTTAGTCGCGCGTGCCAGTTTGTGACTTTTTATGGCAACCAAAAAATTCGGTTTCAGGTTGGGGAAGGTGCCAAACAGTTCTTCAAAATGCTGGCGTGACAGGAAGAGCAGGATGGTATCTTCGGTGGCCGTGATCGTCGCGGAGCGGTTTCGGTTTTCCACCAGCGCTTCCTCACCAAAATAATCGCCCGTCACCAGCCAGATGATCACTTCTTCGCCTTTTTTCTCGTGTGGACGCGAGACGTTGACCTTCCCTTCGTAAATGATGTAAAAGCCGTTGGGTTTGTCACCATGCTTAAAGACAACCTGATGGGCGGGTATTTCGACCTCATCGAGCTTGACGGCGATGTCCGAAAGCTGAGCCTCCTTCAAGCCATTGAAGAGGTGGATCTTGTTGAGCAAAGAAACGCGCTGTTTTAACTCAATCACGGTTGGATTCTATCAAATTTCCTGAACAATGGTACGGTCATTAAATAGGGGCGGCGTCAGCCCGCCCCTATAAACAAAAATTAATCCAAAATTCCGATTCCTGCCAACTTCTCGATCACACCCACCACGGCGGAATTATCCAATTCACCCATGCCCATCTCGATCATCTGCTCGTAGAGTTTTGTGTTTTCCCCGGTTGCTGAGAGGGGAACGCCGTACTCCTTTGCCGTATCCAAAACGATCTTCATATCCTTCAGCTGCATGTAGGATTTAAAGCCGGGATTGCGGTTGCCGTCGAATAAACGCGGCGGTTTGATGTCCAGCGCCCAGCATTGTGCCGCGCCCGCCTTGATGGCATCCACTACCTTGCGCGGATCCACACCCGCCTTTTTTGAGAAGACAAGCAGTTCGCCCATGGCCACCATCTGTGCGGCGACCATGATCTGGTTTGCGGCTTTTGCCACCTGCCCCGCGCCCGCATCGCCAACAAGGGTGATGGTCTTGCCCATTGCCTGAAGCACAGGCAGGGCACGTTCCAGTGCAGAGGCATCGCCGCCGACCATGATGGTCAGAGTCCCGTTCTTCGCACCGATATCTCCGCCGGATACGGGCGCATCCAGAGAGAAGACTCCCTTCTTCGCCAGTTCTGCTGCGATCATCCGCGCAGATGCGGGTTTAATGGTCGAGTTGTCGATCACGATCAATCCGTCATGCACTGCTTCGATGATCCCCCTTTCACCCAGAATCACCTTTTCGACATCCGGGGAATCAGGCAGGTTGGTGAAGACAATATCCGACTGCGCGGCTACCACGGCTGGAGACGATGCCGAGACGGCTCCCTCTGCGACCAGTTCATCCACCGCCGCGCGTGAACGGTTATGCACCACAAGCGGGAAGCCCGCTTTGAGAATGTTGCGGGCAATGGACTTGCCCATTAACCCAAGACCGATATAACCAACTTTGAGCATGATTGACTCCTTATTGTATTGTGTCACTTCCGATGTAATAAAAACATGTTGATAATACAGGAAATATCCAAAAAAATCCATGCCGGGTTAAATAAGCATTTTGCCTGGCTGGATCTGACACTGCTATTGCTTCTGGCGGTGTACATTATTATCTGGAATCAACCTGGCCCCTTTTCATGGAGATGAATCAGCATATATCCTGATGAGCGAAGATTACGATATGGTTGTGAAGCAGAGGGATTTAAGACGCATACTTTATAACCCCGAGGGAAGCATCAAGCAAAATATAAGATTATCCACCGGCTCAATCACGGTGTTCTCGATCGGTTTTGCAAGGGATGTTACCAATACTGAAGGCACCATCAATAAATGGCTTTGGGGTTCTACATGGGATGACAATACAAAAATGGGTAACCTGCCGGGCCCTCAGATCCTGCGGCTGGCACGTACCTGTTCTGCCCTGATGGGCGCCTTAAGCATCGTATTATTATTCATGACCGTCCGGAAGCTGCTGCCGTATCGTCTGGCTGCCTGGACAGCCGTTGTGGTGCTTGCCACACAGGGCGGCGTTTTGGTGAACTTCTGTCGGGCCATGCAGGAAGGGTCAAAATTCCTGTTTCTGATCCTCACGTTGTATATTGCCTCCCGGATGCTCAAGGATTTTTAGGGCATGAAAATGCGCAGGATTCCATATATATTGCTGGGGGGTTGCCAGTGACCTTACCCTTGCAACCAAACAGGATACTGCTCCCATGCTGATCGCAGTCTATCTCGCGCTTGGTCTTATTCCCATGTGGAGAAAAGAGACAGTTCGGAACATCCTGATAAATGTCGTTTATCTTGGTGCGGCAACCGTGCTCGCAGCCGCCTTATTTCTTGCTTTGATGCCCGTCTTTTGGGCCTGGTGGAGAAATGTGGTCGTGTTGCTCGGATTTGTGATCATTCTTTTTCAACTGCCGGTATGGAAGATCGACCGGGCGGCCAAGCCGCTGGCGCTGGCCGGCTGTGTGCTGCTCATTGGGATGACCCTGGCTTCACCAGCGCTGTGGCGAAAATTTCCAGCCCCGTTAAACATTATGATCAAAACACGCGAGAACATGATCGGAGGTCAGATCGGGCATCTTCAGCTTGACGCGGCGAAGAGCAGGTTTGTTTTTCTTTTAAAAAACACATTCTTTTCAAAGGTAATGTATTGGGAAGCCTCCAGCTTTGATGTCCCGCCCGTGCATGAGCAGATCGTGGTTTATGAAAATTCACCTGTCAGCGGGCGAACCGGGTCATGGGCGGCGGATGGGCTCGTTGCAATTCTGGCTGCCATTGGGGGATGGGCGCTGCTAAGAAGATTCAATGCAGAAAGCCTGTTGATCTATTCGTTGTTTATTACATCGGGTGTTTTACTGTTTGTCATGGTTCCGTTATATTGGAAGCGTTATTATTTGATCATGCAGATCCCATACTCAATCCTCACGGGGGCGGGCGCGAGCCAGATTTGGGGGAAATCAATCAACAGCCGGTCAATTGGAAAAATTAAATAAAGACTGCCTCCCGCAAGAGAGGCAGTCTTTAGCTGCGGGGAAATTATTATTTGATGTCGTAGGTGATATTGACCGAGACCGAGATGGTCAACTGGCCGGGCTGGATGGAAACAGAACTTGCCATCGGGGCCGCTCCGCCGCCGCCTTTGCCGTCCGCTACGGGGTAGGGGCTGCTATCGTAGAAGCTGATGTTCTGGATTTCGCCGAGGGTAATGCCGGCGGCGTCAGCCAATTCCTGAGCCTGAATTTTGGCATCATCCACCGCTTTGATGCGGGCTTCCTTTACAGCAGCGGTCTTGTCGGCCACATCAAACTGGATGCTGTTGATGCTGTTCGCACCCGCCGAGATGGTATCGTCGAGCAGGCTTCCCAGCCCTTCGAGATCGCGCACGGTGACATATACGGTGTTATCCACCATGTAGATCGTGCCGGTCAAAACGCCGTCGGGGCTGTACTGTTGCGAGGGCCAGATGCTGAAATTGGTGGTGCGCAGGTCTTTCTCGTCCACACCCGCCTTCTTAAGTGCATCCAGAACGGCATTGGTCTGCATTTTGTTCGCTTTCACAACCTCAGAGGCGGTTGCGCCTTCGTTATGCACGCCGATGTAAATATAGGCGATGTCAGGTGTCAGGTTCGTGGAACCGAGTCCGTTAACATTTAATGTTCGGCTGACGGGTTGAGCCGCCTGGGTAAGGGTGGCAGGTCCGCAGGCGCTCAGAATGAGGGCAAAAGCCAGTACTGTAAAAACTAAAAATTTTGTTCGCATTTTTTATCTCCTTGATATTTTATTCTGTACTACTGACGACACGGGTCATAAAAAGTTCCCTGAGCCGTGCTTGTATTTTAGCCTGTTTCCAGCTAAAATTATGCACAAATGTTCTAGTTCGTCGTTGCCAGGAGGGTGCACTTCCCGACGATGGGTAAGTGGGCTCTTGCAAAGACGGGTGGTGAGAATGCCAATCGACTATCAACAAATCTTCATTCGAATAAAAGAGATCGGCGCCGGTGCGCGTGAGAGAAAGAAAACGCTGGAGGTACTTCGTGCCAAGTCGCGGGATTTGCTCGCGTTTTATGCCTCCGAATTGGATTTGCTGCGTGCCAGGGTCGATTCTGCGAAACAGGCAGATCCCAATACCCGCTGCGCCTGCCCGCTTAATGAGCCGCTTGATTCACACTACCCGCCGCCGGTTTCGGGTATCCAGGCGACCCTGATCGCCGCCGATGGTTCGCAGATCGTCCCGGATAGACATGCCGCTCTTCAATACTATTTAATCAATGTGGGCGCGATCGCCATGCAGGCAGGCTCTGGTAAGGCACCGGATATTTTTACTGATACGGAACTTCATATGCTCGATGAATATGAAGACACATTTTTTAGCGAGAGTCAGGTTGCATTGCAGCGTGACGTGGCCGAACGCAAAAAACTACTGGAAGTTGCTAAAGGCTATTCGGGGACGGTTATTGCTCTTACAGAAGGGCAGCTGGAACTTTGGGGGGCTTTTGATAGTGATAATTCCAGGGACTTTGAAAAAAGCTTGCAGGATTATTTGGACGTACTCCAGGAAATGGAAAAACAACAGGTGGTTACTTCTGGATATGTCGATAAACCAGGCGCAAACTGGGTGGTCAGGTTGTTGGAGATAGCGGACAGCCCACAGAATGAATCGGTTGATATAAAAAAATATCATCCCTTGATTGGGGTGGCCGATTCATGGTTGTTCGGTCAAATATTAGGGAAGCATGAAAGGTCATCTGTGTTCACGCTTCAAGCGAAATCGGCAGAAAAATATAAGGGCTCATTAGCCATCCATTTCTTTTATTTAAATGTGGGCGACGAAAAGAAACCAAAGATCGCAAGGGTTGATGTTCCCTTGTGGGTGGTAAATCACAAGGAAGCTTTGAATTATCTTCATTACTCTTTAATTGAGCAGGCAAAAATATTAGGTAATGAGCCCTTTCCATATCTGTTGCACAGAGCGCATGAGATAGCTGTTGTATCTTTCAGGGAAAAGGAAGAAATTGACCAAATGCTTGCAGTTGCAATTAGAAGCAATGGCGGTGAAGTAGGTGAGATTTCCGGAAAACAATCTGCGAAAAATTTGTCGGGCAACACACGACGGTAAGGGTATTGTGGGAAGATTGTTTCAACAATAACCTTATGGAGGTCAAATGGAAAAACAAATCGAAATAGGACGTTTACTGCGCGCCGGGACAACTGGCTTTGTTGCAGGTTGCCACGTATCCCAATTGACGGTGCCCGCTTTTGGTGCAATGGTGCGCGTGCCGTTGGGTGACGGCTACCAGGTCTATGGACTCATCCATGATATTCATATTAATGATGACGGGCTGGTTCGCCAACTCGCAACGACCGAAAATGTCAGCGAGGAAGTAATGAAGGACAACCGCGAGCGGCGTATTGTGCCCGTGGAGATGTCTGTGCTGGCGGTGGGCTATGAACAGGACGGCGTGGTGCATCACCTGCTGCCGCCGCGTCCACCGTTGAGTTTGGATGTGATCTATATGTGCGAAGACAAAGACCTGGCCAGGTTCACCTCCGCGGGGCGGTTCGGGTATTTCAGGCACATTCTCCGCGCGCAGGAGATCCCCATAGGCGAAGTGCTGGCAGCTCATATATTTCAGGTGTCAAAAGTGTCTAAGGATTCAACCTGGCGCGAGAATGCCATTCAGGAGTTGATTGCTTTGCTGCGCGATGATTATCCGACCTTGATGAGCGCGTTGGGTGCGCTGGCAGATATTTCGTAAATATTATTAACCACAAAGGGTACAAAGGATCACCAAGGAAATGCAAAAGGGAAATTATTTGCCTGTTTTGCCGGCTGTGGAATGAATTGGGAAAGCTGTTTTGGATGCTTCATTCAAGGTGCACACTGCGCTTGGACCCGGGCTGCTGGAATCGGTTTATGAAGCCTGCACGGCGTTTGAAATAAGGGAAGGCGGGCTGCGCGTGGCCACTCAAGTGGCCTTGCCTGTAGCTTATAGAAATATCAAGATGGATGCTGGCCTGCGCCTTGATTTGCTGATGGAGGATTATGTGATTGTTGAAGTCAAATCAGTGAAAGCCATTAATTCTGTATATGATGCCCAATTAATAACGTATTTAAAACTTACAGGAATAAGGTTGGGATTTCTGATTAATTTCAATGTGGTTCATTTGAAGGATGGAATTAAACGAATTGTATATTAAAAATTATCCACGGTGGTAATGAAGAACCTTCTGGGAAGGCAAAACCAAAATCCTTATACCTTCGTGTACCTTTGTGCCCTTTGTGGTGAAGAAATGGAGTTGTTATGGAAAATAAAATCATCGGCTATGTAGTTGGCGGCGGACTCAAGGAGTCCTTCCGTGTGCGTCTGACTGTGGACCCGTTGACGGTGCAGGAGGGGGCGTTCGTGGTGATCGAGAGCGGTGATTATCACTTCTACGGCCTCGTGACCGATATGCAGCTCGGGGCGACGGATGACCGTTTCGCAGATGAGAAGTCTGACCGGCTGCCCCCGGCGCTGGCGAAAGCTTTGCACGGGCAGACCCTGTATACCAACCTGGAAGTGCTGCCCGCGTTAATGCTTGACTGCGGACCCGACCCCGCCTCGCCCGAATATGATATCTGGGTGAAGAAGATCGGGGATCAGACTCCGCACCCGATCCCTGTCAAGACGGTGCCGCCGCATCATTCTCAGGTGCGGATGGCGAACGAGGGTGACATTGCTGAAATTTTTGGCGACCCGAATGAGACCGGCAAATTTATCATCGGCTATACCCGCGAACAGGGGCATCCTGTCTGTATTGACATGGAGAAGTTCGTGCAGCGCTCGTCGGGGGTGTTCGGGGCGACCGGCACGGGCAAGTCGTTCCTGACCCGCCTGGTGCTGGCAGGCTTGATGCACTACAACAAGGCCTCGGTGCTGGTGCTCGATATGCACAACGAGTACGGTTTTGACGATGTGGCGTCTGATACCAAAAAGCCCGTGACGGGACTGAAGACCAAGTTCAAGTCGAAGATACGGGTCGTCGGCCTGGGGGCGGGGGCCACCATCCGGGGGCAGGTGCCCGACTTTAATCTGGAAATCGCAACCGGCGATATATCGACTGCCGATATTGAAACCCTCGGCCGTGAATTGAACCTGAAAGAGACCACCCCCACCACGTTGAACGCCCTGTTCGGGTCGTTCAAGAATGACTGGTTCGCGCGTTTCAAGGCGATGAATCGTGAAGAGATGGAAGTGGAGGATGAGAAGGGTAAGTTGAAGCGTGTGCCGCATCCTGACAGCGTGGCAGCGTGGGCGGATGCCAACGGCGTGAACATCATGGCGGCGGAAGCCCTGCACGATAAACTGCGGCGCCTGTTTGGCAAGTCGTATATCGTTGAGAAGCCGGCAGCGGACAGCGTGAAAAATATCATCGACGCGCTGGAGAACGGCCAGCATGTGGTGCTTTCCTACGGGGAACATGAAAGCGACCTGGACTACCTGCTCGTGTCGAATTTGCTAACACGCAAGATCCGCGCGGCGTGGGAGAAGAAGACCAACGAATTCAGGACTCACGGGAAGAGCGAGCCCCGTCCCCTGGTGATCGTGGTCGAGGAGGCGCATAAACTGCTCAACCGTGAGATGGCGGCGCAGACCACCTTCGCGACCATCGCGCGCGAACTGCGCAAATATTATGTCACCCTGCTGATCGTGGACCAGCGCCCGTCGCAGATCTATGACGAGGTCATGTCTCAGTTGGGTACGCGCATCAGCGGCTGGCTGGGCGATGACCTGGATATTCAGGCTGTGCTCTCGGGTCTTTCGGGACGTGATGCCCTGCGCGGTATGCTGGCGCGTTTGCAGCCAAAAGAGGAAGTGCTCCTGTTGGGCTGGGGCGTGCCGATGCCGCTGCCTGTCAAATCCCGCAGGTATGATGATGCGTTCTGGAAGGAACTGCTGGGCGGCGGGGGCAGGAAGAGCGAGGCGCAGAATTTGAAGGAGTTGGGATTTTGATGCCGGAATTTCCAAATGTTGTATATTATGGTAATATACAACTATGAATATTCTCAGTCACCTTAATGGCTTTGATTGGGATGAAAATAATCGCGAAAAGAACTGGGAAAAGCATCAGGTCCTGGCAGGCGAATGTGAAGAGGTGTTTTTCAATCTTCCTCTTTTGCTTCAGGCTGATCCTGCCCATTCTGAAAAAGAGCGGCGGTATTATGTGCTTGGGCATACCATTGCAGGCAGGCGGTTGTTCATTGCATTTACTGTTTGCGGTGACAAAGTTCGTGTAATTTCCGCCCGTGATATGGGCAAGAAGGAGCGAAAAATTTATGAACAAGCAAATTCCTAAATTCAAAAATGAGGATGAAGAACGGGATTTTTGGAGCGAAAAAGATTCCACCGAATATCTCAATTGGAAGAGCGCCGAGCGGGCATTGTTTCCCAATTTGAAGCCTTCCACCAGGTCGATTTCATTGCGCCTGCCGGAATCACTTCTGGATGCTTTGCGTCAACTGGCGAACGAGCGCGATGTGCCCTATCAATCCTTGATTAAGATTTTTTTGCAGGAACGAATTGAGGAAGATTTTAAATCGCGTCATTTACCCAATGCGGGGTAAGGCTGGGTGTGCCTATGCCTGTCAAGTCCCGCAGGTATGATGATGTGTTCTGGAAGGAACTGCTCGGCGGCGGGGGCAGGAAGAGCGAGGCGCAGAATATGAAGGAACTGGGTTTTGATTAAACGTAAGAGGCTTGGCTGGTAAAAAATCAGAAGATTTACTAGTTTTGGGATGTGACCATAGCCGGTCACATCCTTCTTTTTTTCTGCTTATAATCGCAATTCCGAAGGATATTTATAGTCAGATTATTGATTATTATATTTTTTTGACCGATGAAGGATATACTTTTCAACCAGGATTTGAAGAATATCCGGTTGAAACAGATAATTTGCAAGTCGTCGGATTTGCTGCGGGACATAATGTGGATGATGCATATAAAAATTTATTTATTGAGTGCCCGTACTTACATGAAACGACATTTGAAAAGATATTTTGTTACAAGCTGG
>CAYLOW010000061.1:0-17276 GCA_964385315.1 uncultured Anaerolinea sp.
GCATGTCCGGTGGTGTGAGAGGGGGCGGTTAATCGCCGCTCCCTACTCGATTTTTTGTCATCAGAATATCAGAGCTTAAATGTTCTTCATTTCAATGTAAAATTATTCTACACCCGTGATAGATCAAGGAGTAATCGATGGACCAAAATAAAAAATTTGTGGAACTCGAATGGATCTGCCCCAACTGTGACTCTAGAAATAGAGGCTCCAGGAAAACTTGTGAAAACTGCGGATCTCCCCAGCCTGATAATGTCAAATTCCAGCGCGCAGCGGACGAGAAACTTGTCGCTGACGAAAAATCCCTCGCAGCTGCCAAAGCCGGTGCAGATATCCATTGTGGGTTCTGCGGTACGCGCAACCCCGGGAATGCTGTCACCTGTTCACAATGCGGCGGAGATTTAAAGGAAGGCAAAGCGCGTCAGGCCGGACAGGTTTTACAGGCGGCAGCTCCTGTTCCTAAAGTAATCCTCTGTGCTACCTGCGGCGCTGAAAACCCGGGTACCGCGCGTACGTGCAAGGAATGCGGTGCGCCAATCAAGCCGGCGGCGGTGCCTGTCGCTGCACGTCCCGTCCCTGTGCAAAAAAACGCAGTGCCTGCAGGCGCTCCAAAGAAAAAAGTAAGCGGATGGGTATTTGCCGCCATTGGTGCATTCTTCCTGGTTTGCTGCATAGCTGCCGTGCTGCTCTTTGCCGTTCCATCCAAATCCATTCAAGGGACAGTGGCCGGCCTGCAGTGGCAAACTTCTGTGCCGGTGCAGGAAATCCAGGCTGTAAATTATTCCAATAAAAGCAGCGCTCCATCAGATGCTTACAATGTCTCCTGCCAAACGGACAGCCATGATGTGTGTGAAGATAAAACAGTGGATCAGGGTAATGGTTATGCAGAAGTAGTGCAGGAATGCCGCACCGTGAGTGAACAGACCTGCGATTATACGGTGGATGAATGGACAACGATCCAGACCTATCATTTGGATGGCAATGATAATTACCCTGTTTATGAAAACCCCAGCCTTGCCAATGGGCAGCAGTTGGGCACGGCCACCCAGACTTTAACAGTGATTTTCAATGTTCCCGATGGGCAGAAAAACTATACGGCAGATTCTGTAAATGAATTCCAGCAATTCGAGATCGGGAGTGTGTGGACTTTAAAGATGAATGCGCTGGGTGGTGTGATGAGCGTGGGGAAGTGAACGGGGGAGCTGATAGAAGGAAAGTGAGAGAAAAAACTCCCGACCTGGTCGGGAGTTTTTTATAAGAATAATTGAGGTTACAGCATCTCTTTCAAACACCGGCCTGTGTATGACTCTTTTACCTTTGCCAAGTTTTCAGGTGTGCCTTCGGCAATCAGCCGGCCGCCAGCCGCACCGCCTTCGGGGCCGAGGTCAATGATCCAGTCTGCGGCTTTTACCAGGTCAAGATTGTGTTCAATGACAATAACGCTGTTTCCATGATTCACGAGCCGTTGTAGAACCTCCAATAGACGGGACGTGTCGGCAGGGTGGAGGCCAGTCGTTGGTTCGTCAAGCAGGTAGAGGGTGCGCCCCGTCGTGCGGCGTCCGAGTTCCCTGGCGAGTTTAATCCGCTGGGCTTCGCCGCCTGAGAGGGTGGCCGCGGGCTGGCCGAGCTGCAGGTATCCCAATCCCACATCCGACATGACCTTTAAACGTGACGCGGCGGCGGGGGTGTCAGCAAACAAAGTCAGGGCTTCGTCGACAGTCATGTTCAACACCTGCGAGATATCGCAGCCGCGATACTTAACCTCGAGTGTCTCGCGTTTGAAGCGGCGTCCGCGGCAGGCAGGGCAGCGCACTTCCACATCAGGCAGGAAGTGCATTTTGACGGCCAGTGTGCCGGCTCCTTCACAGCGTTCACAACGCCCGCCCGGGACATTGAACGAAAAATGATGCGCGGTCAATTGGTTTTGTTTGGCGTCGGCCGTGGCAGCAAAGGCTTCCCGAATGGGAGTAAAGGAATCTGAGTATGTAGCGGCGTTCGAACGCGGGATGCGCCCCACATGTGCCTGGTCGATGGTGATGACCTGATCGATGTGTTCCCAGCCGGTGATGGAGTCGTGCTCGCCCGGGAGCCCGGCTGCGTTGTTCAAGTGTTGATGCGCGGCGAGGTCAAGGATATCGAAGATCAGCGAGGATTTGCCGGAGCCCGAAACACCCGTAACCGCCACAAGTACCCCGAGCGGGATCCGCACCGTCAGGTTTTGCAGGTTAAACTGGCGCGCACCTTTAATGGTCAGCGCTTTATCCCCTGGTGCGCGTCGAAATTCGGGAATTGGGACGCTCATCCTTCCGGCGATGAATGCGCCTGTCAGCGAGTCTTTCATTCGCATCACTTCAGCAGGTGTGCCCGCGGCAACGATCTGCCCGCCGAACTTGCCTGCGCCGGGTCCCATATCAACGAGGGTATCGGCGGCTTTGATCAGTTCCAGGTCATGTTCCACCACCAGCACGGTATTGCCCAGATCGCGCAGGCGCCGCAGGACGTTGATGAGGCGCTGCGTATCATGCGGATGCAGGCCGATCGTGGGTTCGTCGAGGACGTAGAGCACGCCGGTCAAGCCTGATCCGAGCAGGGCGGCCAGTCTCAGGCGTTGGGCTTCTCCTGCAGAGAGGCTTGGCGAGGAACGTTCGAGAGTTAAATAGCCCACGCCCACTTCAAGCAGCCGCCCGACGCGTTCATACAGGTCATCTAAAATGGGACGGGCAAGTCGCATCTCATCCGGGGAGAAGTGCGGGGGCAGACTCTTGAGCCAGGCATCCAGGTCATTAAGCGATAGCTGTGAAACCATAACGATGGAGTCACCAGCCACCTTTACGGCGCGGCCTTCGGGACGCAGACGTGTGCCTCCGCAATCCATGCAGGGCTGGGATGTGAAGTATTGATCCAGTTTTTCGCGGTACGAGGCATTGGCGGCATGCTCATCGTAGCGGCGCTGCAGGTTTGTGACCACGCCTTCGAACCGTCCCTGCGCGTTGGTAACGGGCGGTTTGACGTGAGGGAAGTGGCGGCGGAACTCCGGCCTCTCCGTGCCGTACAACAGCAGGTCGCGTTGAACAGGCGTGTAATCTTTAATGGCTTTGGATGGGTCGAACTCGAAGCCGAAATACCCGCCCGTGTTTTTCATGATCTGGCTGTTGTGTTTGATGTGAAAATCGATCCACCCATTCACAGCATTTTTGGGGATGCTTTTGCTTTCGTCGATCAGGCGGCTGATGATGGCCTGCCGCATCAAACCCAGACCTGTACAGGTGGGACAGGCTCCCGCGGGTTTATTGAACGAAAAGTCCGCCATGCCCATTTCTGGCACCTCTACGCCGCAATGCGGGCAAGGAACCATCCCATCTGGACTTTCATCAGATTCATCCTGCCAGCTATCGTCAGGCGACCCATAGGTGGACGGCGGCACATCCTTCCCGCATACCGGACAGGGACGATGCCCCAGACGGGCGAATAAAATTCTTAGATAAGTGAAGACCTCAGTCGCGGTGCCCACTGTTGAACGGGGGCTGTGATTTGTCAGGTACTGGTCCACACTGATGGAGGGGGACAGGCCGATGATGGAATCCACAGGCGGTTTGCTTAGCCCCCACGTGACCATGCCGAGTGATTCCATGTACTGACGCTGACCTTCCTTGTGCAGGATGTCGAAGGCAAGTGTGGTTTTCCCCGAACCGGATAGGCCCGTAATGACGACAAGTTGATTCTTGGGAATTTCCAGATTGATATTTTTTAGGTTGTGCAGGCGGGCATTGCGAATGACGATGGAAGAGTTCATCGGCTCTCCGAACAAAATCATAAAATATTATCTTTACTATTTTCCCGTCCAACGGGAGTTGGAGCCGGCCAACGAGGCAGGGATTACTTGGCTTGGATAAATCCATTTTAATCCCCTGGCGGGGTAATTGTTGAGTTCATGGGGTATTGCGCTTGCGATACGCCGGATGGATGATCCAAAAAAAGGTTGGTTACGATGAATGCATTTCCTGAATTTTGGCGCGAAGCTGCTCCAATTCAGGCTTGCTGGAAACCGCAAGGAATTTATTGATCGTCTCATCTGAAGATACAGTGATCGACAGGATCATCCAGTCCTTTTCTGTTTCAGATAAAGTTATTGATTTTATACCGTGTAATGGGATGTATTGCCAGACACCACCATATCGCGGTCCCTGTGTTTTCCTGCCGGGTGCACCGTCCTGGATCAGGATCAATTCGCGGTTTGTCAGGATGATGAGGTGTGCCGGGGTGATCGTCCTTTGAAATATTCTGCCTGGGAATGGCCAAATGGGTTCCTTGATTTCAGGTTGAAAAAGGATCTGGAGAACAGTCTCGCCGCCGGTCAAACTGCTTCGCGCAAAGTTCATAAGCTTGAAATTGGCGTTCGACAAATAATCGAATTTGTCTTTCTCCACTTTTAATTTATTCTCATCATTACCCCCGGGGGTTGGACGTAGTTTATTCAAGAATGAGGTGAAGTAACGGGCGCTTGCGGTGTTAAAGTCGATGGTCGAAGTACTTTCCATGCCCGTGCTGGTAATACCGCCAACGGTCAGCCACGAACTTAGCAGAATACTGCCAACTTCCACTGTGCAAACGGTTTGATATGGATAACTGGTGGTGATGACCTGACCTCCGTTGTGTTCGAGGATGTGAATGGCACCGTTGGAATCACAGATCAATTTTTCGGTCGTTTTGTGTCCCGGTTTTAATAGGGACGGGGCAAGCAGGGTGTACGGGAAATGCCGGTTGTCTGTGGGCTGGGTTTTAAAAAAATTCCTGTAAACACTTGGAACAGTCTCATAGGAATCAATAACTTGCGACCAGGAAGTCATCGTTTGTTTGGCACCTGTTAATAAAGTGCCTGGTTCGTTTAAATTTTCTGGCATGTACTCAAACCTTCCGGTTATGCTATGCCTGACTTCAGGCATAATATTCGTTTGTCATTGTACTCTCAAAATTAGCTGCTCCTGGAAGCGGCAAAACATGACAAAGATAATTCATTCCATCCGCAGCCAATTAAATAGCGCCTAGTAATACGCCTCCGAAAACCCAATGGTCTCTGAGTCATAGATTTAATCAATTTCCATCCATGGGAAAGGGGAAATTGTAGCAGTGTGGGCAAAGTCAGAGGTGCAACGGAGCTTTGCGGATATCCTCCGCCCAAAATATATTACTGAATTATAGGTGGTTTGCGCTCACATCGGTTTATAATTCCTTGTATAGCCAGTCCTTTCATTAGAGCGGAAAATAAATTTAATGTATTTCAACGAACTATTAACAACTTTTGCCAATAACCTTCTCCCTATTTTTCTGGTGAGCGGATCGGGTTTTTTGCTTGGCAAATTCATTACCGTGGATTCACGCTCGCTTGGCCGTGTGGTTTTTTATGTGTTTAGCCCATTGCTTGTTTTTAACCTGATGATAAAAAGCGCATTGAATTTGCGTCAGGCATTTACAACCATAGCCTTTACGGCTCTAGTCATTGCAGTGATGGGGCTGCTTGCCCTGCTGCTGGGTAAGCTATTCCGGCTGGAAAGGCCATACCTGCTGGCGGTGATCCTGACGGCGGCGTTTGGCAATACAGGTAACTATGGGCTGCCGCTGGTTAAATTTGCCTTTGGCGATGACGCGCTGGCGGTGGCATCGCTGTACTATGTGACCACGACCATTCTTTTCAACACGGTCGGCGTGGTGATCGCATCCCTTGGCCACATGGATTTTAGATCTGCATTGACCGGGCTTTTTAAACTGCCCATTATTTATGCCGTGACCCTGGCTCTCCTGATCAAAGGGTTTGGAATACAATTGCCTTTGCCTGTTTTACGCACGATCGAGATCGGCGCGACCGGTGCGATCCCGGTCATGCTGATTTTGCTTGGTCTGGAGCTGACCCGCATCCAATGGTCGCATAGCTTTCGCGCCCTGGGATTGGGTGTCGCTGTGAAGCTTTTGCTTGCTCCGCTGGTTGGTTTGCTTCTTGCAAGCCTGCTTGGGTTACAGCATGCGGCGCGGCAGGGAACCGTGCTGGAAGCCGCGATGCCCGCGGCGGTGGCAACAACCGTTGTCGCAACCGAATATAAACTGGAACCGTCGCTTGTTACGGCAATTGTCTTTTTTGGAACGTTGTTGAGTCCGCTGACACTGACTCCGTTGATCGTTTATTTGGCGAGGTAATGAAATGTCGAATCCGCGTAAGTTGTTTTTCAGGATCGTTATCATTCTTCTGATGGTCATCACCATTCCATTGAGAACGAATCAGGCCCAGGGCGGGATCGAGGTGCAAAATGCCGCGGCGACCGTCGGCTTTGGAAGATCCATTACTTTCTCAGCGAATATCAAATCCCCGCTGCCCATCAAACAGGCTTCGCTTTTAATCCGGGATATAAACGAAACCGTGACCCGGGTGGAGACCGTGCAGGTGGCGGAGGATGGCTCGGTGAATTTTGTCTATGATGCTTCGTTGAATATGTTCCCTCCGTTTAGCCAGGTCGTATTTTGGTTTCAAGTCACCCTTGAAGACGATAATACTTATACGAGCGAACCGGTCACTTTCCTGTATAACGATAATCGTTTCCCGTGGCGCGAGATGACCAGGAGCAACGTGACCGTGTATTGGTACGCCGGGGATGACACCTTTGGTTCCGCCGCACTGGATGCCACTGCACAGGGGATGCTCGCGATCAATGAATTCGTTCCGGTCTCACCGACCGAGCCTGTTAATGTTTATATTTACTCCAACATCTCCGATCTGCAAAGTACATTAATGCTGGGCGGCGAGGAATGGCAGGGTGGAAGTGCCCGCCCTGCACTCGGGGTGGTGCTGGCTGCGATCGCGCCCGGCTCGAATCAAGCCAGTGAATTGGAAATGGAAATTCCGCATGAATTGACGCATGTGATGTTGTACCGTTCACTTGGAGATAAATACCACAGCCAGCCCATATGGCTGCTTGAGGGGATCGCCTCGATGATGGAACTTTCCCCGAATCCCAATTATACGCACGCGCTTGAGGTTGCCAGCCAGAATAATTCGCTGCTCCCGTTTGATGGTTTGTGCGCTTCTTTTCCTGCCGATGCGGGCAATGCCTATCTGGCGTATGCCCAATCCCAATCGTTTGTGACCTATATCCGCGATACCTATGGGACGTCGGGCTTGGGACGATTGACAAGCGCCTACGGCGATGGTTTTCCCTGTGAACTTGGGGCAACAAGCGCGCTTGGCACCCCGTTGAGCCAATTGGATACCCGCTGGCGTGAGAGTGTATTGGGACAAAATGTTGCCGGTGTGGCCGCGCGCAACCTGACCCCTTTTATCCTTTTAATGGCTTTGGTGCTGGTCGTACCCATTTGGGGTGCTATCGACATGTTTCGTCAAAGGAGGAAACGTGCAGTCCAATCCAAGTGAAATGATCCGCGCGCACATCTGGGTGAAGGGGCGCGTGCAGGGCGTGGGCTTTCGGGCCCACGTGGAATATCATGCGCAGCAAATAGGGGTTTTAGGCTGGGCGCGAAATATAGGCTGGAATACTGTTGAGACCGTTGCCGAGGGCGGCAGTGAGCAGGTTGAGCGATTTATCGAAATGGTAAAAACAGGCCCGCGTGCCTCACGGGTGGATGAAACACGGGTGGAGTATGAACCGGCGACCGGCCAGTTTGATGGGTTCAGTGTAAAACACAGCATGTAATATCACGCAAACCCCAGTCTCCTTTCCTTCAACGAAACCCATTTCCCCTGACCAATCACCATGTGTGAAGTAGGCACAAAGCGCCTTATCCGCATTTCTGCGGGCAGGTTTCTTCATGCCTCTTCCCAAACCGGACGTGAGACTTTCGCCTCATCCGGCTTTCCAGTTCTTAGGTAAAGTCTGGCTAGTTTGCGACTTACTTCGTTTTGCGGATTGCGAGCTTTGCGGTGGCAACTGGCGCATAGTGCAATCAATCTTTCGGGGTGATGTTCATTGCCCTGTTTGTGTTTGCGGACGTGATGTATCTCAATTTTGTCCTGGCTCCCACAGAGGGCGCATCGTTCTCCATCCCTGCGGCGAATTTCGTCACGTTTCTCCGTCCAATTTTCACCATAGTGGGTGTTTGTTCCGTCCCAATTTCTTTTCCCCGGATGGGGGTCAAGATGGTAGGGTAGGAGCACTTCCTTTGATGGGTCAAGGTACGGATTGGGGTGGTGCGCAAACCGCTTGTATTCAATGGCTGTCATGGCGGTGTGATAAAGGGTTTCTCCATCAGCCGCCCAAGTGAGCCATCTATTTCTGCGGTAGTATTTCTTGTAGACTGCTCGAACCCTCAGCCGTGTTTTCTTGCGTAGCCAGAGTTCTATCCTTTTGAAGGCATAGGAGCCAACATATTCAAATGTCGCACTGCGACATTTCATATTGCACAAGCGCCACCGCATCCGCGGGGCTGTTGATGGACGCGCGTTCCTCCGGTGATTCGAGCGACAACCTTCTGCCCAATTCAATCGCGGCTTTAAGCTGCGCGGCTTTGGCTTCGCCGATCGCGTGCTGCTCCATCAATTCTTTTATGGGGGCGCGATGCAAGCCGGATAATCCGCCAAATCTTTTCAACAGGCGCTGGACTACATCCACGGCACTTTCCCCCACCACGCCCACCTGCAGCAGAATGGCGATCAACTCCGCATTGGTCAAGGCCTGCGGGCCGACAGGCGTTCACGCGGACGGTCTGATTGGTGCAGGTCCGCGATTCGATAGATGGGTTTGGGTTTTGAGTCAGTCATGTGCGCCTCTTTGTGGTTGGCGCAATTGTACGATAAAAATAAAACAGGCGGCAGTCACCTTTTTTAAGGTGACTGCCGCCTGCAGCCATATCTGTGAACCTATCCGCCTCTCGGCCGGCTGGGCATTCCTGCGGGACGTGCGCCCAGGGAGCCTTCGAACTGGTTGAGGCTGCCGCGTGCCTGGGGCATTTGTCCACGGGCGAATTGGGTGGTGATCTCGTCAAAATTGCCTGAGAACTGGGTCAGGTCAACATCAGCCCGGCCTGCGCCGAGTCCGCCGCCGCCCGCTCCTCCGAATTGTTGTAATCCTGCCTGGGCATTTTTACCAAGCTGCGTCAGGCTGGTCAATTCGTCGCGGCTAAGTTTATTATCGCCCATGGCGGTATTAGCAAAATCAACGAACTCAAATGCAGACTGCAATGCGGCCATCTTGTCGGAGGGGATATTATTGGCCTGAATTTGTGAAAGTTGATCTACGCGGGTTTGTTGTTCCGCCTGCAAAACAGAGATCATATCCTGGGCCTGGGTCTGCAGTTCCTGGGCATTGGTCTGCGCCTGCTGTGCGGCGGATTCCAACTGGGCAATGGATTCTTCGGCGATGGCCAGCCCCTGCTGCAGGCTGGTGTTGATTTCCTGCAGGGATGAATCTATGGAAGTGAGCGTATCATTCAGCTGGGCAACTTCCGCTTCAACGGCGTTCAGCTCGGTGATCATGTCTGTCGCGAGGTCCGAGTATAGGGAATAGTACTCGGCCATTAGTTCTTCGGCATATTGCACATAGTAATCGGCGTAGTAATAGTATTCGTAGACGTATGTTACTTCCTCGGTGGTGACCGTGTCATCAGAGGTGGTGCCGTTGACGGCTGTTGCCGTCTGCTCGGTTGCGGCGACAGCTTCGGCCACTGCTTCATCGATCAGTGCGGCGAGTTCCTCTTCTGTCAGATTGACATAATCCACTGCGGGCTCCGCCGTTGGTGTGATGGGTGGTACGGGAGAAGCCGCAGGCGTGGGCGGAATGGAAGTCAGTGAAGCCGAGTTCACCGTAGCCTGGGCGAGAGCCTGCGCCTGCTGGGTTCCAGCGATGGCGGTGCTTACAACATCAGGAGAAGCGGTGGATGGGGCCTGTGCACCACAAGCGAGGATCATACCTGCCAATACAAATGAGCTCAAAACAATTCGTAGGTTGGTTTTCATTTTTTAATTTCTCCGGGGTTGAATTATTGATATTATATATTGCGTCTATTCACTATCAACTTAACACTTTTGTACGGTCGCAGGGTTACGCTTGGTTTGGGGTTGGCGGGTTCGGTTTGAAAAGGGGCTATGTTCCAGCAGTGTGAGACCATTGCCATGATGGCGATCGCCTCTGTCATTGCAAAATGCTCCCCGATGCAAACTCGGCTTCCTCCGCCAAAAGGGAAGAAGGCATAACGGGGAAGCGAAAGCCTTTCGGGGCTGTTCCATCTTTCAGGTCGGAAGCGGTACGGGTCATTGTAAAAACGTGTATCGTGATGCGTGACCCATTGACTGACCAGCACAGTCGAGCCGGCGGGGATGCGCTGCCCGCCGATCTCGCAGTCCTTTAATGCCTGCCTGCCGATTGTCCATGCGGGCGGGCGCATTCGCAGGGTTTCCTTTACGACCATATTTGTGTAAGTCAGATTTTGTATATCCTCCAAAGTTGGGAAGCGGTCCCCTAAAATTGAATCCGCTTCGGCTTGCAGTTTTTCCTGCACTTGCGGATGATGCGCGAGCATATCCAGGCACCAGGTGAGGAGCAGGGCGGTAGTCTCATGACCAGCCAGCAGGAAGGTGAGCGTGTGGGCGTGAATTTGCTCATCGGTAAAACATCCGCCGCTGTTTTCTTTAAGGATGCGTATCAACATATGTTTGGATTCTTCATCTTGTGAATTCTTCAAGAGGGCTTCTGTCACCTGCTGTAAATGGGCCCCCGCCTGCTTGAATTTTGGAAACAATGCCCGCACCGAATCAGGCAGTGGAAGTTGGGCTAGCGGAAAGAGTTTCATTAAAGTCGACATGGATTTGCTCACCCGTTCCACCGCCCCTTCGGGCGCGCTGCCGAAAAATGCCCAAAGCGCGATGTGAAGCGTCAATCGCATCATCTCAGCCGACATGTCCACCTGCGTGCTGTTCTGCCATTTTGCGATATGGATGGCGGTGTTTTCGGTGATGATGGGCAGGTAATCTTTCATCTGCAGCAGCGCAGGCTGTAAAAGCCTGCGCTGCTGCAGATGTTCCTTCCCTTCGCTGGTGAGCAGACTCTCGCCCAGGATAACCCTTGCGCGTTGCAGACTCTGCCCTTTGATAAAATTATCCTGCTGTTTTACCAATACCTGATCGATAAATTCGGGGTGATTAAGCAGGAACAGCTCGCGTCTGGGGAGCCTGACATGTGCAATATCGCCCTGTTCGCGGGTAAGTTCTGTCAATGCATCAAGCGGGTTGCGGAGCATGCTCCACATGAAACCGAAAGAGGGGATCTGTTTTGCAGGTTGTGGATGGGTATGTTTTGTTTCCATTGAGTATCTCCTTATCAATAGCCAAAGGATACCTGAGGAAACGATTCATGTCCGCCCACGTGGGTGGGTGTTTTGCCCCCCTATTTGGTGGGTACTTGAAAAGCGAAGTGAAAGCCGCCATCCATGTTTGTTACTTGTTACAACTCTTCGGGCTTTACCAGCCCAAATCGGACAGCCATCAAAGCAGCCTGGGTCCTGTCGTTCACGCCCAGTTTCGCGAACATGTCACTGACATAACCCTTCACTGTCATCTCGCTCAGAATTAGCTGCGAGGCAATTTCCTTGTTGCTCAGACCTCTGGCAAGCAGTTTCAAAATATCATGTTCACGTTCGGTCAATGATTCAAACGGGTCGTCGGGCATGGGCGTGCGTGACATTAACCTGCGGGCAATATCCGGATGCAGTTGCGGTTTGCCCTGTGCCGCGCCGCGGATGGCGGATACCAGATCATCGCCGTTCATCTCCTTCAAAAGGAATCCGCTCGCGCCGGCACGCAATGCGGCGTAGACATGCGCGTCATCGCTGAACGTGGTCAGGATCAACACGGGCAGTACCGGAAACTCAACCCGCAGTTGTTTGAGCGCATCCACGCCGTCCATTTCAGGCATTTGTAGATCCAGCAGAACCACGTCTGGTTTATGTTTTTTGACCAGCTCCAGGACCTGTGTGCCATTACTGGTTTCAGCGGCCATGCGCATATCTTTCTCTGCGTCAATGGTCATTTGCAATCCGCGCCGCACAATTTGATGATCGTCTGCGATTAATATTTTTAGCATCGTTACCTCGGCAGGGGCAGGTTAAACGAGAATGTCGTGCCAGCCCCGATTTTGGAATCGATATAAAATTCTCCGCCCAAAGCCAACACCCGTTCGCGCATGCCGCGCAGGCCGTAATGACCCGGCGGCGTGGTACTTGCATCAAAGCCAATACCGTCATCACTTATCAATACATGCAGTCTGGTGTCTTTTTTTACTTCAACTTTTGCTGCCCTGGATCCACTGTGTTTGATTATATTTTGCAGCCCCTCCCGCAAGATCAACAATGCCTCTTCTGCGATCGGGTTTGGGAGGAAGAGGTCATTGGGCATTTCCAACGCGATAGCCAGGAGTTGTCCCCCTTCGGGTCCGCTCCGCAGGGAAAGCGTTTCGCACAACCCGTGAACTGATTCAGCGAAATTAACATTTGCATCCCCATTCGCATTTCGTAGTTGATCCAGCAGCAGGCGCATCTCCTTGAGGACATCACCTGCCATGCTTTCCAATTCTGCGAGTTGACTCTTGAACGAATCAGGCGCGGAGGTTTTGAGTCCGCGCGCCATCAGGTTAATGCCGAATATGCTTTGTGTCACTGAATCATGCAAGTCACGTGCAATGCGCTGGCGTTCTTCATGCGCGGCAATGAATTTTTGATCGGCGATGGTTTGCTCGGTTTGCTCCCGGACGCGCATTTCAAGATTTTGATTTAACTCATAAAGCGACTCATATGCGTTGGCGTATGCCAGCGCCAACGCTGCCTGTCCCATCAATGCGCTCAGACGGTACCGTTCATCTGATTCGTAGACAGGTCCTGCGCGGCGCGCTCCCAGCCAATATCCGCCCACTGAAACGCTGCCTGCCACGAGCCGTATATGCCACGCGGGGGTGAGATTCACAGGAGCTACATCAGGCTCGGGAAATAATTTCAGGGTGCCCCATTTCGCTCCGATTTGATTTGGGAAAATATCATTCAGTAAATGGATAATTTCCTCCCGGCGATTTGCGCGGCCCAGCAAGATCTGCATGGACTGTACCGCGGCCTGGAATTTGAGCCTGTCGGGATACAAAAGTTTATCAAGACCTGTCTGGATCCATTTGAGGGTCGGTTCGAAGAGCAGGGCAGATATGAACAGGCTGACCACAGTTGCCAGTGGTCGGGATGTGAGCGGGTGTGCAAAAAGGGAGGTGATGCTTGACGTTAGAAACAGGTATAGGGTCAGTAGAATTAACGAACCAGCCCCATATATCAAAGCCCGTCTGAGTGTCCGGTCAATTCCAAAAAGGTCATGCCGCAATATGGCGTAGGTGATTCCGGCGGGAACAAATAGTTGGAAGAGGAGTAAAAGATTGTATGGAAAAATATCCAGCCCGAGCGCAAACATGAGCGGGCGCAGCCAGAGCGGGATCTCTGCAAGGATCAGGCTGAACATGACCACGCGTGCGCGCTGTGCGTCGGATGCATGGTCGGGATGTGTGTCACGCGCGGCAGCAAATAAATTCCGGAAAAAGAAAAAGATGACAACTGTGAACCATAGAAAAAGCAAAACAATTGTCAGAATGCGCTGCCAGGGGAGGGAACTGAACAGAAATGCGGTTAGTAAAAATATGGAAAACCCATAACCGGAAACAAGGACCCGTGCGGAAGTATCCGTTCTGATCGGAAAACGCGCGCTGACATGCACCGCCATGGGTAATAGAATGGCGGCGTTTGCCAGGCGTAAAAACAAATGGGCATTGATGAATTGATAAAGGGGCTGGCCGGGCCGTAAAGACGGGAGGTCGCTTAATTCAAACGGCACCAGCAGAAAGAATGCAAAGATGATCGCAAAGCAGGCGATAAGCGTGTGAGTGGGCTGAGGTTTGAGCAGCGCAGGCAGCAGACCTGTCAATACAATGAGCGCAGCCACCGTCCCTGAAAACATGGTGACCATGCTCTGTATTTGCCCGGCCCGGCTAAAGGCAAGGACTTCGATCGCCATTACAATAATGATTGGAAAAAACTGCAGAATGTTCTTCTTCATTTCGTTCGAATTGTAATCTTGTATTAAAAGAAAAGAAGGATGAACCTGTTGGTTTCATCCTTCTTTTACCCCCGATCAAATATTTATCCGACGGTTTCGCACCAGCTCTTGTACTTCTCGATCTTGCCGCGGATCGCATCGTGGTAGATCTCCTGGATCTTGCTGGTCACGGGCCCTGTTACTCCCGCGCCGATCTTACGGAAGTCGATCTCGCTCAAGCCGATCATTTCTGCAGCCGTGCCGCAGACAAAGACCTCATCAGCGACGTACAACTGATCACGGGAGATGGGCTGTTCCAAGACCTTGTACCCAAGATCCTGCGCGATCGTGTGGATCGAGTGGCGGGTGATGCCTTCCAGTACGGGCGCGGTGGACGGGGTGATAATTTTGCCGTGCCTTACCACGAACAGATTTTCACCTGTACATTCAGCGACATATCCCTGCGGGTCGAGCATGATCGCCTCTTCAAATCCCAATCGCATTGACTCGGTCTTCGCCAGAAAACTGTTGGCGTAATTCCCCGAGATCTTCGCCTTGGTCATCGTCGCATTCGGGTGGTGGCGGGTATACGATGAAACATTAGCACGGATGCCCTTTGCCCGTGCTTCCTCACCAAGATAGTTCCCCCATTCCCATGTGGCAATCGCCAGGGAGGGCTTGCCGCCGTCCACGGTCAGGTTCCAGCCGCCGCCATCAAGGTAGATCACAGGACGGATGTAGCAATCCTTGAATCCGTTGGCACGCACGGTGTCCTTTGCCGCTTTAACGATCTGGTCCAATGAATACGGAAACTCGCGGAAGCCAAAGATATGCGCCGAGTCGAGCAAACGTTCCATGTGTTCCCGCAGACGAAAAACCGCGGGACCCTTTGGCGTTTCATACGCGCGGATGCCCTCAAATACTGCCGCGCCATAATGCAAGGCGGGTGTCAGAAAATGCAGCGTCGCTTTTTCGAACGGTACCAGTTCGCCGTTCATCCAGATGAATTTCGATTCCATGCCCATGATAATTTCTCCTTTTTGTTTTCGCACTGAGCGTGGTCGAAGGGGGGTTGCTTTTTCCTTCGGCAGCGTTCAGTCCGGTGATTAAATATTCCTGATAATTTCATCCGCCATTTGGCGGGTGGACAATTTGCCGCCGATGTCTGCTGTGCGCGCGCCATTGGTGATGGTGGCATCCACGGCTTGTTCGATGGCGGCCGCTTCGGCTTCCAGGTTGAAGGAATGACGCAGCATCATGGCGATTGAGAGGATCGTCCCCGTCGGATTTGCGATTCCCTTGCCGGCGATATCCGGGGCTGAACCATGAATGGGCTCATACAACCCGACGCCGGATTCTCCCAAACTGGCGGAAGGCAGCATCCCCATTGAACCGGCCAGCACGGAGGCTTCATCGGTCAGAATGTCACCGAACATGTTCTCAGTGACCACCACATCCATCCACGCGGGACCGGTGATCAGCCGCATGGATGCGGTATCCACCAGCATGTGATCCAGTTCCACGTCTGTATTTTCCGCGCCGACTTTGGTTGCAATTTGCCGCCACAGCCGGGATGATTCCAGCACGTTGGCTTTATCCACAGAGGTTACTTTCTTTTTGCGTCCTTTTGCAAGTTTGAAAGCCAGTTCCATCACACGGCGGATTTCATAATCGTAATATTCCAATGTATCCACGGCACGTTCGCGCCCGTCTTTGATGTCGCGTCCTTTGGGCCAGCCGAAGTAAAGTCCGCCTGTGAGTTCACGAACGACGAGGATATCCACGCCTTGCAGCTTCTCAGGCTTGAGCGGGGACCATTCCATCAGCGCGGGGTGCACCTTGACGGGGCGCAGGTTGGCAAATACGCCGAGACCTTTTCGCAGGGCGAGCAGCCCGCGCTCGGGGCGGTCTTTGGCAGCAGGGTCGTCCCATTTGGGTCCGCCTACTGCCCCCAGTAAAACTGCATCTGCAGACTGACAGTCGGCGAGGGTTTCATCGGTCAGGGATGAGCCATATTTGTCGATCGAACATCCGCCCATCAGGCGTTCCTTATATTCGAAGGTGTGATTATATTTTCTGGCAATGAAGTCCAGCACGCGCACGGCTTCCGCAACCACTTCGGGTCCTATACCGTCGCCAGGGAGAAGGGTAATTTTCGATTTCATGATTTCCAATTTTTATGTAAATAAGTGCGTGCTCAATGCGCCATCATCAACCCATATTCCACCGAATCAGCCAGCGCACGCCAGCTTGCTTCGATGATGTTTGATCCGGCGCCGACAGTGCTCCAGCGGCTGGTGTCGTTGCGTGTATCTATTAGTACGCGGGTGATGGCTTCTGTGCCGTGATCTGAATCCAAAATGCGGACTTTGTAATCAGACAGGTTAAAGCGGGAAATTTGCGGGTAATAGCCGACCAGTGCCTTGCGTAGGGCAAGGTCAAGCGCATTGACAGGGCCATTGCCCTCGGCGGCGGTGTGAAGCACCTCACCTTGCACGCGCACCTTTACCATCGCTTCGGCAAAGATGCCGCGTTTATCACGGTGTTCAACATTGACAAAAAAATCGATCAATTCAAAAGGTGGTTTATAGCCGTATTCCTGCCGTTTTAACATGATCGCGACCGAGGCTTCGGCTGCTTCAAAAGAGAACCCGCGCGATTCCAATTCCTTGATCTCATTCAAGACGGGAACGACTTCTGCTCCTTCCACTTCCAGGCCATGTTCTTCGGCTTTGCTGAGCAGGTTGCCGCGCCCGGAAAGGTCAGAAACGACAACGCGTGTTTTGTTGCCAACGAGTGTCGGGTCTACATGCTGATACGATTGCGTACTTCGCCGCATGGCGGCCACGTGCACGCCGCCCTTGTGTGCGAAGGCAGACTTGCCAACAAACGGTAGGTGCTCATCAGGGGTAACATTCGCCACTTCTGCAACAAAGTGGGAGAGATCATATAAATACTGAATATTCCCTTTGGGCAGGCATTGATAACCCATCTTGAGTTCAAGATTGGCGATGACCGAAATCAGGTTGACATTGCCGCAGCGTTCGCCGACCCCGTTGATGGTTCCCTGCACTTGAACAGCGCCTTCGCGCACCGCCGTCAGTGAATTAATGACCGCTGATTCGCCGTCGTTATGGGCGTGGATGCCAATGGGGTGGTTGATAAGGGGCTTGACCTCGCGCATGATGCGTTCCACTTCCCAGGGCAATGTGCCGCCGTTGGT
>CAYLOW010000062.1:0-17257 GCA_964385315.1 uncultured Anaerolinea sp.
GCGTGCTGGTGCAAAATCCCGCCATCTTCATTTTGGACGAAGCCACCGCCAGCATTGACCCGTTCACCGAGTGGCAAATTCAGCAGGCGTTGAACCTGATCCTGAAGAACACCACCAGCATCCTGATCGCGCACCGTCTGTCGACCGTCAAGGCCGCAGACCGGATCGTCGTGATGCAAAAAGGCGCGATCATCGAGCAGGGGAATCACGATGGACTGCTGAGCCAAAACGGCCATTACGCGGAGCTGTACAACACCTATTTCAGGCACCAGTCGTTGGATTATAGACCTGACTGGGTGGACGATAGCAAAGAGTAGGCAATGTAGATAAATAAGCAGAGTGCCAAGGGCTGAATTTCACGAAGTCGAAATATGATTTGAAAAATAAAAGATGACTCCGAATGACATATATTTTCCGGCTTTGAGTTTATACTGCTCCCGAGCAGAGGCCACGCCGCCCCTGCCCATGACATCCCCTGGCAAAGCCTGGTAAATTATTTATTCCCATAATGTAGTTCCCGGCGCTTGTCGTATGTATGTCAGGAATCAAGGGGTTCGAAAAGAGTCTTATACCACCTGTGCCAAAGACCCAAAATCGTTATACAATATCCAATAAAAAACCGGAGTGAAATTCATTAAGGACAAGGTCATCCCCGTATTAATGGTGTTTGGGTTCAGCATGTTTTTCGGTATCGTCGGCATTTCCATGGAGCTTGGGAATGTGATCACCCCGCTGCATCGCATTGGCGGTCTTTTTGTCTGTGGCGGCGCGCAGGCTTGGTAAATCATTCGAGGATCTGTTCCGGCCATCCGCCCGCAGAAACTAAGGACAGAGTTCGTTGAGAGGAAGAAATCAACAGTGCAGGCTGGTACCAGCCCGTGACCGCCCACTATATTGAATACAAATCGTTGGGCCTTTCTTTATTGGATTAGCATTGAAAAAAGGAGAGATGCATGGAAGACAAAAAAACAGGTTTTGTTTCAATAGATAAATATATTGCGACCTTCCCCAAAGAGACGCAGAAAATACTGGAGGAAATTCGGGCGACCATAAAAGCCGCCGCTCCCGAAGCAGAGGAAAAGATCAGCTATCAAATGCCCACCTTTGTGCTGAACGGTAATTTGGTGCATTTTGCCGCTTTCAAAAATCATATCGGGTTCTACCCGGTACCGACAGGGATCGAGAAATTCAAAAAAGAGTTATCTGCTTATGAAGGTGGAAAAGGCTCGGTCCAATTCCCGCTGGATAAACCCATGCCGCTTATCTTGATCAGTAAAATCGTGAAGTTCAGGGTAAAGGAAAACCTGGCAAAAGCAAAGGCAAAAGGGAAGAAGGGCTAGGATGGACAATAAAGCAGAACTCATCGCAGCACTGATGAAGGAATTCAACCGTTGGGAGGAATTCCTGACGGGGTTAACCGAAGACCAGATCACGGCTCCCAACCGGGTCGGCAGCATGTCCATCAAGGATATCGTCAGCCACCTAACAACCTGGCAGCAAATTAACGTCGCACGAATGGAAGCCGCCCAACAGAACAAGGAACCTGAGTATCCCAAGTGGCACCCTGAGTTTGGCCCGGAAACCGATGAAGACCTAGCTAAAATCAATGCCTTGATCCAAGAAACCCGCCATGAACAGCATTGGACAGATATACACCAGGAATGGAAGGAAAGGTTTCTTTACTTTTTGGAACTGGCTGGATCCATTCCTGAAACAGAACTGATGCAAACCGGCAAATACGCATGGCTGCCTGAATACCCCCTGTCGGCAGTTTTGCTTGGCTCTTATGAGCATCATGAAGAGCACCTGGAGCCTTTACTCACCCTGCCTGGCCAAAAGAGGGTGGAAGGATGAATCGGAAAACAGGGCTGATCCTGACCATTCTTACCCTTGTCCTGTGCGGCATACCAGGGATGCTCACTTGCCTGGGAAGCTTCCTCGTCGCCAACTTTGGTCTTTTGGCAGACCAGGCACAATTGAAACTGGATACCAACCTCGACAAAACCCCGGTGATATGGACAGGTCTGGGCGGAATATGCGTTGGAGTTATTCTGATTGCCATCCCCGTTCTGGTCTGGCTATGGACCAGGCGCCATAAATCTGCAGAAGTGGATTAATAAAGTCCCGTTCGATAAAGAAATAATGGATCCAATAAAAAACTTCCGAAGCTTTTGAGTCTTCGGAAGTTTTTTATTCTAATGTCCTGTGGACAGGTCCACATCCAGCCCGTTCTCGCGGGCGATCTCCTCAAACACAACTTCAATATCATCCAGAAAATGATCAAGTCCATCCACATGTTCGGCAAAACCTGAACCAAGCAGGCCCAAATCGCCCGCCGCCTTTTGCCAAAAGTTCAGATGATCGCCCTCCAGCACCTCCGCGGCCGATGTCCAGGTATTCAAAAGGGGCCAGAGCGCGGCAAACGGGACATCACCTTCCAGCATGGCTTTGATGGCTTTCTCGTAATAATTTGCACGCGCAGGATGGATGCGATAATCCACACCGGTTTTTTCGCTGGCAAGTTTGAACGCGGTTTTCCAATCGGGAAACCAACTGTGCAATTTTTGAATATCCACACGGTTCGCGCCAATCAGGCCAAAGGCGCCCGCCACCATGCCAGACTTGCCTGCGGCTTCGGCGCGCGCGGGAAATTCCAGCAGAAGCCTGCGCTCCTGAATGGGCGGTCCGCTTAACTCAGCGATCGCGTTCAAGGCATGGAAGAGGGACTTCATGTACTTTTTCACATCCTTCGGGCCGACAGACGCTTCGTCCACGTCATTCAAGTCCATCCAGATGCCGCGTCCGTGCGAGAGCATTTTACGGCAGCGCTGCAGCATCAGCAGCGGCTGTTCAAAGTCAAAACCTGCGCGCAGGCTGGCCTGCACGAAATCAAAGAACTTCTCACGCTCATACAGCAGGATCGGGTCATACATTTCATACCCCAGCCACGGATCACTGCGCAATTCACGCGGCGACTTGAATTCATCCTTCGTGCGGCGGCTAATATCGAGGTGAAAATCGGGGGAGAGCTTTACAAATTCACGAACCTGTTTGGGCTGGTTCTTGTGGACGAATACGATATCAATATCCGCTGTGCCTCCCAGCATAGGGTCAATATTGAGCAGCGAGCCTGTGAGATACGCGGCGACAATATCTGTGTCGTTATAGGCCCGTTCCTGGGCAGTCTCTTTTGCAATACGGAGGAGTGATTCACGTGTAACGCGCATGATAATTCCTATTATGGGTTAACTCAAAAGCAAACTTGGCTGAAACGGAACCAGCCTGAGGGTTTCGCGGATGCGGTTTTCTATATTTTTGAGATGTTCCGTGTTCTGGATAATATTCAGGTCGTTCGAGTCGATCTTCAAAACCGGCGCATGGTCAAACGGTTTCGAGAAGAAATCCTCATACGCGTGATTGAGCTCGTCAATATAACCGCGCTCCATCTTTCTTTCATACGAACGGTCACGGAAAGCGATGCGATTCATAAGGGTGTCGGTGCTGGCCTGCAGGTACACAACCAGATCGGGCTTGGGGATCTTCTCACCGAGTGCTTCATGGACCTTGTAGTACATAACCAGTTCATCACCGTGCAGGTTGATGCCTGCGAAGAGTGAATCTTTTGCGAAGGTATAGTCGGCGATCAGGTTTTTCTGCTCCACCAGGATCTTGGGGACGTTGTTATTTTGCTGATGATAGCGGCTGAGCAAAAAAAATATCTGGGTTTGGAAGGCATACCGTGCCCGGTCGGCGTAGAAATCGGAGAGGAAGGGATTTTCCTCAAAAATCTCCAGCAGCACCTCCGCTTCAAATGTATTTTGTAAAAGACGGGCAAGCGTGGTCTTGCCGACGCCAATCACTCCTTCGATGGCTATGTACATAAAAAGAACGCTCCCTGAACAAGTTGAGTTAAGGATACCATAAAACCCTTTGTCTTTTTTGAATGTATTGGACGTTATAATTCCCGACATGACCTTACGTTTAGCCTTGAGCGTAGACTCGCTCACTGTTCCCGCGTGGACCGCGCAGCTGGCAGATCGGCTCGCTGCTTTGGACGGAGTGGAGATCGTATCCCTGATCCATGCTGACAGGCCGCCCTCCGCGCAGAACAAAATTCTGGAATCCTATCTCGCACTTGAACGGCGCTTCCTGCAGGACATCCCTGACCTGTCGCACCAAATTGACCTGCATCAAACATTACCGAATATCCCCATTGTGTCAGCGGACAATGTCCAGGAGATCCGATCACTGCAGCTCGATATCTTGATCTCATTTCAGGATCATTCGCAGAATTACCCCGCCCGCTTCGGAACCTGGGCCTGGGATGATATTTCCCGATCAACCGGCTTTCATGAAGTGCTGGAACGCACTCCTTTAACAACCTGCACCTTATCTGCGCATCTGCCGGATGGCGGAGCCAAAATCCTGCGCCGCGCGGTTTTCGCCACGGACTGGTTTTCCGCGGCCCGAAATCGCAATCATATTTACATTAAAGCCTCCTCCATTCTTGTCTGGGCTGTAAAAAAACTGGTGTTACAGGATGAGGACCTTTTTTTCAAACAATTGGCTGAGCCTTCCGTTTCTGAACCAGCTGACCACAGGGAAGTAAACGCTCGTGACATTGCCGCCCTGGCGTTCAAGCAGATCGGACGCGGACTGGAGAAAAAGTTTCGTCCGCAGGAAACCTGGCTTCTTTTTGCAGGGAAAAGCGCAGGGCAGCTCGTCCCTGACCGGGCAGCTACCAGACCCATACTCCCGCCGCAAGGTGTGTACTGGGCTGACCCCATCGCCTTTGAACACGACAACCGCAGCTTTCTTTTCGTCGAGGAATATGTCCGCAAAATCCACCGTGGAAGGATCGTTTGCCTCACGCTGGATTACGAAGCGAAAGTCACATCGCATCAGCCTGCGCTTGAACGCCCCTATCATCTCTCATACCCGTTTATTTTTGAGCATGGCGGCGGGACCTATATGATCCCCGAAACGGCATCCCAACGGGTCATTGAACTGTATCGCTGCACCCATTGGCCTGATCAATGGGAATTAAGCGGCACGCTGATGAAGAACGTGTACGCAGTGGACACCACTTTATTTGAACATGGCGGGCGCTGGTGGCTGTTCGCCAATATGATGACCGAGAAGGGCGCCTCCTCGTGGGATGAGCTGCACCTGTTCTTCTCGGATGATCCGCTCTCATCGAACTGGACGGCGCACCCGCTCAACCCGATCATTTCAGATGCGCGCATTGCAAGACCAGCCGGTCCATTGTTTATGTTCAACGGGATCCTTTATCGCCCTTCGCAGGATTCATCAAAGCGTTATGGATATGCCTTGAACCTGAACCGCGTTGATGTTTTAACCGAAAATGATTATGCCGAAACCTGCGTCGAAAAAATCCTTCCACAGAGCGGATACCTCGCCACACATACCTACAGCCGCGCAGGCGAATGGGTCTTCATGGACGGTGTGACCCGCAGCATAAAAGAGGCTGGATGAAGAACACATCGAGCATCTGCATCATCCCGCATGTGGACGGCATTGGCGGCGGCGCCTCCTTCCGTTTGAAATTTGAGCAGGGACTTCACGCGCGCGGAGTTGAAGTGACCCATGACCTTTCCTTGGAAGCTGACGCCACACTGGTCATTGCCGGAACGAAGAACCTACTTCAGTTACGAAAGGCGCGTCAACGCGGACAGCGCGTCGTGCAGCGGCTGGATGGAATCAACTGGGTGCATCGAAAACGCAGGACAGGCATCAAACATTTTTTACGCGCCGAATATGGCAATTTTATTTTGTCATTCATCCGCAGGAATATCGCAAACAAGATAATTTATCAAAGCGCCTTCTCACAAAACTGGTGGGAAAACCTATATGGAAAGCCCTCCACCACCTCCACCGTCATTCATAACGGCATTGACCTGAACGCTTATTCCGCTACGCAAGATGAGATATTGCCTTTCCCGCCATACCGCCTGCTGCTCGTGGAAGGCAGCCTCGGCGGCGGGTATGACATGGGGCTGGACAACGCTGTCGGCCTGGCTGAAAAATTAAAAGAAGTTTATGAACTGCCGATCGAACTGGTGGTGGTTGGGAAGATATCCAATGAACACAAGCGGCGGGTTGAGTCGAAAAGCCGCGCATCCATTCAATGGATGGGCAGCGTGCCGCGTGAACGCATCCCCGGGATCATGAGTTCCGCGCACCTGTTCTTTTCAGCCGACTTGCATCCCGCCTGCCCGAACGCCGTCATTGAAGCGCTGGCCTGCGGGCTGCCGGTGGTCGCATTTGATACCGGCGCGGTGAAAGAATTGGTCCCCGGCGGCGCAGGCAGGGTCATTCCTTACGGCAGCAATTCATGGAACATAGAATCCCCTGACATCCCCGCACTCGCACAAGCCGCGCGTGACATTTTGAAAGACCAACCGCGCTTCAGCCATGCGGCACGGGCCCATGCTGAATCCGCGCTGGGGCTTGATCAAATGGTCGAGTCGTATCTTAAAGTATTGCTGGAGGATTAAATTATGGACCATGAAGTCCACGAGTTCTTGTTGAAGCATTTGGACGGGATCATGAACAATGATATCGCCTCGTATCATGAAACGACAGCGGAGGATCTGACGCTGTATGAGTGGTGGGTCACGCCGCACCGGCTGGACGGGCTGCCCTTCCACGAATTTATGATGACATCGAACGCGTCGAACGGCTCGGTCTTCGGCGCAGAGGAAAAAGGGAGGACCCGTTTTGATCTTTCAAATTTATTGATCCAACGCTACGGCGACACGGCGATCGCAAGTTACACCCTGCTCATCAGCACGGCGCTGCCTGAAGGCGTTAAAGTCGCCGCGCACAACGAAAGCCGCGTGATGGTGAAACTGGATGGCACCTGGAAAGTTGTGCATGTGCATAAATCGCCCGCGTATGCTGTGCCGCATGTCGGGTGACCACATTCACGGTCCAACGTCAAAAGGGCATGAATGAATTTTCACCAAGATCCCTCTCGTTCCTACGATTTTCTCTGGCTCAGTATTGCGCTATTCCCTTTGCTGATCATTGCCGCCCTTTTGCCTGTACAACCGCATGACTACTGGTGGTATCTGCGTTTGGGAAAAGACATTTTGGCAAATGGCGCTGTGCCGATCGTGGACACATACAGCTCGATCCAGGCGGGCCAGCCGATCGTTTATCAATCGTGGCTGTCAGCGGTCATCCTTTGGGGGACATACAAAGCAGGCGGAATCCCGCTAACCATTTTCCTGGTCGCCGCATTGATCGGGATCACCTACGCCCTGCTTTGGCAATTGATGCGTGAGGGAGGTATCGGCCCGCGGCTGGCGGCTTTGCTCACTTTGCTGGCTGGGCTTTCAGGCAGCAGCAACTGGGGAGTTCGCCCGCAGCTCTTTGCCTATCCGCTGTTCATGGCTGCGTTGTGGATCTTGTTGAAATGGAAGAACCGCGGGCAGAAATTTCTCTGGATTCTCATCCCCATCAGTTGGGCATGGGCAAACCTGCACGGCTCCTTTATTTTATTATTTATTCTCATTGGAATTGCTTTTATCTTTGGGGCTGGCGACCGGAAAAAAATCTTTTGGACAGCCTTGATCTCACTGGCTGTTACTTTGATCAATCCACGCTGGTTTGTTCTCTGGCAGTCTGTGATCAGCACCTTCACCGCGCCCGGGATCCGCGACCTCAGTCCCGAATGGCTGCCGCCACTCAATCAGGGCTGGCAGATGAATATATTTTTTGCATGGCTGATCCTGCTTGTGCCGCTTGCAGCTTTTGCACGCCGAAAACTTTCCGCCTTCGAATGGATCCTGTTCCTCGCATTTTCATGGTTTGCGCTAACAGGAATCCGTTATGTGATCTGGGATCTCTTCGTGATATCGGTCTTAACTGCGTTCCTTATGCCGGAGTTCATCACCCGGCGATTCGACCAGGAACAGGGCGCTACAATTCCAAGCCTGAATTATGCACTGGGCATTCTATTTCTTTTGATGCCGTTAATACTTTTGCCGGGTCTGCGGGAGAAATGGTGGAAGGCATCTCCCCCCGCGCTTGATCCGCAAACCCCCGTTGCCGCAGCTTCCTGGTTGAACAAACACCCTGAACTCCCCGGTCCCATGTGGAATGATGTAGTCTTTGGCAGTTATTTGATCCACGCCGCGCCTTCGCGCCCTGTTTGGATCGACACCCGTATTCAGGTCATATTTACCGCCAGGCAGGCCATGGATTATCTTTTTGTTCAGTCGGCACGTGAAGGCTGGGATGCCAGGCTCACAGAAGACGGCGTGAATTTGCTGCTGCTGGCAAATACGCAGCCTGATCTGGTAAAAGCCGTACAAAAATCAACTCAATGGTGCAGACAATACCAGGATGACATAGCCCTTATTTACTCAAGATGTGAACCCTTGCCATGATAAAAACATTCCCCCACCGCCTCGCATTACAGCAGCGCGTCCTGCCTTCATACCGTGTCCCATTTTTTGACCTGCTTGCGCAGTCGTGCGCAGGCATGAGCCTGTTCGCGGGGATGCCGCGGCCCGTGGAAATGATTACCAGCGGCAGACCTCAAATTGCAAATTATTACGAAGCAAATAATATTCATTTATTCGGCGGCGCGTTTTACCTTTGTCATCAAAGCGGATTTATTGACTGGCTCAAGGAATGGGACCCCGATGCGCTGATCGTGGAAGCAAACCCACGCTACCTGGCAACGCCATTCGCTGTCAAATGGATGCACGCACGCGGACGAAAAGTCATCGGCTGGGGACTTGGCGCGCCAAAACAGGGCGTGGCTTGGGGGCGGTTTATTGGTCAATTCGATGCAATGCTTGCATACAGCCGGCGCGGCACAGAGGAATACGCCGCACTCGGTTTTCCGCGTGAAAAAATATTCACGGCGCATAATTCAGTATCGGCCAGGCCGGCATTTAACATTGAACGTTTAACAATAAATGTCAGACCAACACTCCTATTTGTCGGAAGGCTCCAAGCCCGCAAGCGGGTTGATTCCCTGCTGCGCGCCTGCGCTGAAATAGGTTCAAACCCAAGGTTATTGATCGTTGGCGATGGGCCTGAACGCGCAGAATTGGAGCTGCTCGCCCAGGATATTTACTCTTCGGCAGAGTTTATTGGCGCTAAACATGGCGCAGAGCTCAAGCCCTATTTTGAACAGGCAGACCTTTTTGTGTTACCCGGAACAGGCGGGCTTGCCGTGCAGGAGGCAATGAGTTACGGACTGCCCGTCATCGTGGCAAAAGGTGACGGCACGCAGGATGACCTTGTCCGCCCGGGGAATGGCTGGCAAATCCAACCGGAAGATCATGGAGCATTGGTCTCCGCAATGAAAAGCGCCCTGTCAGACAGGGCGCGGCTGCGTGAAATGGGGAAAGAATCGTTTCGGATCGTTTCGGAGGAGATCAACATCCAAAAAATGGCGGATTTTTTTGTGGATGCGCTGAATCGTGTGATCGATCGATAGCATTAAGGTGGATATAAAAATTGGGCGCCGGTTAGGGGCAGGTATTTGGCACAACAGCAAAATCATAATTGTGCGAAGAAGATGAATAATAACTTACGTCATCCAAAAGCGGGAATTTCGTTCCAAAATAGGAATTAAGGATCACGCGGAAAGTATTTACAGGGGAGATCGAAGGATATAACTGATCAATATGCCCCGGCAAATAATAGGCGTTCAAGATTGTCATGATGTCCCCGGGGTCACTTCCAAGGCGGCCATGATCTCCCTGAAGGATAATAACAGGCGGATTGGCTGATCCATTGATCAATTTCTGCAATTGAGGCGCGATGGCCTTGCCAATGAACTTCGCCTGGTTTTGATACCCAGTCAGTTCATCAATTTGATCAGGCAGGATATTATTTCCATTTTCATCAAAGCCATAAGGCGGGTGCGGGGCAATGATATGAATGAAAACGAATTTCGGGGAAGGAAAATTTAATAGTTCATCAAAACTGTTAAGCGCCAAACGGGTTCGCTGACGATAATGTTCTGCATGGATATCAACAAGGTTTACCATTCTAAAATCATACAAAATTCGTGCATAGGATGACAATATAACATCGATTTCGAATTCAGTGATCGGGAGTTCGCCGGGAGATATAAAATAGTCGCTGTTCCTCCATTCCACCCAGGTGAAACCGCTGGCAAAAGCGACGGTTTTATATCCTGCGCCAGTCAATGTGTTACGGAGCGCATTGGAATCGAGTGCCTTGAAGGCATACAAAAGGCTGTTGGCCGAAGGCAGGTATACATCGCTCAGATTTTGGAGATAATCCATATTCAAGGACGATGCCAGGGAAAGACTGGTTATGCCATAATTTGACTGGCTGCAGTCCGCCACATAGAACCCCATATCCTGTAAATCCTTGATGAAAAGGTCGTTATCATATCCAAATTCATTCTTCATTACATCACTGCGTGTGTATGAATCCAGAATAATGTAATAAATATCAGGGGAAGCGGAGTCTGCTTTAACCTGTTTTGTATGGTCCAGCTTCTTTTCCAATGGCGTGGCGCCCGAGACTACATAAGCCGACAGCAATATGATCGGGGCAAAGATAAGCACAACAGCCAATAAATTTATGGAAACAGCTATTATCTTGAAGTCCCAACGCCTCCCATTGCGGTAAACAAATACAGATGCGAGGACAATCACCAACAACCAGACAGTGGCCAAAACATCATCCCGAACAATCACCTGGTTGGCGCCCAGCAAGCCGCGAGCATGTCCGTAAGAGAAAAAAGCAAGGTAAACCATGAAGACTATTAGTGCAGATGTTTGAGAATGACGGGTTATCAACAGCAACAAGCTGAAAAACAACAGGGCGAAGAAAAGCGAAATGGCCAATGGACGAAATAAATCCACGAGCAATATTCCATAGGCATTGTTTGCATATATCCACAAAACAGGGTACACGCTAAATAAAATAAAATATGCGGGTGACATGAAAAACCGGTTAATTAATATACGGGTATTTTTTAGCATTAGGCATCCCACGAAAATATATTTTATCGAATATCAGTTATACCCCATAAAGATCACGCGATCCAGCGCCAATCCAGGAAGCCCATCAACAAAAAGACCTGCATAACGAAGAATATGACCCAACAGATCAGGCGCAGCCACGCCGGCACTTTTGCCATGACCATGAAGGCAGGGAAGAGGGCAAGCATGTAACGACTGAAGCTATCCAGCAGGTGGGGCGGAGTACCGCGCATGAAGAACAGGGCAAGATTCAACCAGGCATAAAGGGACAGGAGCGGGTCAAGGCAACGCAGACCATAAGCAAGCAGAATGAGGATGATAACCAGTGACCCCAGGTCAACATAATCGATAAAAACCCGCGGGGTGGTAAACAGACGGTTTAGGAACAATTCAATTCCAGTCCAGGGCAGGACAGTGTGGATGCCCCAGTGAGCTGCGAGCATATCCGTCACATTTCCAAGACCTGCCGCATTCAGATAGAGGTTCCAACCGATGAAAGCCAGACCCGGGAGCAGGGTCGCAAGCCATGATGGGGTTCGAAAAAAAGTCAGTGACTTACGCCAGGACACCGGTTCGAGCAAACAAAAGCCTGCGATCTCTCTCAGCCATAAAAAAAACAAAACAGGCATGAGCAATGTACCTTGTAAACGGGTTAATGTGGCGAACCCACCCAACACACCCGCCAGAAGCCAGTACTTCCGGCGGGCTGCCAGCCAGACCCCAAGCACCAGCGCCAAAAAAAGGGCATCTGTATACGCGGCAAGGAGGAAAAAGGCCGAAGGAAACAGTACCAGTGACAGAACAGCCGACCCGGCCTGTTTGGGCGTCAGCCCCTCTCCGCAGGCGACCTCATAAAAAAGGATGAAGACTGCCAGGGCGGACAAATTTGAGATAAGCAGGGCGGAGAGCAGGAGGTCCCCCGTCAGGCGGCCCAATTTGCCGATCAGCCAGGGATAAAGCGGCAAATAAGAAGTCGTTCCGTCAGCGGAATCGTAGCCGAACGCCGCAATCTTCATGTACCAATCCGTGTCCCAGCGTTTCCAGACGTTGATATATAGACGGGAAAACTGATCCCGATGCAAAAGGGTTTCAGACGCGATATTAACCGGTCCACTGGATAATGGCTCAGGGTCCGGCCCGGAGGCAGTTAAATAACCGAGGCACGAGGCGATCAGGCGCAGGGTCAGAAAGATGGCTATGAAAACAAGCCATTCACGTTTCCACCCCGGACGAAGAACACTGATAAAGGTATGCAACGCATTGGGCATATGGCGCATATCTGGAAACATATCGGGCACCCTTTACATCCTGTCGCAGCCACAACATGCCAATAAGGCGGCCATTAAAATCCACGAACGAAAACAGAAATTATCAGCGGGGTCCAAATGGGTTATGTGCTTTTGGCAGTTAATTATTCAGCCAACGCCACCAGCTCTGCGTTGACAAATCCTTTTTTACCTTCCCTGGTTTGTACATTCAGCCATTTACCCGCCTTGCCAATTTTGGGTCTGGCTTTGCTTACCTCTTCAATGACAAAGAGCTGGGCTCTAATTTTTTCAGTGGACACAATATGTGATTTAACGGATTCGGTCTCGTACACTTTTGCGCCAAATTTCCCAACCCTGGGCTTGACAACCACAATGAGTTGACCTGCTGCCGGCTGCGGCTTTGGGGCGGGCGTTTCTGCCGGCGAACCTTGAACAGGAGCGGTTTCAACGACAGGGGCGGCCGTTTGAATTTTTTCCAGATACCACGCAGCGGCAAAACCTTCGTGCGCCTTGTCGTCACGCACACGCACCCATTGATTCACGGCGCCAATTTTTGCGTAATCATCCGCGCTTAATACGCTGAGCGTGGTTCCAGCAGGCACAGAGACAATGATGTTAGCCGGACTGGAGGTGTCAATGCTCGAGCGGATGTTCATGCCCCAGGCAACATCTGCTTTAACCCGGGCGGAAAACGCGCCTGCCGGCGCAGCCGCGGGAACAGCCGGAGCGGCGGATCCCGGTTGAGCAATCCCTCCGCTGGCAGCGTAATTTTCGTAGATGATGACATGCATAATGGCACGCTGGAGCGAATTACCCTGGCTGTACCGCGGCATGAGATATGTCTTTTTGGTGACATCCGTTTGATAAGGCCACGGGTCAAGTATGAGGTAGTCCTGGCCTTCCTTTGCGTACAGCAGGACCCAATGGGTGGAAAGTCCCGCCGCTGGTGTGCTGTCCACCATTACGATCACAGGCTGGCCCGCCGCAATGGAGGCATCTATCTGCCCAAGCGGTGCATCTGTACTGACGCAGGAGATAAAACTTTTCATGCTGACCTGGGGATATATCTTATTGACCGCGCCCCAGCGGATGCCGGCGCTGACAAATCCGTCCACGTTCTTCATTTTTTGGTTGAGGGTTTTTGGCGTTTCAATGTATCCATGCCCGCTGAGCAGCATGGCCACGCTTGCCAGCGCGCAGCCAACATAACCGATCGTATCACCGGGGTCTCCAAAACCGAGAATATCATTTTTCCATTTTGGGTCTTGCTGTGAGCAGTAAACAAGTTGAAATGTCATGGGGCACCTTATTAAAATTGAAAAATCACGATCGTTCATTTTACCTTGCGGACAAGCGCGCTTAATTGACTTGTCGAGCTGATTTCCAGTATCTCGAAATCATCCTTCAGGATTGAAGTAAGCTCTCTTTTGGTAAATAAGTGGTGCGGTATACCCTTTTCAAACCCGTCCCAGGGGGTGTAGGTGTGTTTTTCAACCTCGGTATACTTTCCATCCTTCCAATTGCCCGGGGGAAAATATTTAGGGACTGTGAAGTAAAAAAGCCCATTTTTCCGCAAAATATGTTTTACTTCACGTATTGTTTCCCGAATGGCAACCAGGAGTTGATGATGGATCACCTGGGTGGAAATGACACAATCAAAACTTCCGTTCTCCCATGGAAGGGAACGGACATCGGAGCACACCATCTTTACGGACAGGCCTTCCCTGTCTGCCCATTGCCTCGCACGGCATACTCCCCAAAAAGCGCCATCGACACCGCTGGTAATAAACCCCTGCTTTGCAAGGAAAACCAAATGCCGGCCATCCCCGCAGCCCAGGTCAAGAACCTGCCTTATCCCCTCCTGTTTCAATCGTTCAACAAGTTCGACCACACCAGGCTGAGGAATTTCCGCCACATAGGGACGCTGCTGATAAGCTGTGTTCCAATCAGTGATCATTTTTCTCCGTTCCGTTTCGGCTCTCCCGGGGTTTGTTTTGATGAATATTGGGATTATACACGCGCGGCGCATTTAAACCATGTAACTGCAGAGTGCCCGGTTTTTTATTGGAGCAGCCCATAACAAACAGGGATTTGATTCGATACGAGAGCGCCATCTTATAATGCAAGATTGAGACGCGAATTACTGCCTAAAAGTATTTACAAGCCTTTGATATACTTCATGGAATTTTATGGATATCGCACAAACCATTCGCCTGCTTGGCAACCTGCTCGGAGAGGTCATCTCGGAGCTCGAATCACCCCTGATCTTTGAGATCGAGGAACGAATCCGCGCGATGGCAAAAGCCCGCCGCGCCGGGGACCTGTCGTCGGCACAGGACCTGAAAAGGGAAGTCTCCTCCCTGAAGACGGAAGAAGCGAGG
This sequence comes from uncultured Anaerolinea sp., assembly GCA_964385315.1. GTDB lineage: Bacteria > Chloroflexota > Anaerolineae > Anaerolineales > Villigracilaceae > Villigracilis. The sequence continues at coordinate 14,656 of CAYLOW010000062.1, forward strand.
GCTGTCGCCGCTTCCTTCGCCGCCTACTTTGATCTTGTAAATCGCGCCGAGGAAAATCAACGCGTGCTGAATTTGCACCACCGTGAAGATGAAACCTATCCTGAACCCATCCCCGAATCCATCGGCCACGCCATTGCCGCTCTTAAAGAACGTGGAATCAGCCATGAGCAGATGAAAGACCTGCTGAACAACCTCTCGATAGAACTGGTATTAACCGCCCACCCCACCGAAGCCCGCCGCCGAACCGTGCTCTCCAAAATGGAGCATGTCACACACCTGATAGAAAAGCTCAACACGGACCCGCTTTCCCTACGTGAACAGGAAAAAATCACCCGGTCGCTGCGCAACGAGATATTATCCCTTTGGCTGACCGACCGGGTCCGCGCCACGAAATTAACCGTGGCCGATGAAGTAAAAACGGGCTTGTATTTCATCGACTCGTTCTTCTGGAATACGTTTCCCATAATTTACGAAGACCTTGAAAATGCGCTGGATTGTTATTATCCCGGACTGCACGCCCCCAATTCATGGTTCAAGCTGGCCTCGTGGATCGGCGGCGACCGCGATGGCAACCCAAATGTCACATCTGAAGTGACCGCTGAAGCACTGCGCCTGCATCGCGGCTTAAGCGTGGAAAATCACCGCAAGAGCTTTCAGGAACTGGCACGCCATTTAAGTATCAGTTCCAGCCGCATCCCGCCACCGCAAAGTTTATTGGACTGGATCAACGACCGCCGCCCCTTCCCGCCGCATATTGCCTATATTGAACAGCGCTACGCCAACGAACCCTACCGCCTTTCGCTATCCCTGCTCGCCTCTGACCTGGCGGAAGCCTCACGGGAGGATATGAAGGCGCACCTGCTGCAAAGTTATGCCCTCCACGCCCGCATGGATGTAGACGATCTCACCCAACTTTTGGAACTGATCTCCTCCGCCATGCCTGCAAAACTCGCTCAAAATAATTTGCTGGAAGTACGCCGCAAGGTTGGCATCTTTGGCTTACATACCGCCAGGCTTGACATTCGGGAAGACTCAGGCCGGTTGAATGCCGCGCTCAGTGAAATTTTGCGCGCGCTAAATATCGAAGCTGATTTCGAAAACCTGCCTGTTGAAAATAGAATTGAATTGATCACCCGGCTATGGATGGAACCCGTCCCCAACCTTTCCCGGCATCCCGGCGTCACCTCGTCCACCGCCGAAACCTGGTCGCTGTTCAAATTGATCGGGCGCACCCGCCAGGTGTACGGGGAAAGACTTCTCGGCCCCATCATCATCTCGATGACCCACGCCGCATCGGATGTGTTAACTGTGCTGCTGCTGGCAAAATGGGCCGGCTGCGATGTCATCCCGCAGATCACGCCGCTCTTTGAATCAGTTCCCGACCTCAAAGATGCGCCGCGTATTCTGGAAATTCTCTTCACCTCTGATATTTACCGTGAGCATTTGCGTTCTCACGCGAACCAACAAATGGTGATGATCGGCTACTCTGACAGCAATAAGGACGGCGGTTATTTAATGGCGAACTGGTCCTTATACGAAGCCCAGGAGGAGATTACCCGTGTCGCAAAAAATCACAACATTAAGCTAACCCTGTTCCACGGGCGGGGTGGAACGATCGCACGCGGCGGCGGACCCGCCAACAGCGCCATCCGCGCCCAGCCTGCCGGCAGTATCAACGGCCGGTTTCGTCTCACCGAGCAGGGAGAGATCATCGCCTTACGCTACTCCAATCCCGGGCTGGCTCACCGCCACCTTGAACAGATCGCCAGCGCTGTAATTCTTGCCTCTGCACCGGGTCCATCCCAAACCGTTCCCGAACTATGGCGCACTGCGATGGATCAAATGTCAGCAACAGCACATCAGGCGTATCGCACACTGGTTTATGAAACGCCGGGCTTTATAGAGTTCTGGCAGTCTGCCACGCCGCTCGATCAGATCAAACAACTGCAAATCGGCTCGCGTCCGTCATCGCGGACACAGTCAGGCGCGGTCAACCAGATCCGCGCCATCCCCTGGGTCTTCTCGTGGATGCAAAGCCGTTTCAATTTACCCGGCTGGTACAGCCTCGGGTCAGGTCTCGCCTCCATTTCAGACCAAGCGCTGCTGCGTGAAATGTACGTGGAGTGGCCCTTCTTCAAAACGCTGCTTGCCAACACAGAAATGTCCCTGCTCAAAGCGGACATGGAAATTTCAGCCCTGTATGTGGATTTAGTCCCGAACCAGAAACTGGCACATGAGATATTTACATCGATCCGTGCTGAATACGAACGAACACGGGATGCGGTTCTTTCCATCAGCGGACATTCAACCCTGCTTGAGCTTGAACCTGCCACCCGCCAGGCTGTGCAACTGCGAAACCCCTATGTTGACCCGCTTAATTATATTCAAGTGGAAACCCTGCGCCGTTTGCGCGCCCTGCCCTCCCCCGAAGGCGCCGAAGCCGATGCCCTGCGTGAAGTGATGGCGATCACCATCAACGGCATAGCATCAGGATTAAGAAACACCGGGTAGGCTTACAAATACCCATGCGGGGATGGTATTCGTCTGTAATCGAGTAGGGAGCGGCGATTAACCGCCCCCTCTCACACCACCGGACATGCGG
>CAYLOW010000063.1:0-17235 GCA_964385315.1 uncultured Anaerolinea sp.
CAGTCAACTGAATACGGAGATATAGCGGCTGGGTCTCGCGGTGCGAGATCACGAGGTGGAGGTTCTCCCGTGCGAACGGGACGCTAACCAAACCTGCCTTCCCCCTGGGACAGGCAGTGTGCGGGAAAATCGGATAGATCAGCGGATGCCTCTGAAGTTATTTCACTAACTTCCTTCTCCCTTCCAAAGCAAGCGGTATGGGCACAGGTGTTTTAAAAAACTCTGCTGCCTGCCACTGAAAACCAGACAGTGATGTTTGGGACAAGGTGGACGCAGTGATTACAGGTACAGGGTAAAACGAGCGTTTTACTCCATTGTCTGTAAGCTTATGGAAGGGCGTTTCTTTTTAATACCATGTGTATTAAACAGGTGTGCCCGGGCATACCTGTTTAATTTTTTAACACAAACTGGTCATTATTGGAATTGATGAGCAAGAATCGGGTCGCTTCAATGCCGGCTGGCGAATACAATCTCCACCATTAAGGAGATGAAAATGGAAACTATGATCCAACCCACACTGAACGACGCATCTGAACTTTCACAACATTATCAACTCATTGAACACGCGATCGAATACATTGAAGCGAATGTGCAGCACCAGCCCGAACTCGATGAGATCGCATCCGCTGTCGGCTTAAGCGAGTATCACTTTCAACGACTGTTCACGCGCTGGGCAGGCATCAGCCCAAAGCGCTTTATGCAGTACTTGACGAAGGAACATGCCAAGGAATTGCTTGCCCGCTCCGAAAACCTGCTGGAGACCACGCACCAGGTCGGGCTTTCGAGCCTGGGACGCCTGCATGACCTGTTCATCAACACCGAAGCGGTCACGCCGGGCGAATTCAAATCACACGGTGAAGGCGTAACCATCCGCTACGGGCTGCATGCCACGCCATATGGGAAATGCCTGTTAGGCGCCACAGAGCGCGGTATCTGCCATTTGAGTTTTGTACAAAACAGTGAAGGCAGGTCGATCGACAACCTAGAGGAAGCGTGGAAGCAGGCCAGGATGATCGAAGATTACAGCGCCACCGCCCCGCTTGCCGCCCGTATCTTCGATGGTCCGAACTCAAATCCGGTTCCCAAGACACCTCTCAGCCTGCACCTGCGCGGTACGAACTTCCAGATCAAAGTATGGGAAGCTCTGCTGAACATCCCGGTCGGCGGGGTGACATCCTATGGGCAGATCGCCATGCAAATCGGGCATCCACATGCAATGCGCGCGGTTGGGACGGCAGTAGGACATAACCCGGTTGCGGTCCTGGTTCCATGTCACCGGGTTATTCGCAAGGATGGTGAATTCGGAAACTATCGCTATGGTACGGCAAGGAAGATGGCGTTGCTGGCAAAGGAATTCATCACATCGGGTGCGGAAAGCGAAGCAGGATCCGCGTAATAAAAATGGAGATCGGCTCATCCCGATGGAAATAATATCCGGAATGAGCGCACTCTTCGCACCTCAATCATCATTTTGAGCAGAGGGAGACCTCTACCCGGTAATGGTGCAAATTTGTTCTCAAGAGCGCTGGTCGCACACCTGTCCAGGCATTCTTCCGAGATTTACATAATAAACATTAAGGAATAAATGAAATCAAAAGTATGGATTGCATTAGTGGCGTTGTACATCGTCTGGGGTTCCACCTATCTGGGAATCAAGATTGCGATCGAGACCATTCCGCCGTTCTTTCACGCGGGAGTCCGATTCCTGATATCAGGCTTGATCCTGGTAATCTGGCAGATGGTTGCCGGGCATAACCTACCTACGCGCAAGCAGTGGATTTCCACTGCGATCATCGGTTCGTTGTTATTGTTGGGCGGCAACGGCATGGTCGCCTGGGCAGAGCAGTTTATCCCCTCGGGGATTGCTGCGCTCGTCATCGCCTCGAGTCCGATGTTCCTGGTGATCGGCGAGGCGATCCGCCCCAACGGCGTGAAACCGACCTGGCTGGGAATCGTCGGGTTATTGATCGGCTTTGTAGGCATTTTCATCCTCGTGGGTCCATCGGAAATTTCCGGAAGTGCCACAAAGTTGAATCCTTTCGGTGTAACAACACTTCTCTTTGCCTGCCTGTTTTGGGCTATCGGTTCGATCGTCAGCAAATCTGTTGACCTGCCAAAATCTTCATTGATGAACACGGGCGCCCAAATGTTAATGGGCAGCATAAGTTTATTTATCGTTTCGCTGATCTCGGGTGAGTTGAAAGGTTGGAATATAAACACTGTTTCAACCCATTCGTTATACGGGTTGTTGTATCTTATTCTTGTGGGTTCCCTGATCGGGTTTGCTTCTTATGGCTGGCTGCTTCAAAACGCACCAATCTCGCTGGTTTCGACGTACGCCTATGTCAACCCGATCGTTGCCATTTTTCTCGGTACCTGGTTTGCCAATGAAGCCCTCGAGCCGCGCATCTGGCTGGCCGCGGGCATCATTGTCGGATCAGTGATCTTTATTAACAGTACCAGACCAAAGGTCCGGTATGAAACAAAGGAGGTTTTAGTGGAGAATCATCAGTAAATTAGGGTCGGTTATCGACGACCCGTTGTCGATCAGAAATCAGCATTTATCAAAAAGGAGAAATAAAATGGACGGAAAAGATTTGATCAAACGTGTCAAGGAAGATAATGTCAAGTTCATCTCACTTCAGTTCACAGATGTGATGGGGGCCGTGAAAAGCGTCGATATGCCTGTTCGCAACTTACAAGGCGTACTGGATGACGGCGCCTGGTTCGATGGTTCCTCAGTGGAAGGCTTTGCGCGCATTCAGGAAAGTGACATGCGCCTGATCATTGACCCCGATACCTATGCCGTGCTGCCCTGGTCTTCCGAGGATTCAAAACGCGCGCGCGTGTTCTGCGATATTTTCACACCAAACGATGAACCCTTCGAAGGCGATCCGCGCGGCGCATTGAAGCGCAGTCTCAAGAAATTAGCCGAGCGTGGTTGGATGCTTAACATTGGACCTGAACCGGAGTTCTTCCTGTTCAAAGCTTCAGATGGAAATGGAGTTCACCCTGTACCACACGATACCGGCGGTTACTTTGACTTCTCATCCTTCGATGAAGCGGTCGTCGTACGAACCGCGTTGATGGAAGCGTTGGACGCTATGGGCCTGGACGTGGAAGTTGGGCATCATGAAGTTGCGTTGGGACAACACGAAATTGACTTCCGCTTTGCCGATGCCCTCAAAGCTGCTGACAATGTTTTGACCTTAAAATACACCGTCAAGGCAATCGCAGCACAGCACGGACTGGTCGCTTCATTCATGCCCAAGCCGGTGTACGGCATCAATGGCTCCGGGATGCACTGCCATCAATCGCTCTTCGATATCAAGACCGGCGAGAATTTGTTCTTCGATCCAAAGGACTCCGCCCACCTTTCGCCGCTGGCATACTCGTTCATTGCCGGACAGTTGGAACACGCCCGCGCGTTGGCGGGTGTGGTTGCACCGACGGTGAATTCCTACAAACGCCTGGTACCCGGTTATGAAGCCCCTGTCTATATCGGCTGGGCACAGCAGAACCGTTCGGCATTGATCCGCATTCCACGCTACACCGAAGGACGTGACAAGGCAGTGCGCGCCGAATTGCGCTTCCCCGATCCCTCCTCCAACCCGTACCTGGCCTTCACGGCAATGCTTGCCGCCGCGCTGGATGGCATTGACAAAAAACTCACCGCACCCAAGCCGCTCAACAACATTAACCTGTATCACCTCGATAAGGCAGAACGCACCCAGTTGGGCATCACAGAACTGCCCGGCTCACTGGCCGAAGCTTTGGCTGAGTTGGAGAAGGACGAAGTATTGAAGTCCGCGCTTGGCGGCTACTTGTACGAAGCCTACATGCGAGCAAAATTGGAAGAGTGGGATGAATTCCGCCTGCGTGTGACCGATTACGAGATTCAGAAGTATTTGGAAACAACGTAATATTTAAGCAACAAAAGTAGTATAAAAAGACCCCGAAGGTTATTATACCTTTGGGGTCTTTTTTGCAACGCATAAGTTGATTTGTGATTTTTATTTTCAACTGCTTATCATTTCGAGCGACAGGAGACATCTTTTGCCCGGCAGCGGTTAAGATTTCTCCTCGAAGAACACTCGTCGAAATGGCATTCTGCATTGGGGATATTCAAAAGTCTAAATAGAGGGCATTTGTAGAATACTTATACCTTTGTCCGTTCAGTAATAACAACAGGCAATTTTTCGTAGATGGAATTCGACACTGGAGAGCAGACTTCTAATGTTTTAACGTTCCCTGCGCCAATTCCATAATCTCCTGCTTTGACTTATAGATCTGCACCAGTTTTCCATCCTGCATTTGCAGGACACGGTCCACAAACTGGCACATACGCAGGTCATGCGTGACCATGATGCCTGCGCGTTCGTTTTCATGGATGAGGTGCGCAAAGGTTTCAACAACCTGATACGCACGCTCGGTATCCAGCGAGGCAGTAGGCTCATCGGCCAGCACCACAGCAGGGTTGTGGATCAGCGCCCGGGCAATGGCAACCCGCTGTTGTTGTCCACCGGACATTTGGGCGGGAAGGCTGTGCAAGCGTTCCGCCAACCCGAGGCGTGCCAATAATTCATCGGAACGCAGGCGGCCCGCACGATCGCGCTTATTGTTGAGTCTGAGCATAAATTCCACGTTTTCGCGGGCAGTAAGATAAGGAATAAGGTTATTTGACTGAAAGGTAAAGCCAATTTTCTCGCGGCGCAATTTAACGCGCTGCCTCTCGTTCATCTTTGATAGATCCTGCCCGTCAATTAATACCTTCCCACTCGTGGGGGTCAGCAGCGCAGCAAGGATGGAAAGCATGGTGGTCTTGCCTGAACCACTGGGCCCCACCAATGCAACAAATTCACCGGAATTCACCTGAAACGAAACGCCATCCACCGCGTTAATGGTGGCTCCGTCGAGTGAGAATGATTTAACCAGATCACGTACTTCCAAAGCAACTGTGTTCATTTTTATCCTAACCTCAACGCCTTCAACGGCTCAATGCGCACGGCGTAAACAATGGAGACCATTCCACCCAAAGGTCCAATGAACAGAAGCAGGAGGACTGCGGCCAGGGACCATGCTCCGTTGAATGCCAATGGAATTTCAGGGGGTAAAACAAGAGAGAATAAATAATTCAACCCTGATCCAATACCCACGCCAATTGCAGTAACGATAATGATCTGAATCACTGCAGCAAACCCGATGACCAAGTTGGAGGAACCGATCGCCTTTAAGACACCGATCTGCGGTACCTTTTGCAGGATTTGAATTTGGAAGAAACCGCCAATCACCAAAATACCGATCAAGAGCGTGAAGAAACCCTGAGTTTGTACCGTTCCCTGTTGCGCAGTGTACCCGGGTATATTATTGATCGTCGTCTGAATATCAGCCACTTCAATATTGGGGACCTCGGTTTGCAGGCGGGTTTTCATTTCCAGCACCTGAGCAGGGTCTTTCAATTTGACAGCGACAATATTCGGATAGGGAGTATTGCTGTTCAGGTCGGACTCAGATTGGGGCCTCACCAATTCCCAGGTCGCCGCGGGCAGAAAAATGGTAGGCTGAAAGGAATACGCCTGTTTCGATACAAGCCCTACGATTTTCAAAGTGAAGAACACATCCTTGGTGCCCTGGGTAGAACGGAGTTTTATTTCATCACCGATCTTCAATCCAGTGCGTTGTGCCACACTGGCATCCATCACCCCTTCCCGCGCTTCCCCCCCACGAAAATATCGTCCATCCACTAACAGGGGCATACCAGGCCGCCCGGCTTCCACGCCGAGGATCGATATTTTGAGCGGCTCGGGGAGCGATACGATCTGTGAGTTGGACGTGTAAATTGGGCCTGCATCCGCCACCCCTTCCACACGACGAACTGTTTTGACCGTGTTGGTTTCAAGACGGCTTGCATTAATACTGTAGTCCGATTTTTGCAGGAACACGATCAACTGAGCATCCAGGTTTGCAACGTATTGGCGGTTGGCATTTGAAAGCCCTTCTCCAAGCGCAGCAATAAAAAGTACCAGTACAGTGATCAACGCAATGACCAAAGCCACGAGAAAAAATCGTCCTTTATTACGCATCACTTCTTTTACAGCAAGGTAAGTTGCAAGAAAAAAACTTTTCATTTTAACATTCCCTAATCATTAAATAACAGGCTTGGCGTCATACGGCTTATCCCAATTGGAACCCATGATACCGTGCAAAATTAAGTCTACTGGCGGGTGGTCAGCTATATCTTCGTAATAATATGGAAGCCGGATGCGTCCATCTGTGCCAATGATGAATGTGCCCGACATTTGATACGCGTCCTGTCCGGCGGGAGGCATTTCAGGTTTGTACCCTTTCGTGCGTACCAACCTGCGGTTCGAAGCCCAGATACTTGGCGATAACAAGGTCTGCCAGAAGGTTCCCTGATACAAGCCATATGCATGATACGCAGTACGATCAGGATCTGCCAGACAGATGGCACTGGACGCGCGCAGGTCGCAGAACTGTTTGGCTGATTCTGCTGAGGCATGGGAAATGATCGCAAGGCGCAGGCCCTTCTCGGTCAGGGCTTGGTGCGCATCGATCAACTGATCCATCATTTCCTTGCACTGCGGGCATCCAAAGTGCCGGGTAAAAGCCAGCACCAACACTCTATCCTGCCAAAGCGAGGAAAGTTGAACAGGAATACCATCTGCACCAAGTAACTTCACATCTGGTGCGGGGTCGTTAAATTTGAGTTGGGTTTTCTGTGTCATAGGAAGATTCCTTTTTGAATATCATTCACTTGTTACAAACCTAGTATACCAGAGTGCACAGGTTTTGCACAGGTTTTTAAAATTAAGTGTTTTTAAAATTAAGAATACTCTATTTTCCTGTACGCTTCACCCTCACATCCCCAGAGTACACATCATGTGAAGTCTACAGCCAAAGGCCAATTCTATGTGGTCCCTCAAGAAGTTGGCCAAATTACACTGGAAATTGAGTTTGCAGATAACGCATTGATAGATTGACGAAAGAAATATAAACTGGAAGGTAAATTGCGTGGATATTCAATGATATCTTTTTGTCATTAACGATACCCAATAAGGAATTAAGAACACTTATAAAGCGCTGCGATTGGTATTAAATCTAATAAAACATAAGAGGGTGAAAATAAATGTATTTCCAACCACCGATGGGGTATTTTGCACGCGCAAAGGACAAAAACGCCCAATGATTATTACATCATCGAACGCAGCGATAAATTCATTTCAAAGCACAGCAAGATTACAACCTGAAGGTCATGCCCGGAATCCCGCGAGTTAGGGCTTGAAGATTTTCCAGAAGGCGTATTTATGGGGAATATGAATCTGCTTCGAGTTCGGCCGGTCTAGGCAAACAAAAGATGATCATTTACCAACAGATCACGCGCGCTTGACCGCTAACATGGTAAGGTCATCCCCCAGCGGGATAGTTTCAATAAACTCATTCAAGCGCTGCTCAACAAAAACCAGAATTTCATCGGCAGTGATCTCTTGAATTGAGCCAAGCGCTTCCATCAAACGGACGTCACCAAATAAAAATCCTCCAGGCGAAAAAGCCTCGGTTAAACCATCGGTATAAAGCAGCAGCGTTTCCCCGTCTGCAAGTGAGATAGTACGCTCCTGCATTAACGGTTGCTGAACCACACCCAGTGCAATAGCTGTGCGCGTCAGCTTTTCAATTTCACCGCTGGCCTTTACCCACATCGGTGGGTTATGCCCGGCGTTCACGAAAGTAAAATCGCCGCTGTTGGTATCGAGCACGCCATAGACCGCGGTCACAAACATGCCCTGGCGAGTATCAGGTAAAAGCTGATCGTTCACCCGACGGAGCACGTCCACCGGGGAAGGCTGCTCGAGCACCGCGGCCCTCACGAGGGTACGTGTGAGCGCCATAAACAAGGCAGCAGGCATGCCCTTATCCGCCACGTCTGCGATAAAAATGCCAAGCTTATTATTTGGTAATTCGATCACATCGTAAAAATCGCCGCCCACTTGCCGCGCGGTTCGCCAGCGGGCCGCAAACTGCCACGATTCACGGGTCGGTAAAAACTGCGGAATGAAAGTCTGCTGGATCTGACGGGCTAGCTGCACCTCGGTTTCAAGACGTTCGCGCACCACCATCTCCTGCTGTAAAAGGTCATTCTGGATCGCAAGCGCAGCCTGCTGCGCAATGCCATTGATGATCTCGATGCGGCGCGCTCGAAAACGACGTCCATTCTCTGCCTCTTCGATCAACATAACACCAAACATATCGTTTTTAATGGCGATGGGAACAGCCAACAACAGACGGTCTGCATTCAGAACATCGACTTCCAATACCGTTTCAGGATGAAGTTCCAACCATGTGATGGGTTCTGCCCCAGGTTGCAGTATCTGGGTGACCGGAAAGCCCTCCTCGCGCACAAAGTCAAGCAACGGAAAATCGCCAGGCATGAATTCCCTTTCAGTCATTACGAATTCCTGCTCTTCAGAAAAACCATATTCATGGGTGGTTATAAAAGACATGCGTTCAGCATCCCAGCGGTATAAAGCCACACGGTGAACGCCCACGAGAATCGGCATAATGCGAGTGATCGATGCAAGAATTTCATCAAGATCGTTCAGGCTTACCACAGCCTGCGCAACCTGCAATAATGCGGCGGATGCGTAAGCCTGTTCCTGTGCAGCGTCATACAGGCGAGCGTTCTCAATTGCCACCGAAGCATAACTGGCAAACGTGGCAGTGATGGCCTGCGCTTCATGACCATAGCGCCTAGATGTATGATGGGCCAGAGTCAACACGCCCAGAGGACGATCACCTACCCTCAGCGGTGCGGCAATTGACGAATAATCACTTTTATAACCCGCCGTCAAACCGGATGGCCAGATCGGTTGATCAGGACGTCGGATCACGGGGAAATCAGCCGTTAAAGCTTCAGCCATAGCGTAGGCTGAATCGGGGTTCGCAATGCACACGCTCTCAAGCTTGCCGGCATCGATGCCGTGCACCGCAGAAATACATAATTCATCATCCTGTAAAAGCCAGATCGCGGAAATATCGATCGGCAGGCTGCGATCCAATTCAGAGAGGATCATTTCCAATACTTCATCCACGCCCACGTTGTCTGATACCAGGCCAGCTACATCACGGAGGCTGTCCGAGATCTGCCGGCGCCATAGTTCTGAGCGATATAGATCTGCATTGCGAATAGCAGCAGCCATGGTATCGGCCACGGCCTCGAACATCATTTGGTCTTCTTCGGTGAAAGCATTGAGACTGTCTGACTGAATATCCAGCAGACCAACCACTTTGCCTTCAAAGATCAGCGGCACGCACAATTCGGAATGGGTATTCTTCGGAGGCAGCGGCGAAGGGATATACCGGTCATCTGCTGTGACATCGTTAACCAGAATGGGCTTTCCGAGCCGAGCCGCCCATACCATCAGTCCATTGGGGTTATCCAAAGACATGGTATAGCCTTCCAGTTTTTTACTGCGTTTGCCGCTGCCCGCTTCATACGCGATAATCCTCCTGTTCGGGTGAACGGTAAACATGGAAACATGCGGATACCCAAACTTTTCATGAATAAGGCGTGCCGCATTCTGCATGATCGTGGAAAGATTAAGCGTGGAAGATACACTCCTGCTTACCTCTGAAACCAGCATTAACTGGTTTGCCCGGCGGCGCAGCCCATTGTACAGGCGGGCACCTTCCACCGCTTGGGCAATATTATCCGCCAGCGCGTTGAGGATCAGCAAGTCATTTGGATGGAAAGCGTGGGGCTGGTTACTTTGAACATCAAGCACTCCCAGCACACGATCTTCGATCTTAAGCGGGATGACCACTTCAGATCTTGTTTCAGGCAGGCTGTCAATGAAACGATAACGGGTATCTGCGCGGACATCGTCGCAGACAATCTGCTGTCCATACTGGGCGGCCTCACCGATCAACCCCTGTCCAAATTCCACTTCCAACGCTATGGATGCCTTTCTTCTGCCTTTGCGTGGTGCAACAGCACTGGCCCGAAAACGGAACACTTTGGTTTCAGGTTTCAACGTGAAGATGGCAACGTAATAATAATTAAATGTAATCTGGATTAGGCTGGTTACACGTTTGGATAGTTCATCCAGATCGAGGACATTGGCGATTTGCGCGCTGACTTCACGCACAAGATTGATCTGTCTGAGACGGAATTGCTCCACTTCGGCACGATGCGAGGCGAACAAACTTACTGCCACGATCTGTGCAATGCCCTGAAGCAGATTGAGTTCTTCCTGAGAAAAAGTGGAACGCTTGGGACGGATAATTTGGATTGCTCCCAAAATGATCCCATGGTCATTAAGCGGGATGGCAGCAAAGGTCTGGTGTGAGACGCTATCCTGAGCATGACGAAGGGCTCTTTCTTTTGTATCCTTCCCGGACTGCACAAAAAGTTTTTCCTCCTTAATGGCAATTTTCATTCCAGCCAAGGAAGGCTGCAATGAAAAAACACGTCCTGCCTCCCAATCTGGCAGGCGGAAGACATTCTCATTCAACCACACTTCCACCCGGCCCGGCAAAAGGCGACTGGTCATTGCCTTTATGCGATCACACTGCGCACTGAAAGAATCTTCATTGCGAAGCTGTTCCCCCAGACTGGTGAGTTGACTCCAGTCCCATGATTCGGGATGGGGTGAGATGCTTGTTGGTTTACTCATGCGGCTCATCCCCTCCGCTTGATCATAGTCAATACATTTCCTGTCGTTGGATTGGATATATAGTGGACTTCATCCATGAGTTTCCGCATCAGATACAAACCAAGTCCCCCGATCTGGCGCTCTGATAAATCTGCTTTTAGGTTGGGCAGTTTAACATTGGATGGATTAAAAGTCCTGCCAGTGTCGCACATGACTATGGTCAGGGTATCACCGCTCATGTCACAGGTGACATCAATTTCACCATCGAAATCGCCTTCATATGCGTGTTCGATAATATTGGATGCGGCTTCGTCGGCCGCAAGTTGCAGCGAATAGATTTCCTTTTCATTGAATCCACCCTTGCGGGCAGTTTGGGCAACAAACTCGCGTATATCATCCAAAACATCAAAACTGGCTGGAAAAGTTATATTGGGCATAAAACAAATTGAAAGCCGCCTCCAGTCATCATAAATGAAGAAGCGGCATTTCGATTCCTATTCAATCCCTGGCCTGTTAGAAGCTGCCAACTGCCGTAATCGAGTCATCAAATGACTTGAAAAGTTCTGTAAAGCCCGCCAATTCAAGCGCCTCATGGATTCGTTCCGGTACGGCGACAAGTACCAATTCGCCGCGGTTATAACGTTTACAATTTCTTTGGGCAGCCAGCAGAGCACGAAAGCCTGCGCTGGACATGTATTCGAGTTCGCTCATGTCAACGGCTATCTTGAAGCATCCTTTTTGATTTGCCTTATCAAGCGCTTTGGAAAAATCGGGGGCGGAAAAGCTATCCACACGACCCTTGACCTTAATCAACTCACAATGTTTGAATTCCTGAGCCGTAACTTCCATTTTTATTCCTCCGTTCTTAATAATTGAATATCGAATACCAAGTTTCAAAATTATAACACGTCGGTCCTGTACTGGTTCATGTGTGAATCCAACAATCCAACTCCAAAGGGCTAGTAATGAACTAAACCTTCCCTGTTTCAAACAGGTTCGACAGCGGCTCTTATGGCCTGCCTGATCATTTCACACGATCCTTCGATAAATGACGGAGATTTAACTCCATTTTTATTATTTTTTCTATTTATGCCTTTATAATTTTCCTATTACCATAAAAGGAATGCATGGAGTACCACCATAGGTGTAAGATATATTTTTTGTAACCATGCATATATAAAAAATTGAGGTAAAAATGGCACCCCTTTCTACATTAACCGAGTACCAGCGCGATATATTAACCGAAACGGTCAATATCGGTTTTGGAAGGGCTGCAGCTTCCCTGTCCATTCTGGTAGGCCAGAAAGTGGTGCTGGACGTGCCTCAAATCTCCATTCTTTCCATACATGACCTGTCAGGCGTAATGAGCAGCATGTATTCTGACCTGGCTGCCGTGGAACAACAATTCTCGGGAGGGCTACACGGTGATGTCGTATTGATCATGGATCTTGATGTAGCCTCCGTTTTTATTGATCTGCTTAGCGGCGGGCCAGGCGTATCCAGGCAGCTCACTTTCTCTGACCGGGAAGCCCTGTTGGAAGTTGGTAATATATTGTTAAATGCCTACATCGGTTCATTTGGCAACCTGCTAAAGACCCAGGTAAATGTTTCAATCCCCCTGCTCCATATGCACTCACTGGAAAAATTGCTTACCATGATCGAGGATGAGGGAAAAAATCCATACGTACTTTTGGTCAAGACCAAGTTCTTACTCAACAACGGCTCGGTGGTGGGTCATGTGGCTTTGATCATTGAAGCAGATTCTTTGGATGACCTGTTTCAATCCATTGAATCTTCCAGTCTTTCAGATTAGACTTTAATTTTCAGGGTACCCAGAAAATCATGAAATCGAAAACCGAGACCACCCTCCGGCAGCAAGATCTTCTTTTACCTCAGGGGATAATCGACTCAATTCCGTTTGGGGTGATGATCACAGATATCAACCTGCGACTGGTGCAAATGAATAAGTGGGTCATCATGAACGCCAAACTCGCACCGGAAGCCGTAGTTGGCAGCCTCCTGGGAGAGGTTTTCCCTGAACTGATCAGCCGGAAACTAATCGAAGCCTATAACCTTGTTTTGCACGGCGGCATGCCGCTCACTCTGTCCAATAGAATTCACCGCTATTTTATAAAGACACCCTCGCGCAATCCAGACCTGAGCGAAATGCCGCAAACGGCCACCATCACCCCCATTTATTCGGAGAATCAGTTAATTGGAACGATCACATTTATCAATGACGTCTCTGAACGGGTGAACATCGAAAATGTTTTACAGAAAGAGGTGGCCAAGCTCGGGGCTCTGCATGAGATCGATTACGCTGTCTCGACCCTCGACCTGAAACAATGCTTGGATGTGATCGTCCAGCGCACGCAAGTGCTGTTCAACAGCGAACGGGTTGTATTATCCCTTTTTGAAGAAGGAGAACTACGCGTCGCCTCCTCAAACCTTAATGGATCCAAAATTACTGCATCAGCACTTGCCTCCTGGGCGGCATTCAACAGCGAATCACGGCTAGCTCCCCCCCCTCAAAAGGATGAACAACCGGATGACCTTGGCTTTCAGATGGCAGCTCCGCTGATCGCATCAAGGGATTGCATTGGAGTGCTTAATGTGCAGACAAACAAACCGGATGATTTTTCCCAGTCGGATTTGGAGCTGCTGGAAGCAATCGCCGCCCGGGCTGCTGTTGCGATACAAAATGCAATGCTGCATACCTCAGAACGGGAACAACGCGAGTTTGCAGAGGCTTTGCGTGAAATGAGTCTAACCATGGCTTCTGAATTAAATCTCGAAGTGGTTCTGGATGCCATATTAAAATCGATCAGCCGGGTGGTCCATTTTGACGCGGCTTGCATCGTGCTTAGGGAACAGGATCGTCTGAACATAAAGCGGTATCACGGGTTTTTCATGGAGGATATCCTAGATCCAAAGCAATGGCTGGAGTCTCACATGGAGGGATCCGCCCTGATCCAGACGATGGAAGTATCCCAACGCCCACAAGCAAAATTCAAGGGAGAGCAGGTCCCTGACGATATCCTCTTTGATATAGACCGGCGCTTTTCAAGTTTAGCTGGAGCCCCGATTATTATTCGTGGCAGATTGATCGGATTTATTTTTCTGGGAATAACAGGGACGCAGGTATATCAGAAAAACTCCCTCGACAATCTGGCGGCATTTGCTTCCTCGGCGGCAATTGCGCTTGAAAATGCCCGTCTTTATAATGAACAGCAGCTTCTAGCCCTGACAGATGGACTGACCGGGTTAACAAATCGACGCCGGTTTGATAATGAAATAAACAAGGAACTTGAAAAAGTGGCGCGCTATAGACGACCCACCTCTCTGATCATGCTGGATATAGATAACTTCAAGCACTATAACGATCAATTTGGGCATCAAGCGGGGGATGATGTATTAAAACGTCTGGCGCAACAATTAATGCAAAATATGCGTGAAGTCGATATCGTAGCCCGTTATGGGGGTGAAGAATTCGCACTTATCCTGCCGGAGGTGGGACCAGAAGCAGCTTACCAGGTAGCAGAACGCATACGAACCGGTGTGGAAACAATGAGTTATGAGAGCAGAGGCAAAGAGCTAATAGGCATCGAATGGAAAATTTCGGTATCCATTGGAGTAGCGGGTGCGCCATGTCATGCGCTTTCTCCTGCTGAGTTGATACATGCCGCAGATTCAGCGTTGTATAGAGCAAAGCTTAACGGAAAGAATCAGACCATTCTGAGTGATCATGTTGCAGGAAAACTTCAAACAGGTCTGATCAGTTCATTGTGAATTCAGGAGATCTTATAGATGCCCAATATTCTAATCGTCGATGACTCACCTTTCGCTCGCAACGGCATCCGCCGGCATTTGGCGGAAACCGGGTTCGACCTTCGCGAAGCGGGTTCAGGCCTCATGGCTATTGAAGCAGCCCGTTTTCAGACACCTGATTTGGTGACACTTGACCTGCTAATGCCCGAGATGAGCGGGCTTGAGACCTTACTTGAATTAAGAAAAATATCTACGACAACGAAATTCGTGATCATCTCTGCCGACATTCAAACCATCACCCGTCAAGAACTGGCCGAGGCTGGTGCACATGCATTCCTCAACAAACCGGTCTCCAGGTCTGACCTGGTTGAGACTATCGCCCAATTGTTGAACTCATCAAACAAAGAATGAAAACCAGACAGAATTCGTGAAAAAGTCAGCTCAAATTGTGGATTAAGCTGCTGACCGGGCAGTTGCTGCATTTGCTAAGCTAGTAAATTACCACCGCCTTTAGCGGTGGCTTTTGGCGAACATCATAGATACAAGTATCTGAGGAGTAAGAGATTATAGGCATGAAGTCTGTAGCGACTTACCACTTTTGGCACATGAAAAATTTTCACAACCTATTTATCAATTACTCTCACGGGGGAACCTTTTACCCAACCACTGCCAGAGGCAGTGGTTTTAGAAAGACAATAAATTTACCTGTCAATATTCAATTATCAAAAACGGAAATTAGTGACAGCCCATCAGCCAAGCTCAATTCTTGAACAAGGACAACGCTTGGAGAAAAGGCAGTCGCTCTATATTTTAAAGGGGGCTCGGATGGTAAAGCTATCTTCCTGCTTCATGCCGGTCATGACGACATACTTCCCTCGGAATTATTTGAGCGGAATCCTGACTTATCCTCCATTGAGAGTGAAAAAAAGCATATTTATCGAAATCGGCAACATCCGTTTAAATGCATGTATGGGAACAATCGCAAATCATATTGAAAAGCAGATTTTATGACCGCCTCCTGAATTGATCGAAAAACCTGACATTACCCCATTTTTTAATGTTACCTCAACCGGCACTCCCAACACACTTATAGCTTGATCTTTTTTTCTTCTGTGTAATCACGCGGATTAAATGAAATTGGCACTTCAAAAATACGGAATTTCCGTTTAAGTACCTTTGCCGTGAACTCGGGTTCAAAAATAAAACTGTTCGCGTGCAGCGCCATGCCATTCAGGATCTCCCGGCGAAACGACTTATAACCTGTTTCCATGTCAGTCAATATGGTGTTGTACAGGATATTTGTCATGAAGGTCAACATTCTGTTGGCTATCATATGCCAAAACACGGCAACATGGTGCGAAGCCCCTAATACGCGTGAGCCATAAGCCACATCTGCTATGTTTTCCTTGATCAGTTCAATCAGGGTTGTATAATCGTGCGGATCATAGCCCTTACCCTGATTATGTTCATGCAAGATAACCCGAACACCATCTTTTCCGTCAAGATCTTTTAATAAGTCGCGTGTCCCGTCCTTTGAACTATCATCTACAACAAGAATTTCTTCGGGAAGTTCCTGGCCCTGTACACGCTTTATAATGACATGAATGCCCTCTGCTTCATTCTAAACAGGGATGATGACAGATAATTTCATAGTAACCGGATAATAAGCGAAAAGATGTATAATCGTCCTGAAGTTATAAAATAACGTTTCAGATTTCGGATTTTTGAAGTCTATATACAGAAAAGCCCCCGTATAAACTAAAATTAAAATCAATGGCCCAACAACCCACACTATCCACCGCGCCTGTCAGCAGGTATTCCCAATCACAGATCATAAGCGTCAATGACACCTGCCGTCCTTCTTTTCGGCTGCTTCGCACAATAAAAATCAACTCATGAACAACGAACCTTTGCTTTGCACAAAATGCTTCCTGTTGGATATGGATGGCACCTTCAACCTTGGTGATGATATCATCGATGGCTCCCTATATTTTATCGACACCTTAAATGAACTTGGAATAGATTATTTGTTCCTGACAAACAATTCCTCAAAACACCGCGGAATTTATGCAGACAAGATCACACGTCTGGGATTGCCAACTTCAGAGGAAAAAGTTTTTACCGCCGGCGAAGCAACTGCGCTTTACCTGGCAAAAGAACATCCTTCTGCTCCGGTTTATGTAGTCGGTACTCCCGCCCTTGAAGAAGAGTTTCTCCAGCACGGTTTTCAACTTGAAGATAATGATCCACAGCTGGTCGTGTTGGGATTTGACACCACCCTCACCTACCAAAAGCTTTGGAAATTGTGTGACTTCGTGAGGGCGGGCATTCCGTTCATCGCAACACACCCCGACTTCAATTGCCCAACTGAAACCGGTTACATGCCTGATATTGGAGCAATGATCGCTTTTGTGCTGGCCGCCACAGGTCGTGAACCTGATCTTGTCGTAGGCAAGCCAAATCGTATGATCGTTGATGCAGTGGCACAAAAATATGGTCTGGGCATCGCTGAAATGGCAATGGTCGGGGATCGCCTCTACACTGACATTGCTCTCGGTCAGACATCCGGAATTACAACCTGCCTGGTTTTTAGCGGCGAAACCACCAGGGAAGACCTTGCAAGTTCCCCGTTTCAACCAACTTATACATTTGAAGATTTAAGGGCGATCGCAGATTGGCTCAAAGCGCACGGACCCCAATAAATTGACCCTGCAATTTAAGCAATCTGGCCCCATTCCAAAAGATTTTGAATTGAAATGTAGAAGGTACAATAAAGGAGAATCATGCTGAACAACTT
>CAYLOW010000064.1:0-17007 GCA_964385315.1 uncultured Anaerolinea sp.
ATTATAGAAAAACATAAGCAGTGGTGAGTTTTGGCAAAACCCCAACATATATTTTATATTCTTATTAGTTATATCTTCTTCACCAAATAATACTCGCCGCGTTGGAAACCGCGATCCAAATAGTAGTGTCTTGTCCCGATTGCCGAGATGACCGCCATGCGTGAAAAGCCATGCGCGCGGGCCACTTTATCCGCTTCTTCGAGCAGGCGTGTACCAAGCCCCAGGTGCTGGGCCGCGCCGGTTTGCTCCGTGCCGACTGCGAGCGATTGCCCATAAACATGCACTTCGCGAATGAGCGCAGCGCCATCGAGATCAGGCATGCCTGTCAGCGCCGAGTCTTTTGCAGGCAGCGACAAACGGATAAATCCTGCAAGTTTATCGTCAGGCGTGATGAAGGAGATGAAATGTTCTTGAGCCGAGCCAGCCTGGTAGGTGAGGTCGTTCAATTGCAGGGATCCCGGCTCAACGGTTTTACCGCGCACTTCACGGCAGCGCACACATTGACAGATCGTGCCGCGTTTTAACATTTCGCTTTGAATATCCTGGCGCAGGCTTGTCCGTGTATTTCCTTCGACCACATTGTTGCCCGGAATATCGCGAATCACACGGTTTACGCGGCAGTAACGTGGAATGGTCGGTTTGATGTCCGCAATCAAGTCCACCAATTCCTGGGATGTGTACGGGTGAAATTCGCCGCGTTTCCAGTATTCATATAACTCTGTATTCGCAAGTAATTGATTTGGGTAGATTTTTATTTCATCGGGACAGTAATCAGCCCATAGTTTTGCAAAGTCTGCCCGGTCACTTTGCGGAGTTGCCCCCAGCAGGTTGGGCATCCAATGCAGGACGATTTTGAATCCGGCAGCGCGCAGCAGGGCTGTGGCTTTGCGCGTGGCGTCCACAGTATGTCCGCGTTTGTTGATCTCCAGGATGTGATCGTCAAAACTTTGCGCGCCCATTTGAACTTTTGTCACGCCGAGGTGGCGCAGCCAGCGCAGCTCATCCGGATTAATTTCATCGGGGCGGGTCTCGATCACCAACCCGACATTACGGTGGGCTGCTGTTTCATTTAAGGTTTGTGCTTCAGGCAGGTTTATCAATGAGTCGGCGGGAATCCTGTTTAATTCGCCCCTGTGATCTTCATGCTGAAGGCCATTCATAGCATCAAAACAGCGTTTGATGAACCATTCCTGGTAATCACGCCGGTAAGATGACCATGTGCCGCCGAGGATCAGCAATTCTATCTTGTCAGTGGGATGACCTAAATTTTCCAGCGCGCGAATTCGCGCGTTAACCTGCTCATATGGATCAAATTGGTGCTCCAGCGCACGCATTGCACCGGGCTCATCAGGAAGGTAACTCTTGGGCATGCGCACATCAGTGGGACAGAAGATGCACTTTCCGGGGCAGGGATACGCCTTTGTCAACACAGTCACCGTGGTCACACCCGAAAGTGTTCGCATGGGCTTCATGCGGATTTTTTCAAGCAAAAGCCTGTCAGGCTCAATTTTTCCCGCTTCCACAATTTGGTTGTAGGCGGCAACCAGCGCGGCTTTGGTCAGATAGCCTTCACCGTTTTCCAGCGGATGATTTCGCAGTGCACGCATCACATCGCTGCCTGCGCGGATTTCATCGAGCACAAGATGTGCCAGTGAAAGCTTTTCAGGTGTGAGGATGTTGAATTTTTTCCAGCGTTTTCTTCGTTCAGAGATTTCCATGATCATCCGGAAGTCCAAAGTTGGGGGACGATAGACTCGATTATTGTCCTTCAAGGGTTGTTTTGTGGTCAACTTTTGTTTTGATAACCTGTTGGCATTATACCGTTATAATTCTTTTATGAATTCTGTCACTGCCGGCAGGCTGCTTGCAATTAATCGCGAATTTTATACAAATTTTGGAGATCATTTTTCTGCAACACGCCAGCGCTTGCAGCCCGGGGTGAGAAAAATTCTTGGTGGCGTACAGGGTGATGATTCCGTTTTGGATTTGGGTTGCGGCAACGGGAAATTCCTGCATGAGTTGTTTGAGAGAGGTCACCGAGCCCGTCTTCTTGGTGTGGATTTTAGCCTGCCGCTGCTTCGCGATGCAGAATCTGATCCGGGAGTGGAGTTTTGTGAAGTTGATCTTGCAATGTTATCAGGAGATGCCGGTCAGTCACTGATATCCGGTCACTGGTCACTGGTCACTGCCTTTGCGGTTTTACATCATATTCCCTCAACGGAGATGCGTTTGGGCATTTTACGAACCGTCCGCAAATTGATGAAAGATAACGGGAAATTTATTTTATCCAACTGGCAGTTTTTAAACAGTGCAAAACTCAGGTCCCGGATTCAATCATGGGATAGGATCGGGCTTAACGAAAGTGATTTGGATGAGGGAGATTATCTTTTGGATTGGCGGAGCGGGGGAGAGGGCTTGCGGTATGCCCATCAGTTTTCAATGGAGGAGTTGTCTGCGCTGGCAGATCAAGCCGGGATGCGGGTGGTCGATTCACTTTTATCCGATGGAGACGGCGGCAACCTGGGTTTATACCAAACCTGGCTGCCGGTTTAATTCAATTCACTGCTCTTTACGCAGTCGCGCCCTGCATGTTTTGCCTTATACATCATTGTATCCGCCCGCTCGATCAAGGTGTGCAGCGTATCCAGGCTGATTGATTCTGCAACGCCAATGCTGATTGTGATCTGTAATGGCCCTGCATCAGTGGTGAAGGCCTCTTTGGCGATTGATTGACGCAGCCTTTCAGCAATATGCCGCGCAGGTTCGAGCGGAGTATCGGGTAGAAGGATCACGAATTCCTCACCGCCGTACCTTCCGATGATATCCACGGCGCGTGAGACGGTGCGGCAGCGTTCTGCAAGTCCGTGTAAAATTTGATCACCGACAGCATGGCCGTGCCGATCATTGACTCTTTTGAAGTGGTCTACATCGATCATGAGGGCGCAGATCGGACGGTCAATACGTCTCACATGTGAGAATTCAAATTCCCCAATTTGGAACAAGCCGCGCCGGTTATATATACCGGTCAAGGCGTCAGTAATGGCCTGGTGTTGTGCTTTTTTGTAGATGCGTGAGTTTTCAAGCGCAACCGATACTTGATCTGCAAATGTCATTGCCAGTGTGATATCTTCCTGCGTAAACTGGTTTGGCGTGGCGCTGTCGATGGCAAGCAGCCCAATGATCCGCTCTTGAAAAATGAGCGGCACGCCCAGCCAGGAATGAATGTGATTGTGTGGTGGTTTTTTGAAATCACCGTACACATCTCCCAATTCGGGCAATAGATATGGTTTTCCTGTTTTGATCACAATCGTGTTCGGGTTGTCGCCCGGTATGGCGAATCGCATGCCGATCACAGCTTTTAGGTCAACAAAACCGCTTCCGCCTATGATCTCCAACTCATTTTCATTAAGCAATTGTATGGATGCCGTATCATAGGCAACCACTTGTTGCAGCTGTTCAAGGATGCGGGATACGGTTTCATCGGTTTCAAGGGTTTCTGTGACGGCTGCACCTGCTTTTCGAAGGGTCTCAGAAGTTACGGCGCGCCGCTGTGCCTGTTCCACTGCTTTGAATTTCTCAAAAGCGAGGGCAACCAGGCTGGAAGCCTGCTCGCAGATCGCGATTTCATCGGGTTGGAAATGATGAAATTCCTTGAATGTAAAGATCAAGGCACCCAGGTCGTTATTTGCCGCGACGAGGGGCAATGTGATCAGAGATCGCCATGGACATTGTCTGGCACTTCCATAATCCAGATACGGCGACTCGTAGGCATCATCTACGATCAAGACATGACCCCGTTCTAAGGCCAATTCTGTCAGTGTTTTCCTGCCTGAAACAGGTTGAGAGGATAGAAAATTATCGCCGCTGGTTCCGTATGTAGTGAACGGGGGAGCCTGTGTATTGTCTTTGTTCCACAAAGTGATGAAACAATCGTCTGCATGGATTAACTGTGCCAGTTGGTCCAGAATATCCACCGCCATATATTTCAATGTCTTTGCCTGCAAGGCTTTAATTACAATATCATGCAGGAGGCTTAAAGCTTGCTGCCGGCGGATCAGCCTGTTTTCGGTCCGGGCCCGGGTTTCAGCTGAGCCGAAAATATTTGCTGTAATATGGAGTGCTTCCAATTCAGTTTCAGTCCAGTGACGTTCATACGAGCACTCATCGAATCCAATGAAGCCCCACCATTGGTCATCTACAAAAATGGGCATGATTGCCAGGGAAAGAATATTTTGATCTTGTAATGTATTCAGTTCAGATTCCGGAAACTCGTATAGGGGCCCGAAAATTGGTTTTCCTTTTAAAAGATTCTCCTCCCAGCGGCTGAATCCAGCTTTTTGCAGGTTAATATGCTGCAAAGCCGGGTTATTGATCTGGGAAACAATGCCCGGAGCCGACCATTCATAACGCTGACTTGAGTGGATGGCGCCTTTTTCATCCGAATAATTCATGAATACATAGACACGGCTAACATTTGCCGCCTGTCCGATTTTCCCCAAGATGTCCCGCACCTTATCTTCCCATGCGGCTTCTTTTAGGAATTGATCGGCTGCCTGGCTGATGGCGGACATCATGGTTCCCCGCCAGCTAAGTTCGGTCTCTGACTTTTTTCGTTCTGTAATGTCGTGCAGGATGACCATGCTGTTGGGCCCCGGCAGATTTTGAGAACTGTCAAGGGTTGTGACCGGGGAAACGGTCACCTCAAATATTTTGGCCTGGTCGCCTGCCCCGATCATTATTTCACCCCGGTGTTCTGTTCCTGTCAGGTGTGAAGCAAGGATTTCCCCATATTCCTTTGAAATATGGTTCAGCGGCTGGCCAAGCACTTCGGTTTCAAACCGTCCTATCAGCTTCTCGATCAATGGATTGATGTATAGAACACGTTTGTTCGAGTTGATGACAATAATGCCATCCCTCATATTTTTCAGGATGGTAAGCTGTTCAAGAGGCAAAATTTCAAGCAGGTGGTATCGCGCGATCGCCCATGCAAGTCCAAGGCCGGTGGGTAAAAATAATAAAGGCAGGATAACAAGGTTCGGGATGGGATTGATCTCGCTGGTGAATATGATGCTGCCGATCACAGGGGTTAGGATCCCCAGGATGATGAAACTGATTTGAGTGCGGTAATTACTCGGCCTTTGTACCATTTCCAGAATAAGCAGGATGCTGGCAAAAATCGCCAACACATATGAATAAATCGAGTGCATCCAAAAAAACAAACCGTAACGGACTTCCAGTAAAGTCAGGGGGCCGGACTTTGAAATGGTTTCCATATCCCACATTAAGTGGTGGTAGTTATTGGTCCATACCAGAGCGATGGTTAAAAGAGGAATTGCCCAGATCACAAGTCGGTATCGCAGCATAAGCAAATGGCTTTTGCCTGTATATTCAAGGGCAAAGAATAGAAGGAATACAGGGATGAATGCGTTTCCCAGGTATTCGATATTGATCAGGAATAGTATTGTGGGGAGATATGGAAATAATAATTCAACACTGTAGGAAACTGACCAGACGGATAAGCCAAGCATCATCCAGGCAAACGGTATCACAGCCACTGCCGGCCTTTTACGCCATGCAAACGATCCCAGCCATGCATAAACAACAGCAGCTAGCAGGTATAGTAAAGCGACGTAAAAATTTGGACTGGTTTGCATGGATATTTATGGATTTCGGAAGAAGATATAACCCGCAATCTGCTGCCGGACTACCCGGATCACTTTTGCACTCTTTATAAGATTACTTGTTGCGGCTTAACCACATATTGCCACCAGTTGTTATGTATTCCGTTCCTGCGCCCTGCTACACGGGGAAAATGGTTGAACCACCATTTATGGTGCATGCGGATGTCACCATTTCCCCATTCCGATGGACCGACAATTCGCATATCGCCCTTGAAGTTTGGAAAATTCATTTGCCAGTCATAACATTCGCTGATGACGGGTGTGGAGTTGTTCCAGTCATAATCGACCTGGCTGTTGGGCGCGAAATGAATATTCCCGCAAGCTGATTTGCCCGGCGCTGTTTTGTCGTAGCGTGTGAAGCGTTTCCATAAATTTGCTTCGTCGCCCAGTTTGCTAAAGGTTTTTTCCATGATAGATTCAGCGCGATGCCCATATGCTTCAAGCATTTCACCAATGTGCCTTTCGAAGGAAAAACCCATCACGACAAAACGGCGGTTGCTTGAATTGGTATTTTTTAGGGCTGGTGCGTTGCACCAGAACGCGTTTGGTCCGCCCATAATGGATTCGTAAAAGCCGGCATGGGGGAAACCAAGGACCCACACTTCGTCAATTTCATTTCGTGCCACACGCTGCAGGACATTATATTTGTTTAGGATGGCGTAATAGTCAACCCCCGATGGCGTGTGCGGCGATGATTTGCCCTGTAAAACATCCATATAGGTTTGGGGAGTGTATCGGAAACCGTCGGTCTTGGCAGGGAATTCATCTACGTCTACGCGCTGGACGATCTGGTAGCGCGCCATGCCTCCGGAGACCTGAAGCAGGTCAGACATAAACCCGCTGATCAAATCTGTCGGGGAATACCACTTCCGCAGTTGGGAGAGTGTTGTCCCCGCGGATTTATCCATGACGGGGTCATACACAATTACCAATACTTTACCTTCTGTGATCTGCGCGGGTTCAGTTGCACTGTCGGTTGGGTATGTCGCAGGTTTAAAAAGGCTGGCAAGTATGCTCAAAAGATCGGACATGAATTCTCCTTGGAGGGATACGTTGTCCCGACGGTAGACTCTCCTGCTTATCAAGCAGAAGAGTCTCAGTTTGGATTATTCCATTAAAACGGTGCAGTGCACTCCTGCTTACGGCATGTTTGTTGCAAAATAGGCTTGCCCATTAACCGCCAGATATAACACGTGATTTGGACTGACTGCCACGGCGCCGGCAGGGCCAGCCGGGATTGGATTTGAACTTCCTGTCTGGGGGCGGAATTGGTTTTGCAATTCAAGGGAACGTGGCGCAAATCGTAAAACGCCCTGGGTGTCCGAATCCAATAGGAGGATGGATTGATCCGGCAGGGCGGTAAAGAGCATTTGGGTAAAGTTGGCGCTGGCAAACAGGTCGGTATCCTGATATGCCGCAAGGGGGTTGGTCAAAGGTGCCGGGTCCTGGCAGCGCGTGGGTTTGGTTTCGATGCGGCTATAGGAACAGATGGAAAGATGGCTGTCTGCATGGAGCATGTACAGGTCGTCACCGGAAATAATCAGGTCGATCACATCCTGTTTTTCCGGGGTTTGTCCGCCAAAGAAGAAATACGGACGGTCAATAAACGCACCATCTTTGCCGTTATATACCCATACAGCCCGCGCGGGTGCATCGAGCACATAGAGATTGCCGTTACTTATTGTAAAGGCGGTTACGTGATTCCAATTTGTGTCAGGCGGAGGCAGGGGAATGGCCTGCGCTACCTGGCCAGGTGCGCAGTATAAAAGATTACCCGTTGCATCTATACCCAGCAGGGTGGCATTAATTGAATTCAACAGCGGAAGCGTCAAAATATCCACCAGGTGACCAACTGTGTAATTTCCATATACGCCCGGTTTGCAGTTGAATGTCGTATCGATCTGAAAGCCCCGCCCGTTGGGCGCTGGCTGGGCACGGAGCGCTTCGCCTTTTTCTGCATTGAGAAGGAATAGATCCGTTTCGCTGGCTGCCATACGGCTGATCTTGATGCCCAGGTCGCTGCTGAACGCAGGACTGAATTGCATCCGTGTGATGCCCAGTAATTTATCCAGGTTTGTATCCGCTTCCTGACGAAGCAGGATGGTATCTGAGGTTGAGCGATAGATCTTCTCTGCCTTGTCAACATATAACAAAACAATTTCCCAGGATTCGCGTTGTTCGATGGGGTTTGTAAGGCTTGCCGCCTGGGCGCTCATTTCCTTTGCCTGCATGAGATAGGTTTCATACTGTGGATTGCGTCCATATTTTGACCACATGACGAACATCACCACAACCACGATCAACGGCACAAGGGTCGCAATGAAAAACATGGCAAACCTGGAAGGCGCAAACGCTTCCCCTGTTTCCGCGCCCGGCAGTAAGCGCGGCAGGAATAGCTTAATTTTCTCGCTGGTGGTGTCATTCAAACGACGGGTAAATTGAATGCCGCTTGCGAGCGCTTTGGCGGTCTTCCGTTTCCGTGCTGAGCGTTCACGCGCTATCTTTGGCGCAATCTCTTTTACGGGTGCCGCGGCTCTTTCCAAGCCGGGCATTGTTTCCTCTTCAGGCGAGGGAGCAGGCGGGCTAATTTCCTTGTTCACAGATTCGTGCGCAGGTTGTATTCTTGGAATGGAGGCTGGAAAATTGCGCGGCGCGGTATTGTGCGGCAGGTTGGATAAAGGATCGGGATGCGGTTTTTCCTCTTGTTGAGGCGGGATCGCATACGCTGAAGGTTGAACGATATGGGCGGATGGCAGGCTGGTAGAATCAATCGCAGGTGTGAGCGATGTGTTCTGGGCTTGCACTGACTGCGGGGTCGGAAGCGGAGCAGTTTCTTCCCTTTTATCCGCTTTTAATTCAGATGTCTCACCCGGTAAATTGAAAACACCAGCACCGTCTGCCGCTTGTATCAATACAGCGTTCAGGTCGGTGTTGGCCAGCGAGATCAGCCGGCGGCGCATGTCATCGATCGCTCCCGGGTTTGGGTCATTGAGCACACTTTTCCATGTATCTGGTGCCCTGCCGAAAAAAAGCAGTCGGTCACCTGTATTTAAGGAGGTTTGTGAGTAGTGGACATTCGTAGTTTGGTTTGTCCCAAGTCCCTTACCAGAAGCGACCGGCTCATGAATATGCCGTGTTTCATTTTGGCTGAACCAAAATACATGCATCGGTCCGCTCAAAGCCAGCGTGCATTGTGTGTCGCGGATCGCCGCAAGGGTAAGCCAGCCAATTGCGAATTGCCCATTTTTGCTTGTGGTCATGTTACGCTCAAGCAGGACCTTGTTAACATGATCGGCGGCAGTCCGCAATGCGCTGGTGAGTGCGCCTGAAGTCTGGTAAAAAATATTGGCGGCATCCCTTGCTATTTGCATGTACTCACTGGTGGAAAACGTGGAGTTGCCGGTCAGTAATAAATATGCGATCAGGCGGTCTTTTTCGCGGCTGCGAGCTACGGTCTGCGGCGGGGAGAGGGCGATCAAACCGGGCAGGTTGGCGATTTCCAGCCCATTGATGCGGTAGATGGGAAATAGGGTTAGATCAAGAGTCATGTAAGAAAAAACCTTAAGTGCGTGTCCAATCTGACGGGCTTTTACGCAATGCGGAATGATTTGAATTCCGGAAATAAACTTTATTAAGTGAGCCGGAGCCTGGTGGAAGCCTGTCAGGTTTTTTCGCTCCGTCATCATTATACTGGTAAAATTCTTTGTCCATGAAATATACCCTTCACAAAAATTTTTCTGAAATCAATCCGCAGGAGTGGAACGATCTGCTGTCCACTTCGATTACCGATACCCCATTTTTACGCCATGAATACCAATCTGTCTGGTGGGAGAATCTAGGTGGTGGTGAATGGCGCAGCCAGAATACCCAACTGGTTCTGGTCACTGCGCGCGAAGATGAAAAACTAGTCGGAATCGCCCCGCTTTTTATTTCAGAATATGAAGAACAGCCCGCACTCCTTTTGGTTGGCAGCATCGAAATTTCCGATTATCTGGATCTGATCGTGCGAATGGAAGATCACACGCGCTTTCTGGCAGGTTTGTTGGATTTCCTCACATCCGATCTGTCGGGCGCGGACGAATCTCTTCACCGCGGTTGGCGCTGCCTAAATTGGTACAATCTGCCTGATTCATCCCCCACCCTTGCTGCACTTAAAACGGAAGCGGGGCAGCGGGGCTGGTCTCACCTCGAAGAGACTTATCACCCCACCCCGCGTATTGCACTGAACGGCAGTTTTGAAGAATATCTCTCACGGGTGGAAAAGAAACAGCGCCATGAGATCCGCCGGAAAATGCGCCGCGCCGAAGAAAGCGGGCGTAATGTCCGCTGGTATATTTCGGACATGCGGGATATGGATGCCGATACCGAAAGTTTCCTGGCATTGATGGAGCATGACGAAAGCAAAGCTTTTTTTTTGCAGGAAGCCATGCGCGGGCAGATGCGTGCCATTATTCGCACCGCACATGAACATGGCTGGCTTTGGCTTGCTTTCCTTGAAGCGGACGGCCAGCGTATTGCAGCCTGTCTAAATTTTGATTACAACAACAAATTATGGGGCTACAACGCCGGCGTCAACCGCGATTTTATGGAGCTCTCCCCCGGTTGGGTTTTACTGGGATATACCCTGCAATGGGCGTGCGAAAATAATCGCAGCGAATTTGATTTCATGCGTGGTAATGAAGACTATAAATATCGCTTTAGCGCAGTGGATAAATACGTGATGCGGGTAAAGTTGACGCGCAGTTTATAGGAGTTGAATCAGCCAAAACAGGAAATAATTTTTCCAATTTGGCCTGCCGAGCGGGGTTACGTCACTTTTGCAATGCTGAATAAGTTTTATACGTGTGCAAACCCTGTCATGCGGACAAAGGTACTTTCCGCATAGCGGATTCCCCAGCTGCCTAAAATCCTGAATGCGCTCCACTCTTTTTGCCTGCGGGCTTTGGTTGTTTTGTTTTTCAAAGCATGCAACAAATCAGCGGGGGTATGCCCTTCGAATTCTGTTACACCGAATCCCATGGTGTCTATGGTGTGCGCGTCGCTGTTCCCCACCTTGGCAATATTGAGCCGGCTGCCGAGGATGTTTGCGTAGTGATTGCTGATACGGTCAATGGCGGTGCCGTTGTAGGTTTCAATGCCGATCAAGGTGTCTGCCACCATGGGGATGCGCAGCGCATTCAAAATTACGTGTCCGCTCAGGCTTTTCATGCCCATGCCGCCCGCCATCGGGTGCGGAGCGATGCATATTCCGCCCAGTTCGCGTACCCGCAAAACCGTTTCGACCAGGGTAAGCCCTGCATCCACTTTTTCCTTAATGAACAGCGCCAGCAGATCCCCTTCGGCAGTGGTGATTTCGCAGCCAGGGATCACTTCCACGCCGTAGTTTGGCGCAAGTTCCAACGCCTTGACTGCGCCTTTGATCTCATCATGGTCGGTGATGGCGATCACGTCCAACCCGATTTGTTTTGCGCGGTTTAATACGGCAGCCAGGGCTGCGGTGCCGTCGTAACTATAAATTGTGTGTAAGTGTAGATCTGCAACTCCCATATTCTTTCTCCATATTCGGTAAAAGACCCCAACGGTTTCGTTTATTTTGTTCGTTACATTTAATTCAGATGGCCTTTGGGCCACTTATGTCAAAGTTTAGCTTCTGACTGTTAAGGAATGGTGAAGATTTTTATAAGATATTGTGTGGATTCTGTTAATAAAAAATATCTGTTCGGTATTCCTGTCTTCGCCGGTGAATACAACTGTTACGGTTGGTCATAACAAATAGGGCTACAATATCCTTACCGGATCTTCAAGCGATTAGTGACCTGATCGGTATGGGAATGCAGCTTTGGGGAACGGAGTTCTTATGCCTGGACGGCAGGTGCCTGGAAATTATTGAGTAAGAATATATGGATGCAAAGTTACTTTTAATCGATTCACTGCAAAAACGATGGGATAAATACCAAACTGAACTAAAAACCTGCCGGCGCGAATTTTCCGAAGAGGCGGTGCATGATCTACGCGTAGCGGCGCGCCGTCTGCTTTCATCCCTCAACTTTCTTTATGCGGTAATGCAGGATCCCAGAGTCAGAAAGGTGCGGCGCGTTCTAAAGGGGCAGCTCGATCATCTCGATGAACTGCGGGATGTTCAGGTGTTGCTTTCGGACATTTCCGGGAAAATTCACGAAGTACAGCATCTCAAACCTTTTGAGGAGTATTTACAACGCAGGGAAAAGAAGTTGATGCGCACCGCCCGCAAGGAGATCAAAGCGTTAAAAACAGCGGACCTGTCCCGCCGGATTCGTAAATTGCATAAAATGGTCGAGATATTCACACAGGCCGGTTTGAATGCAGGGTTATTATCAGCCGTTGACAGGGCCTATGCAATCGTCATGCAGCGCTATGGTCAGGTTGACCCGGCCCAGCCTGCCACCATTCATCGTGTAAGGCTGGCATTCAAGAAGTTTCGCTATATGGTCGAAGTTGTCTGCCCCATTGTTGAAGATTTTCCATCAGACCTGATAAAAAGGATGCACGACTACCAATCTTTAATGGGCGATGTTCAAGATATGGAGACGGCTTTCCGGGAGCTCACAGCGTTTGACGGGCATGCCCCCGCCGGCTATGCCCCCGAACCTCTTCACTTTTATTACAAAGAACGCCATACCCTTGCTGTCTCGTGTTATATACGGGGCAAAGGCGAAGTGGTTACTTTTTGGCGTTCAACGCCAGACCAGCCTTTTCCGAAGGAGAAGTAAAATATGAACTTATACTTGATCCGCCATGCCATCGCCGTTGAAGAAGGCACCTCTGAATATAAAGAAGACAGCCAGCGCCCATTGACCGATAAGGGCAGGAAGAAAATGAGGCAGATCGCCAGGGGGCTGTGCGCCATGGGCGTGGAGTTTGATCTGATCCTTTCCAGCCCATACATTCGTGCTGCGGAAACTGCCGAAGTCCTTGCGGATGTTTTCAAAATAAAAAAAGATGTTATATTCAGCGACAACCTTATGCCCATGGGTGATCCGGACCTATTGATCACTGAATTGAGCGGGAAACATGGCGTGGACAGTGTCGCATTGGTCGGGCACGAGCCCTTCCTGACGGCGTTAATTGGACTGCTTGTTTCTGAAAGTGGACAGGTGGATTTAACCCTCAAAAAAGGCGGTGTGTGCCGGCTCTTTGCCGACGACCTGCGCAGCACTCGCAAAGCAACCATGGACTGGCTGCTCACTCCGGGCGTGCTTGTTGAAATTAGCGAAAAATAGAACTTGAGGATCTGGCAGTTTTTGGAAACCCGCCGGGTCTGAGTAACCAGGACGACACTTGATGGCTGAACAAATTAAAACCCCAACCGAGAATATTGATCTCAGTTCGCCTTCCCTGTATCTTAATCGGGAGTTGAGCTTGTTGGAATTCCAGCGCCGTGTGCTCGAGGAAGCCCAGGATGAGACCAAGCCTCTGCTCGAGCGCATAAAATTCCTTGCCATCTTTGGTTCGAACATGGATGAGTTCTTTATGGTGCGTGTCTCAGGCATTCGCAAAATGGTGGAAGCGCGCATTATGGAAGTCTCGCCAGACGGTATGACACCGCCAGTTGAGCTTGCGGCCCTTCGTAAGTTATCACAGGAGTTGATGGCCGAGGCGCGGCGTTGCTATCAGCGTAAACTTTTACCCAAACTGGATAAAACGGGCATCCATGTCATTGATTACCAGAATTTAAACAAGACGCAAAAAGAGCGTGTTGACACGTACTTTAAAGAAGTCATTTATCCTGTGCTGACGCCGCTCGCGCTTGACCCCGGACACCCCTTCCCGCACATCTCGAATTTAAGTTTAAATCTTGCCATCGTGATCCGTGATAAAAAGGGAAACGAAAAATTCGCCCGCCTGAAAGTGCCTGATACCCTGCCGCGCCTTCTGCCGATTAAACGGTCTTCCGGCGGAGTTCGTAAGGACGGCACCATTCCACACAAACACTATTTTGTGTGGCTGGAGCAGGTAATCGCCGCGAATCTCGATAATCTCTTCCCCGGCATGGAAGTCACCGCTGCCCATCCCTTTCGCATTGTGCGCGATGCCGATATTGAGATTCAGGAACTTGAAGCCGACGACCTGCTGGAAACCATGCAGCAGAGCATTCGAAAACGAAAATTTGGCTCGGTGGTGCAGGTGGCTGTATATGAATCAATGCCTGAGAATATCCGGGAATTGCTTGTGGATAATCTTGAAGTATCCCGCAATGATGTGTATGCCCTGGATAGTCCGCTTGGGTTAAGCGGGCTATGGCAGCTTTACAACAATGTGGAACGGCATGATCTGAAGGATGCGCCCTATAAACCGCGCATTCCCAAATCCTTAAAAAATGCCGCAACACCAGCGGACATCTTTGACGTCATTAAAAATGGAAACGTTCTTCTCCATCATCCTTATGATTCATTCAACCCGGTGATCGATTTTTTGAACGCCGCTGCGCGCGACCCGCAGGTGCTTGCCATTAAACAGACCCTCTATCGCGTTGGTTCAAACGCGCCGGTGGTCGAAGCCCTGCTCGAAGCGGCGGAGCGCGGCAAGCAGGTTGCAGTGCTGGTTGAACTCAAGGCGCGTTTTGATGAAGAATCAAATATTGGATGGGCGCGCGCACTGGAGCAGGTCGGTGTGCATGTGGTGTACGGACTTGTGGGCTTGAAGACCCATTGCAAAGTTACCATGGTCGTCCGCCAGGAAGGCGAGGGGATTCGCCGTTATTTGCATCTTGCAACAGGCAATTACAACGCGCTTACTTCACGTATTTATGAGGATATCGGCCTTTTTACTTGTGACGATGATATGGGCGCGGATGCAACCGATCTATTTAATTATTTGACGGGCTATTCCACAAAACAGGAATATCACAAATTGCTGGTCGCCCCTGTCAGCCTGCGAAAAAAAATGGAAAAAATGATCCTGCGCGAGATCGAACATGCGCGTCAGGGACGCAAGGCCCGCCTGATATTTAAAGTGAATTCACTGGTTGACCCGCAAATGATCCAGCTTTTATACCAGGCGTCACAGGCAGGCGTGCAAGTGGATCTGTTGGTGCGCGGTATGTGCTGTTTGCGCCCCGGCATCAAAGGCGTGAGCGAGAATATTCGTGTCATCAGTATCGTTGGACGCTTCCTGGAGCACAGCCGCCTGTTCTATTTTCAAAACGATGGCAAACAGGAAATGTATCTTGGCAGCGCTGACCTCATGACCCGTAACCTCAATCATCGTGTTGAAGTTGTTTTTCCCGTTGAAAGCAAGGAACACATCCATTATTTGCACCATCACGTTTTGGATGCGTATTTCAAAGACAACTCCCGATCCCGTGTCCTTCAGGCAGACGGCACATATACCCGCCTTATTCCTGAAGCAGGCAAGGATGCTGTTGATGTTCAGGAAAAATTTATGAGTTAATTTTTGCCAGGGTTAATCTCGGGCTAAAGATACGGATATGTTTGCAAGGTCATCCGGTTTTAATTGCAGACTGGTTTTGGTGAAAAAAGAAACACTGGAGAGTTCGATTTGACAAATTTCGATGAACGCGCAAAAGACTGGGATACCGACCCCATGAAAGTGAAACGTGCCCAAATGGTGGCTGAAGCCATTCGCCGGGCTATTCCGCTTGCTGAAAATATGTCTGCGCTGGAATATGGCTGCGGCACAGGTTTGTTGAGTTTCGCTCTTCAATCAGACCTGGGCCGGATCACCCTCGCTGATACGTCCCAGGGAATGCTGGACGTGCTTGCCGAAAAGATCGCTGCTTCGGGAATGTTGAATATGCGCCTCCTGCGGCTTGACCTGTGCACCGCCCCACTGCCCGCCGAACGCTTTGACCTGACTTACTCGTTGATGACCCTGCACCACATTCCAGATGCCAAAGGCATTCTGGAAAAATTTCAAGCCATGCTTGTGCCAGGCGGCAGGTTGTGCATTGCCGACCTCGACAAGGAGGATGGCACGTTTCATACCGACGGTACCACGGATGTACACCTGGGTTTTGAACGCGGCGAACTTCAAAAATGGGTTGAAAATGCAGGTTTTACAGATGTGAAATTTTCAACCGCATATGAGATCAAAAAGAAAATAGACGGTGTCGAAAAAACATTTCCCGTTTTCCTGCTCGTAGCGCGGAAGGTATGATACAAGATTGAAGAAAGTTTTCCGCAGCACTTTTAAAGTGAAAGCAGGACTGGACGTGATCTTTCGCAACTTTTCTGTCTTTCACGCATTTTAATTCAAAGGTTTACACCTGCAGAATAAGTAATAAAAAATCTTTTGGGCACCTGCCCTTTATCCAGGAGAAGATATATATGTCTGAAAATTTTGATGTCATCGTTATTGGCGCCGGACCTGCAGGCTACGTTGCTGCGATTCGCGCCGCACAGCTTAATCAGAAAGTCGCGATCGTGGACAGGCAATGGCTTGGCGGTGTGTGCTTGAATGTAGGCTGTATCCCATCCAAGTCCCTGCTCAAGAATGCGGAGGTTGCCCACACCCTGCGCGAACGCGGCAAGGATTTTGGCTTTTCGTTTGATAATTTGAAGCTGGATTACGGCGCCGCAGTCAAACGCTCGCGCCAAAACTCGGACCGACTCGTCAAAGGCGTCGGCTTTTTGATGAAGAAAAATAATATTACGGTCTTCATGGGAACGGCAAAACTGACTACAGCGACAGCGGTAACGGTTACTGACAAGGATGGAAAGCAGACCGGGTTGTCGGCCCAAAACATCATTGTAGCGACTGGCGCTTCCGCGGCTGTCCCCCCGGTCTGGAAGGTCGACGGCGAAAAGATCCTTACCTATCACGAAGCCATCCTGCAGGAAAAACTTCCCAAGAGCGTGGTTATTATCGGGTCAGGCGCGATCGGCGTGGAATTCGCGACGGTCTGGAGTTCCTACGGTGTGGATGTGACCATTGTTGAAATGCTGCCTCGCATCGTTCCGCTTGAAGATGAGGAAGTTTCGAAGGAACTTGAAAAGGAATTTAAGAAGCGCAAGATCAAAACATTGACCGGTCACAAAGTTGAATCTGTCATAGCCACGGGGACGGGTGTACAAGTGAAGGTCTCTGCCGAAGGAAAGGAAACCGTTATCGAAGCCGAGCAGACTTTGGTAGCGATCGGGTTTCGTCCCAATTCGAAAGGGCTCGGGCTTGAAGAGGTTGGGGTCAAGATCAGCGAGCGCGGTTTCGTCGAGATCAATGAAAAGATGCAGAGCAATGTTCCCGGCATCTGGGCGATCGGTGATGTGACGGGCAAACTGATGCTGGCGCATGTCGGTTCGGCGATGGGGATCATCTGCGCCGAACACAT